>JALONI010000003.1 GCA_025455015.1 Cyclobacteriaceae bacterium | reverse complement strand
TCAACATTTCCTTCAGAGCTGTTGATCTCGCCTGGGGCGAGACGACCTCTCACCATGACTACCAGAGAGCTCTTCAACATTTCCTTCAGAGCTGTTGATGAGGATTGAACTCACGACCTCTTCCTTACCAAGGAAGTGCTCTACCACTGAGCTACAACAGCATCAATCATTCAAAACTCTTCATCCGAGATTCAAAATTCAATGACCTTTCAGGCCCAAATCCTGAACCCGAAATCGTGAATTTCGAATCCAACTGAGCGGGAGACGAGGCTCGAACCCGCGACCTATAGCTTGGAAGGCTATCGCTCTACCAACTGAGCTACTCCCGCTTGTCCACCGAAGCCCTGGCGGAGGTGGACCTTCATCCAACCAAAGCCGACTTCTGAGACGTAGGCCTTCGCTAAAGCTACGGCCTACAAGTGGGGAGAACAGGATTCGAACCTGTGAAGACATAAGTCAACAGATTTACAGTCTGTCCTCGTTGGCCGCTTGAGTATCTCCCCGGAACAAAAAAATGAAGAACGCTTTTCCCAAGTGCTTTTTTCGATGCTTTTGGGCTGTTTTTGGCTTTTCCAAAAAACAGGAGCGCAAAATTATACGGTTTTTCGGTTTGGACAAACCGGAATGGTGGATAATTCGCAAATCTGCGGCACCGGGTGGGCTGTTACATGAAAACGATGTCTCCCACGGCTGTGGCGCCAAACTCCTGTCGGATGGCCTCGATCATCCGGGTCTTGTGAAGGCTGAGATCGTGTTTGAGCGAAGGGGAGTCCAGTTCGACAAACAAGACCTTGTCGCGAAGGAAAATCCTGCGCGTGTGGCGAGCTACCGGCTTGCCAAACAGGCGTTCCCAAGAGGCTACCACGGCTGCCGCATCGAACTTGTTTTCGATATGGTAGGCTTTGAGCAACTCGCGGATGGCATCGCCCACGTGTTTGCTGTTGCCGTCTTTATCGGAGCGCGAGGCCATAGCGCTACACCCGCAACTCGGATAGGATCAATTCAAACCCGGGCAAGAGCGGCTCGCCCGAAAGTGGAGCATCAAAACCGTTTACTATTCTCACCCTGCCTCCTTCATACACGTGCACGACTTCCTCGTCTGCATCAATCAACCACCCGAGCAGACACCCATTGGCCATCCATTCATCCATCTTGACTTTCAGGTCGTCCACGCGGTCGGATTTTGATTTCAACTCGATGATAAAATCAGGGCAGAGATGGGGAAACGATTCAAGCTCGCCTTTGGGCACAGTGGCCAGCCGAGCATGGCTTACCCAAGCGGCATCCGGATTGCGCATGGCCCCGTTGGCGAGGTAGAATCCAGTGTCGGAATCAACCGTGCGCCCAAGTTTGTACTTCTTGTTCCATTTCCGGAGCTGGTACAAAATCTCATGGTTCCGCTCCCCTGTAATGAATGTGGTGGGTGACATAAAAATTATCCGGCCATTGGCGGCACGCTCAAACTTTAGTTCTCGGTTGTCCTGACAGAACCGGAAAAACTCCTCGTCCGTCATCCGCTCGATATAGCTTCCTTTTATGACCGTGGGGAAAATCATCAATCAAAGATAGCATATTTTGCCCTATTCCGCAGGCCCGATGGTGATGACATGGGCGGTGAGATTACCCAATTGCATCAGTTGGCGGGTGCGTTCCGGGCGGGCGTCTGTGATAAAGAGTTGCCCAAAATGGCCCTCGGCCACCCCTTTCATCAAATGACCAATGCGCTTATCGTCCAGTTTGTCGAAAATATCATCCAACAATAAAATGGGTTTTTTGCCGAGGTGCAGACTGAGCGAATCAAACTCGGCCCACTTGAGGGCAATCAAAAAGGACTTCTGCTGACCTTGCGATCCGAATCGCTTCAGCGGGCGGCCATCCAGCAAAAAGTGAAACTCATCGCGGTGAACGCCCACCGTGGTGCGCCCCAACACCACGTCTTTAGCTACCGACTGCCGCAGCATGTCGGCATAGTCGGTGGCCGGGAGTGTTTCATATTCGATGGCTGCCTGCTCGGGGGCGTGCTCCGTCAGGTGGCGGTAGTGTTTTTGCAACAGCGGCAAGAGCGACTGCAAGAAAGCCGCACGCGCCTGTGCCAGAAATTTTCCGGCTTCCATCAGTTCGGCATCGTAGCGGGCCAGCAAATCCCCATCCACTGTGGAGCGTTCTTGAAACAGCCGCAGGGCACCGTTTCGTTGCTTCAAAAAGTGATTGTAGCGAATCAATTGCGCGAGGTACGGTTTGTTCATCTGCGAAAGCAGGCTGTCAAAAAAAGCCCTCCGGGCCTCCGCACCACTTTCAATCAGTTCCACATCTTGCGGGGCCACCAGCACCACCGGGTATTTGCCCAAATGCTCCGAGAATTTTTTGTATTCAATGCCATTTTCATGCACAACTTTTCGGGCCCCGGCCTGGTAGGACACCGCCACCGAGGCGTGGGTGGCCGCATTGACAAACTCTCCCTTGACGACAAACTGTGGTGCCCCGTGGCGCACGTGTTGCGGGTCGGAGGAATGCAGGAAACTCCGCGTCAGCGACAGGTAATGAATGGCGTCCAGCAGATTGGTTTTTCCTGCGCCATTCAATCCCAACAAACAATTGATGCCGGGCGCGAAATGCCAGTGGGCTTCGTCATAATTTTTGAATTGAAAAAGTGAAAGTTGGGCTAGGTACACCGGCATGGGCTTTTTAAACAGCCCCGCAAAATACAAACAGCCGTTTGGCAGTTGGCCTATCCTACCGTATTTTCGCAACTCTTTAGTCGCAAAACGCACGTAACCATGGCTACCAGCACAGCAGCAAAACCCAAATCGGCCAAAGGCACCTACTCCCGCGAAACCTACCTGTATTGGTTTGAGAGCATGTACCTAATGCGCAGGTTTGAAGAAAAAGCCGGACAGCTCTATGGCATGCAAAAAATACGCGGGTTTTGCCATTTGTACATTGGCCAAGAAGCCTGTGCGGCAGGGGCGGTTACTGCGCTGACCAAAGACGACAAGTGGATCACCGCGTACCGCGACCATGGCCACCCGTTGGCACTGGGCACCTCGCCCAACGCGGTGATGGCCGAGTTGTACGGCAAGGAAACCGGCACCACCAAAGGCAAGGGCGGATCGATGCATATTTTTGACAAAGAGCGCCATTTTTTGGGGGGCCACGGCATTGTGGGCGGCCAGGTGCCGCTCGGGGCCGGCATCGCTTTCGCGGAAAAATACAAGGGCACCCAAAACCTGTGCATCTGCTACATGGGCGATGGAGCCGTGCGGCAGGGAGCCTTTCATGAAGCCCTGAATTTGGCCATGCTGTGGAAACTGCCCGTCATCTTTGTCATCGAAAATAACGGATATGCGATGGGCACGTCTGTGCAGCGCACGTCTAATGTGACCGAACTGTACACACTGGGCGAATCGTACGACATGCCCAGCGAACCGGTGGACGCCATGAACGTGGAAGCCGTGCACGAGGCAGTGGCCCGGGCGGCCGAGCGCGCCCGCGCAGGCGAAGGGCCCACCCTGCTGGAATTTAGAACGTATCGCTACAAAGGTCACTCCATGAGCGACCCCCAGAAATACCGCTCCAAAGACGAAGTGGAAGAATACAAACAGCGCGACCCGGTGGAGCAGGTACGCCACACCATTTTGACCAAGAAAATCGCCACCGAGGGCGAACTGGCGGCCATCGAAGAAAAGGTGAATGCCCAAGTGGAGGAAAGCGTGCGGTTTGCCGAAGAATCCAACTTCCCGGATGCCAGCGAAGCCCTGACGGACGTTTATGCCGAGCCCGACTATCCATACGTACTCGATTGAGCGCGCCTTTGCTTTAACCCCGCGAATGTTTAGTTTTGCAGCCCCGAATGACACCGGGGCTTAATTTTTTATGGCAAAGAAGAAGGACGAGAAAGCATCGGCTGTAGAAAGTGCCGAGGTGCTTCAGGACAAATTGGTAGGCGTTGAGCATTGGGTGGAAGAACATCCCAAGGTGGTGTTGAGCATTGTGGGCGCGCTGATTTTGGCCGTGGGCGGCTATTTTGGGTTTAACTACTGGAAAGGCCAGCGCAACGAAGAGGGGCAGAAAGAGATGTTCCAGGCCATCCGCTATTTTGAGACCGATAGCTTAAACCTGGCCCTGAATGGCGATGGCAACAACCTGGGCTTTCTTCAAATCATAGAAGACTACAGCCTGACCGATGCCGCCAACCTGGCTAACTTCTATGCCGGGGCCATTTACCTCAAGCAGGGAAAATTTCCGTTGGCCATTTTCCATCTGGAAGATTTCAGTGCCAGCGATCTGTTGGTACAGGCACGCGCCTACAGTTTGATGGGCGATGCGTACATGGAGCAAGATAATTTTGAAAAGGCGGCCGGCTATTACCAAAAAGCAGCTGATTACAAGCCCAACAAGGAGTTTACGCCTGCCTATCTGATGAAGGCCGCACTGGCGTACGAAAAGCTCTCGCAAAAAGACAAAGCCTTAAAAGCCTATACCACCATCATTGAAAGGTTTTGGGATTCGGCCGAGGCTCAAAACGCGAAACGCGAAAAGGCACGCCTCGAAACACAGTCGTAGGGGCGTTTCCACCACCCCTTTCAAAAGGCAGCTTCGGTTGCCTTTTTTTGTTTGGTACATGGAGGCCGTTGTGCGAAATTGCTCGCAAAAAAGTATCCCATGGCAGGCTCCCTATCATCCCTTACGGGGAAAGAAAAAATAGACATACGCAAAAAGAAGTTTGCTTTGGTGGTGGCCGAGTGGAACGAAGAGATCACCGCTGCGCTCCGCCAAAGTGCCTACGATACGCTGCTGCAACTGGGGGCGAAGAAAGCCAACATTGAAACGGTGTACGTGCCCGGCAGTTTTGAACTGCCCTTAAAGGCACAGCAACTGGCCGAGCGCAAAGACATGGATGCCGTGATTTGCCTGGGTTGTGTGATTCAGGGCGAAACAGCCCACTTTGATTACATCTGCCAAGCGGTAGCGTACGGCATTATGAAAGTAGGGCTCAAAACAAATAAACCGGTGGCGTTTGGCGTGCTCACCACCCTCACCAAGAAACAAGCCGAAGACCGCGCAGGCGGCACCTATGGCAACAAGGGAGAGGAAGCTGCCCTTACGGTAGTGAAGATGCTGGCGTAGGGTCAATACCCCTCGAAGTAATTGAGCAAAAAATACGCTTTGGCGTACGCGGGATGATCGAACCGCTCTTCGCCCCATTGACGTGCCCCCCGGTCTACCATTTCTCTCAACAACGCACGCGCGGCCCCTTCTTTCTGTTGCCGTAACAACAGCTTGGCGCGTTCGTAGTCGGCCCAAAAAGCCCGATCGGGGTTGGCTTTTTTCCAGCGGTCCAGGTAAACATGGGCGGAGTCGTAGGCCCCTGTTAGTTGCGCATATTGAACGCGCTCCTGCCACCCCTCATTTCCGCTCACATCGCGTAGGTTGTAAAAGCCTTGTTGTGTTTCCGCGGCCGGCTCGCCCAGGTAGTAATTCGCCCACGCCAATGATTTCTGTGCGTTGGCATCCAGGTGGTGAAGTTGCTGAACCAGCGAGCGGGCCGTTTCAAAATCATGCAAGTCATGATGGTAAATGTGGAGCAGTGCCAACATGAGGTCCAGTGAGTCGCGTGATTTTTTGTTCACCGCAAGGGCGATACCCTTGCTCAAGAAGTAGATACGCTCGCGGGCCGAATAGACGTGCGTGGCTTTCGCGATGCCCTGATACGTCTGGTACCAGCCGGAGTCGATCGCCAAGCTTCGGGCAAAGTAATACTTGATGCGCTCCTCGGCACTGGGGAACATGGATTGAAAGCGCGCATGGCTGTTGCTGTCCAGCTTTTCGGATAAATCCAGGTAGTGCGAAAGAAACTCGGCCGACCGCTCATTGGCCTTAAAAAAGCTGCCCCGAAACTGCGCGGCTGTGTCCAAATACGCGATGGCCAGCGGATTGATCGTATCCACGTTGATGTTGTATTGGTTGCGCCCGCGGTAATAATACACCGCGCCATGATTGGGTTGCCTGGCCGTGGCCAGTCGATAACAGCTCTCCGCGCTGTCGAGGTAATGCCTAAATGGTAAACCCTTGCCGCGGTTCTTGCGGCCACGTTCGGTAAGCAGAATGCCCTTGCCTAAATAGCCCAAGTAGCTGTCGGGTTCATCGCGGATGAGCGCATCAAAAATAAATCGGGCGCTGTCATAACACGAGACACTGTCAAACTGGTCGTATTTCTCAAAACAACGCATGCCCCAAAAAAATTGTTTTGTCTTTTCGGTGCGGGCTTGGCGCATCAGGCTGTCAAATAACTCGGGCGGATAGGTAAATCCGCTGTAGTACTCCCACAACAGCCGTTCGTCATTTCGCGCGCGGTTGCTGCATGACATCAACACCCCAACAGCCACCAGCGTAAAAAGCAAGCGCATCATTGTAGTATCTGGCTAATGAGCGACACACTGAACACGCTGAGCAAAAACCATCCTACCAAACCTTCAATCACGCAAAAATACCGGGCAATGCCCTTGGCTTCAATCTCGCCATACCCCAGTGTAACAAACGCATTTAAGCTCAGCGTAAATCCGTTCACCAGGCGCATCACCAATC
Organism: Cyclobacteriaceae bacterium; assembly: GCA_025455015.1. Taxonomy (GTDB): domain Bacteria; phylum Bacteroidota; class Bacteroidia; order Cytophagales; family Cyclobacteriaceae; genus ELB16-189. The sequence continues at coordinate 70,892 of JALONI010000003.1, read as the reverse complement.
CCCACAAAAGAAATCCCATAAAATTCAAACTTACGACCAGCGAGGTTTTTAGCCGCCCCCGGGCGTTGAGATCGGTCCAATCTTGGTAAATATTGAACCGCACCATGCTTCGGATGCGGTGACGGACGAACGCGAAGAAGTAAGACACGTAATAAAAGGGCATGCCGAGGACCGAAATAACCGGGGGAAGACGCTCCATGTTCGATTTCAGTTGTTGTTTCATGGCACGACCGGCCTCCAAGTCGCGCTGATACAATTCATCGGTAGTGAAAAACTGTTTTTGCTGTTCGGCAAAATGCGACACGTAGCGATACACAGCTGCCTGAATATTGTGGAAACGTAGATTGTCTTCTTCGCTGGGGAACACGATGTAGATCAACGCAAAGGCACAAATGACCAAAAAGGAATTAAATAGCGACAGTACCGGATCCGTGCCGTAGGCGCTAAACTTCTCCAGAAAGATGTCCATCTTCCACCGAAACCAGTCAATAAATCGCTGTTGTGTTTCCCAGCGTATTTTGGAGGCTGTTTTCTCGATACGCTTCATCTGCCGAAAACATAGGTTATAGGACTCAATGTCCGCGGTGGCGTCAAACACAGACAGCAACTTACTGTACACGGGTATGATCTGCTTCTCGGGGGCGGTGTCGATCCAGGGGCGAACCTGATCTTTGGCATATTCCCAGTCGCTATCATAGCGGTAATACAGGTATACATCGCCCGGCAGTTCACGGATCACTCCGATTTTAACACTTAGCGAATCGGCCGTATTTCTTCGGCCAGGTGCCACCGTTACCAAATCGGCAAACGAAAATACAGACCCCTCGGTGGGGATGTTAGGGGCCTGCTCAAAGATGACTTTTTGAAAATACCGGTTATTAGAAAACACAAACGCCTTCTCCGCAGCAAAGTCGCCCAGCACCAGCGAGCAGTCAAAAAGCGAGCGCGTGGCTCTAAAGTGGGCTACGTCAAAGGTTTGCAGGTACAACAAATTGTTGGCATGTACCAGGCTATCGCTAGCCACCTCTTTCGACTCTCGCGATTGGTCCAGAAATTCACAGCCATCAATGTAAAAGTCATAAAACTGATTCCGGTTCACAAAGTCAAACCCAAACGCCACCGAGTTATCGTTGCGCACAAAGTGGCAGTGGTCCAGTTTTAACTGAGTGATCTCATCGTCATTGAAACTGAAGGCATCATAAAACTGGCAATACGATAGCTGCAAGTAGCGAAAGCGCAGATCATTGGTGGCCATGCCATTCCAAAAAACACACCGGCTGAATTGAACGCCATAACCGGTGCAATTATCCAATTGAACTTTGCCCCGGAAATAGTAATTCGAAAACTGTACTTGCCGATTAGCCGTTGGGTTGAACGCGCATTCCGAAAAAATGACGGTGGCATCAATACGGGGTTTGGCCACGGAGCCCTGATACCCACTGGCACTCTCAAAATCCTGGAAATCATCCCACGCAAACCGATAGTCATCGTCTTGCTCGGTGTACGTAATACGGCACCGAGAAAACGTAATGGTTTCGGCCTCTTTGTGGCGCTCTAAATAACGGTACACCTCCACAGCTGTCAATGTTTTGCCGGTGATGACGGGAAGCTCCTGGGTCCACACCTGGCAAGGCATGGCAAACATCAGCACCGCCCACTTTGGCAAGCGGGACATTATTTTCCTCATAGATTCAGATAGCCAACGGGGCCAAGGTAAAAAAAAGAAGGCGGAACTCGCTATTTGTAGACCACCATATAAAAAACGAGCCACAGCACGAATACCAACACGTAACTACAACTCACGATCCACCAAGCATGTTGCTTGTCGCGCCTAGCGAAAAAATGCACCCCCTGCACCAACGTAAATACGTAGCCGATCTCAAAGAGATTGACCGACCGCAGCGGGTACGCAAAGCGCGGGTCAATGGCGTAGTAATCAAAAAAGTGCATGAGCGACAGCGGATAAAACCGGCCAATATCAGACAGGGCGGGGTCTGTTTCCACCCAAAGAAACCACGCTATACGAATGATTTCGGGAATGACAAATACAAACTCGGCCAACAAGACGATGCCCCAGCATTGCGCAAAGGAGATGCGGAAGCCAAACAGGAAGCATCCCATCCACAACACAAAACCGATCACGGTGAACTTCCATGCGTACACGAGCGGGATGGACACAAACTGCAGCGCGCTGAGCAGACGCAAGACGGTGCCCTCGGGGCGGTCTTGCAAAAATTCAAAGGCGGCCGTTTCATACTCAATGAAGTTTTTTTTGATGAAAAGCAGCAGGAAGGAAATGGCGCAAAGCAAAGCAAAGGCCAACGGGCGGTTCACTTCAAAAACCGAAGTGGTGGGCGAGGTGTTCATTCCGTTTCCAAGGTAAGATTTTATTAACTTGCACTCCTCTTGAACATGCGCGCGGAGTTTCTTTTTCTGATTCTTTTTTTTGTGGCCTCGGGCACATACGCCCAAACACCCCGTAAAGACACCACGCGCGTACTCATTGCTGACATCAACGTGCAAATTGAAGCCACACAGGCCTTAAACGACATGTACAACTTTAAGTTTGAGCGGGCGGAACAACAGTTTCGCTGGTTCAAACAAAAATACAAATGGCATCCGCTGCCCTACTTTTTGCTGGGCTTGAGCGAGTGGTGGAAGATCATGCCCGATACGCGCAACCCCTCGCACGATGAGCGCTTTCTGGCCTACATGGACAGCACCATTTCCATTGCGGAAGTGCTCCGAAAGAAGTACCCCGAATACAAACTGGAGTCATCGTTTTTCCTGGCGGCAGCCTATGGCTTTAAAGGGCGGCTGTACTCAGACGAGGAGCGCAAAAATTGGCGCAAAGCCGCCTCGGCCGGCAAAACAGCACTCAACTACATGGAAGAATGCCGCGACCAAAACTACCTGAGCCCGGAGCTTTTGTTTGGTGATGCCTTGTACAACTACTTCTCGGTGTGGGTGCCCGAAAACTATCCGGCCTTAAAACCCTTGCTTTGGTTTTTCCGCAAAGGCGACAAGCAGCTTGGCCTGAAGCAACTTAAGGAAGTGTCATACAATGCGTTCTACACGCGCACGGAAGCGATGGTATGGCTGATGCGCATCTTGAACAGCTACGAAAACGACCAAGCCCGCGCGTACGAAATCGCGAAGTATTTGTATGAAACCTACCCCGACAACGCCTATTTCCATCGCTATTATGCACGCATGCTGTATGCGCGGGGCGCCCTGGTGGACGTGGAGCGCGTTTCGCACCATATTTTGGCCCGCATGGATAGTGGCCATGTGGGCTACGAGGCTACCAGCGGAAGGTATGCCGCCTTCTTCCTGGGGCAGGTAAACGAGGTGCGCAGAAACTATGGCGAAGCCCGAAAGTACTATGAGATGACGGTGCGGTTTGCCGAACAAATCGGGGCGACCGAATCAGGCTACTACCTGTTTGCGCTGATCTCGCTGGGCGAGATTTGTGAAAAACAGGGCGACAAGAAGGCGGCCCGGGCGTACTTCCAGCAAGTGAAGCGCCAAGCGGGCCGAAAAGACGAGGCGTTTAAAGACGCCAAAAAACGACTAAAGAATCTGGAAAAAGGAGATTAGCCGGTATGGAGCTTCGCGACTTGATTGTAACCCCGCTGTTGCTGATCGTTCTGTTGGTGGCGGCCTTCATTGTGCGCCCGTTCGTGACCGATGCCGTGAACCGAAAGTATTTTTACCCTGCGCTGGCGGTCAAAATTTTGGGGGCCCTGGCGCTGGGCTTTCTCTATCAGTTTTACTATTCCGGGGGCGATACGTTCAACTACCACACTTTTGGCAGCCGTATCATTTGGGAAGCCTTCACCGATGATTTTAGCAAAGGGCTCCGACTGCTGTTCCATGCGCCTGGCAGCGACCCGGATTTGTACAGCTATCACTCGCGCATTCTATTCTACCACGACCCACAGTCTTTTTTCGTGGTGCGGGTAGCTGCGTTTTTCGACCTGCTCACGTTCTCGACCTATTCGGCCACGGCCGTGCTTTTTGCGCTCTTCAGTTTTGTGGGCTCATGGGCCTTGTTTCTCACCTTCTATAAGGAATTCCCGCTCCTCCATCGGTGGATTGCAACGGCCACGCTTTTTATTCCGTCTGTCTTTTTTTGGGGGTCAGGCATTTTGAAAGACACCATGACGTTGGGTGCGCTGGGACTCCTCACCTTCGCCATCCATCGGCTGCTGATCAAGAAAAAAGTAAATACACGCCTGCTGCTTGTTTTCGGCCTCAGCGTGTACCTGATTTACCACATCAAGCAATACATCCTGCTTTGCTACCTCCCGGCCGCTTTGTTTTGGGTCTATTCCAAGTACTTTTTTGCCATCCGCTCGCGGATGCTCAAGGCCATCTTAGTGCCCGTGTTCGCGATCGTTTGTTTGGCCTCCATTTACGTGGGCCTCGCGCAGGTGAGCGAGGGCGGTAGTAAGTATTCGCTTCAAAACCTGGCCCGCACGGCACGCATCACCGCCTATGATATCCGGTACTATTCCGGGCGCGATGCCGGCAGCGGGTACTCGCTGGGTGAACTGGATGGCTCGTTTGCCAGCATGCTGAAACTGGCCCCCAGCGGTGTCAACGTGTCGCTTTTTCGGCCTTACCTGTGGGAAGTTCGAAACCCCTTGATGCTCCTGTCTGCGTTAGAGAGCCTGTTTTTCTTGCTGTTCACACTGTTCCTCTTTTTCCGAGGGCCGCTTTCTTTTTTCCGGGCTTTTTCCAATCCCCACGTGGTCTTTTGTTTTGCCTTCAGCATCACTTTCGCATTTGGGGTGGGCGTGTCTACCTTCAATTTTGGCACCCTTACACGGTACAAGATACCACTGTTGCCTTTTTATTTGGTGGGGCTTGTGTTGATTTACTATTTGTCGAACAAAGAGAGAAACCGCTCGGTATTCGAAACAACTGAATAGGCGCGTTGTACCCGCAGCCTGCCCGCTTGGCCGAGGCGTTGGCGCAACGCGGGGTCTTGAATCAATTGTTCCAGGGCGCGGTGCCACTGCTCGGGCGTGGCGGCAAGCAGCCCGTTAGAACCATCCGTCACGATGGTTGTATTTACGCCCACGGGCGAGACTACGGCCGCTTTTTCCAAGGCCATGTATTGCAGTGCTTTGAACCCGCACTTCCCGTTGGCCCACGCATCGTCAGGCAAGGGCATGATGCCGATGTCTATCGCAGCCAAGGCGCTGATCTCGGTCTCCAACGACCAAGGGACAAACGTGGTGCGCGGCAACGCGAGCGAAGGAGGCTGGTCGGCAATAAATAAAAAGTGGACGTGCGCATAGGTGTCGGACAATTGTTTCAAAACCGGCTCCATCCCTTTCAAGTACTTGAGCGTGGAGTGCGAGCCGGTCCAGCCGATCACTACACGGCCGGGGCGGTTGTCAGCGTTGCGGAAGTGAGCCGGGTTGTGCATTTGTTCGGTATCAATGGTGGTGGGGTTTACCACCACCCGGGGAGCATGCTGCCTGGCAAAGGCGGCCAGGTAGTCATTGCCCGCACTAACGGCCCGGCTCCAACGGCAAATGAGCGCCACTTTACTGCGGTATTTCAGCCACCGCATAGCCCTCCCTTCTTGGATGTTGTCCGGCAGCCAAATGGCATCATCAAAATCATAAATCAGCGGCTTGCGCCAAACCTTTGCTATGATCCACTCAAAAACGGGTGGCCCCAAAGGAGCCGCTTCGCGGTGCAGGAATACCGCATCAAACGCATGTAAGCGAGTCAATAGCAAACTCCGCCTCAGAAAACCCTCCATTACCCCCATGGCCTTGCGCAGTGCCTTACCTCGCACAAACAAAATACGCCACGAAGCCGAGTCCAAAAACCCATGAAACTCCCAGTAATGGCCTTGTTGGGAAAGTACGGGCAAGTACTGTTCAAAGCGAAATCGCTGCGAGGGAGCCTGATTTTGGGGATAGGGTGCCAGAAATAGGATTTTCATCTTATTTTTGTGCAAAAGTCGCAATTTGGGGCGAACCTCTGCGCCCGTACTTTATGCCCGAACCGACCGAGTTTACCATTGATGCGTCCAGGCGTGGGGTTTTTCATTTCAGTGAATTGTGGCGGTACCGCGAACTGTTTTTCTTTTTTACGTGGCGCGACATCAAAATCAAGTACAAACAAACGGTGCTCGGCTTTTTGTGGGCCATTCTTCAACCGCTGCTGATGATGGTGATCTTCACGTTCTTTTTTGGCCGTGCGCTGAACATCCCCTCGGGCAACCTGCCCTACCCCATTTATGTGTTCTCGGGGCTGTTGGTTTGGAACTTGTTTTCGTCAGGCCTCACCAGCGCGGCCAACAGCATGGTCAGCAACGCCCCCATTATCAAAAAAATTTATTTCCCCCGCTTGGTCATCCCGATCTCCTCCATTTTAGTAGCCTTGTTTGACACGCTCATGGGGTTTGTCTTGTTTGCGCTGTTGCTGATCGCATACCAGCAACCGGTTTTCTGGTGGGCCGTGCTTGTTTGGCCCATGTGTATTCTGGTGGGCGCGTTGGCTACGTTGGGGCTGGGTGTGTGGCTGTCGGCTTTGAATGTCAAGTACCGCGACTTCCGGTATGTGATCCCTTTCTTGGTTCAAGTGTTATTTTTTTTGACGCCCGTCATCTATCCCATCACGTTGATTGACGTGCCCGCGCTGCAATACGCGTTGGCGCTGTCGCCCATGTATGCGGTGGTGGAACTGTTTCGGTACCCGCTTACCGGCCAGTGGCACGATGGCTGGCTGGTGGCGATCAGCTTGGGTGCCAATGTCATTTTTCTGCTCATAGGCGCTGTTTACTTCAAGCGCACCGAAGACTTTTTTGCCGACTTTGCGTGATGAAGCCGATTCTGGAAGTGGACCATGTAGGCAAGAAGTACCGCATCAGCCACCGGGCGGGTCCGTACTTGAGCTTTCGCGAGCGGTTGTGGCACACGTTTTCATTTGACAAAACGGAAGCCGAAGATTTTTGGGCGCTGCGCGAGGTGTCTTTTAGCGTGATGCCGGGCGAATCGATGGGGATTATTGGGCGAAATGGGGCCGGCAAATCCACACTGTTGAAGATACTGTCCAAGATCACCCCACCCACCACGGGGCGCATTGTGTCGCGCGGACGCATTGCCAGCTTGCTGGAAGTGGGTACGGGCTTTCACCCCGAACTGACCGGTCGCGAAAATGTTTTCCTGAACGGTTCGCTGCTGGGCATGAAGCGAAAAGAAATCGAACAAAAGTTTGATGAGATCGTGGCGTTTAGCGGGGTGGAGAAGTTTTTGGATACTCCGCTGAAGCATTACTCGAGCGGCATGCAATTACGTCTGGCTTTTGCCGTGGCCGCCTTTTTGGAGCCTGAAATTTTGATCATTGACGAAGTACTGGCTGTGGGCGATGCAGAATTCCAGAAAAAGTGCCTGGGCAAAATGGAAGATGTGAGCAAAAGCGGGCGTACCATCTTGTTCGTAAGCCACAACATGGCGGCCGTTGAAAATCTCTGCGACCGGGCGGTACTCTTGGAAGGCGGACAACACATTTTTGCCGGGCCGGTGGCCGATGTCATTGAGCAGTACAACTCGCGCAATTTGGTATCGCAGACGGAAATCAAACTCCCAAAACCGCTGGATGCGCACGCATGGCTGGACACGCTCACGTTTGCCGACCGCCAAGAGCCCGTTTACTACTTTGGCGAATCCATTGTCCTTCGGGCCACGTATGTGAGCGAAAAGGAAATTCACCCGTGTTTGGGGATGGTGGTGAGCTCAATAGATGGCACAAAGCTGATCAATGCCAACAACCGCTACCAAAAAGACGGACAAGAAACATTCAGAGGCACCACCGGCACCATTACGTGCCAGTTGGGAGCCGTTCCCCTGATGGAGGGTAAATACACGGTGTCGTTGTTTTTCGGAGATGAAAAATCCGATACCCACATTATCGAGCAGGCGGCTACGTTTGAGGTAAAAGAGCGCGACCTTTGGGGCACCAAGAAAACGCCTCCGCGCAAAGCCTCTTACCTGTGGTGGCCCGTACAATTTACGCTGACCAACTAACGTATGGCCGAAGAACGATTGACACCCGGTACCTTGGCATGGGAAAAGTACAGTGCCGACCATTTGCAACGCTACCATTATTTTGGTGCACACTACGCGGGCAAGTCTGTCTTGGATATTGCTTGTGGCGTTGGCTACGGCTCCGCGATTATCCACCAGTTGGGCGCCACCCGGGTGTGCGGTGTTGATATCTCCGAAGAGGCCATCACCTTTGCGAAAAAAAACTATAGCCGCTCCATTGAATTTGTGCAGAGCGACTATCGAGCCCTGGCCGCTGACCAACCACTGTACGACTTGATCGTGAGCTTCGAAACGTTGGAACACCTGCCCGAACCAGGCGATTTTCTGGAGAAAATGAGCCGGTTGCTAAAGCCCGGGGGCAGCCTCCTCTGCAGTACACCCAACAAGCAAAAGTTTTCAGCGCAAGGTATCCACAACCCCTTTCATGTGAACGAACTGACACTGACCGAATTTCGCGAAGTGTTTTCCCGGTATTTTCACATCACAGGCCACTATCGACAAGACGAAAGCCTTCCCTTCCAGCGGTTTCAGTACTTAAAAAAAAATATTCTGGAGTTGCACTTTACCATTCAGTCTACACCCTATATGCGGGTGAAGAATGCCATCAAACGACTGTTGGGAAAACCGGTGGTGAATTTTTTATCGGACATCACAGATGCCACCGTAGCAGAAGACTTTGTGATACGGCCGATTGAGGGACCCGCGGAAGATGCCAGTGTGTTTATTCTGATGGGCGAGAAGCGAACGGCCGCACCAAACGAGGGCCGGTAGCCATGAATATCCTGTTGTCCACATGGTCGTTGCAACTGGGTGGCACCGAGGTAATGGTCAGCAACCTGGCCAGCGAACTTGCCAAGCGCGGCCATCGGGTCATCGTATTTGTCGAAAGCAACCCCCGGGGGGCCTCGCTGCACAAAAAGATGGCGCGGCTACCCGGCATTACCCTACGCTCCCTGCATACAGTACCAATCCTCAACTTCGTGGCATGGAAGGTAAACGCGCTTTCCGCGGCCCTTGGCGGGCCGACTCACATTCATAAAATGTGTACCAATGGGTTTTTTGCCTTTTGTGTTTGGTGGTATCGTATCGATGTCATTCACAGCCACAGCGCGTATGCCGATCATCTGCGCATGGCGAAGTTCTCCCCTGCAAAAAAAGTGGTGTTTACCGACCACAACGAAATTGCCTATTGGGCCCAACAGCCAAATTTTTCCCTTCAGCCATTTTTGCGGCAGGTATCAACCATTGTATCGGTGTCATACGCGGGAAAAAAGTGGTTGACGGAGGAAGCCTCGCTACTCACGGCCCCCGTAGAGGTTATTTACAACGGTGTGGCAAAAGCCACCCAAACAGCCGGTTACGCTGCCCGTGCAGCGTTGGGCATAGGCAGTGATGCTTTTGTTTTTGGGATGGTGGGGCGCGCGTCTCGGCAGAAAGGTTGGCACCTTGCCGTGGAGGCCTTCCTGAGTTTTCAAACCCGAACAAAGCGAACGACACACTTGATTTTGGTGGGAGTCACGAAAGCGTTTCTCCGGCAGAACGGCCTCTCCATAACTGAAACGAACATACACCTGGTCGAAGAAACACCGCTCGTGGGCGACTACATTGAGGCAATGGATGTGGGGTTGGCCCCTTCGTGTTACTACGAAGGATTACCCACCACCGTGATCGAGTACCTGCTGGCCAACAAGCCGGTGATCGCCAGCGAACTGGGTGGTATCCCCGAGATTGTTCATGCGCCTTCGGGCACCTGCGGTCAGTTGCTGCCGCTAACGGCCGAAAAAGAGCCGCGCTCCGTAGATTTGGCAGAGGCCATGGAACGGTATGTTCTGAACGAAGCACTGTACGCCCAGCACAGCCAAGCGGCCAGTCAAGCCACGCTGCGATTTCGGATGGAAACATGTGTTGACCAATACTGTTCGCTCTATAACCGCTTGATCCATGCGTAAGCCGGTGGTTTTGGTGGTGGTTTGGTCGATCCAAATTGGCGGTGCGGAAACATTCGCAGCCGACCTGTGCGACTACCTGAACAAAAAAGGCGTGGCTGCATGCCTCTTTCCCGTTTTCAGCACGTGGGATCGCGCCTACTATGCCACACTTCGGTCGCGCGGTATTCGCGTGGCGTCTCTTTTCCGGGGGCGCTGGCTAGATTATTTTTTTTGGAAGGCTAATGCGGTGGCTGCGCGCATGGGCCTGCCAAATCTGAAAGACAGACTCACCGCGCACTACTTCCGGTATCTCATCCGCGCCAAAAAAGTGAAGGTGGTTATCTCCAACTCGCTTGATGCCGATTTGTTCTGTCACCGCTACCGCGCCCACAATGCGGTGCCTCATTGGGTGGTGGAGCATGGCGAGTACAGCTATGCCGCAGTGGACAAAACACCGATTGACACCAGTGCCCTCGTGCAGGCACACCGCGTGGTCTCGGTGTCGCGCTGGTGTCAGGCCACCATTGCGGAAAAGTGGGGTGTCCCGTCCCGCGTTATCTACAATGGGTGGCAAGCAACCCATGAGCCCCTGGCAGCCAAACGCGAAGAAGGAACGGCCTTCCGGTTGGGCATGATTGGCCGGGGTGTTGCCTACAAAGGATGGCGTGAAGCGGCAGAGGCTTTCGTGCAAGCCCGAAAATCCGTGCCGGCCCTTGAACTGCATTTCGTTGGTGATGGCCCCGAGCTGGCCGCGCTGCGACAGGAATTCGCGCACGAGCACTCCATGATTTTTCACGGCCGCATAACGGCCCCCCAAGCGGTGCTCCAACACGTAAATGTGGGGCTGGTACTCTCACGCCATTACGAAGCTTTTGGCATTGCCTTGCTCGACTTTTTCCGGCTGGGCAAACCGGTCATTGCCACGCGGGTGGGAGCCATACCCGAGGTGGTCGACTTGCCGGGCGGGCCGGGCGGCCTGTTGATTGACGTAGATGAGCGAGGCCACGCGCGCATATCCGAAGTAGCAAACGCCATCGTACGCCTGGCCCAAAATCCCTCCGAGCGGGGTAAATTGAGCCAACGAGCAAAAACCATTGCCCAAGCTTTCCATTTCGAAAAGACCGGGCAGGCCTATTGGTATCAAATCATCGAGCCGCACACGCATGATTGAGGTTTCGATCATTATTGTCAATTACAACACGTATGCACTTACCTGTGCCTGTTTGGAGTCAATTTACCGGCATACCACCGGTGTCTCTTTTGAGGTGATCCTGGTGGACAACGCTTCGACCGAGTGCCCCGCAGAAGCGTTCACCCAACGGTTTCCCTCAGTCATACTGCTCAAGAGTCAAAGCAACGAAGGCTTTGCCAAAGGCAACAATCGCGGCCTGGCGGCTGCGCAGGGCGGCACCCTGCTCTTGCTGAACAGCGACACCGAGTTGATCGACAATGCCATTGGGCACGCGCATCAGTTGCTGCGCCACAAACAGCGCGAAGGAGTGGCGGTAGTTACGGGCAAGCTGGTGTACCCTTCAGGCGAAGTACAGCCTCAGTGCGGCCGGTTTCCTTCGCTTTCGCTTCAATTAGCTGAGTTGTTCCGCCTTCAGAAGTTGCTCTCCAAGCACGCCCGTGGCCGGTGGCTGTTGGGTGGCTTTTTTGATCACCTCTCGCCTGTCTATCCGGATTGGATTTGGGGAACCTTCTTTTGTTTCTCCAGCGATCTGCTGAAGATATTTCCCGGCCGGAAACTCCCCGAAACCTATTTCATGTATCAGGAAGACCTGGAATGGTGCTACCAACTACATAAACACGGCCGGAAAATCTACTACGATCCGCGTATCGTTGTCATCCATCACTTCTCCGGCAGTGCTACCAATCAGCAACTTAACGAACAAAAAAATAAACTACTGCGCGATAATCTTCATCATTTTATGGTGCGCACGTATGGGCGGGTGTACACCTTTCTTTTTGAGTGCCTGGGTGCGCTAAACAAAGCCATTCAGTTTTAGCTTTGTACACTTGTCATGAACCGCCCGTTTTTTTCGATCATTGTTCCAACCTATAACCGCAAAGACCAACTGCTGCGGCTGGTTAGTTCGGTGTTGTCGCAAACGTTTCGCGACTTCGAGCTGATCATTGTAGATGATGGAAGTACCGATGGCACGGGGGAGGCGATCAGCCACTGTCTGGCCAACAACCCCATCATCTATCATGCTCAGCGCAACCAAGAGCGGGCCGTAGCGCGAAATACGGGAACGCGGCTGGCAACGGGGACGTACGTCAATTTTTTCGACAGTGATGATGTGATGGATGCCGACCGGTTGGAACGGGTACACGCCTTTATCCACCAAAGGCAACAGCCCACGGTCGTTTTCAGTCACTATCGTTTCATCGATGAGGCGGGCGTACGGATGGGACGGATGGAGCGGGGCAAGGGTACCTTCACCCGCGCACTTTTATTCAACAACTTTCTGGCTGCTAACGCTGTCTTTCTTCAACGTCAAGTGGCGCTTGAGTTTCCCTTTCGCGAAGACCGGGCCTTGATCACGGCCGAAGACTGGGAGCTTTGGTTACGCATACACACCCAACACCCCTTTATCGAGCTGAACGAACCCACGTTTTCGATGGTGCAGCACCCCGCCCGAAGCCTGTTTCAGTTGGCGCCCGAAAAAGTTGAAATCCGCGATGTTTTTTTTGCCGATTGGGTAGCGCAGCATCCGGCCTTCACCGAACGCTATGGCACACACGCGATCAACTTATTTCGGGCCGACCGCTATTCGTTTGTAGCGCTGGCTTTTGCCAGTTCAAAAAACAAAAAACGCGCGCGCCACTATGCGTGGCGGGCTGCCACCTCATCTCTATGGGTACTGACGCGAAAACGTTTTTGGGCCGTTCTAAAAAAGATTGCCTGGCGATGAAGAAAGTACTCATGATCATACCCAACGCGGGCTTTGGCGGAGCGCAGCGCGTCTTCCACGAGGTGGCCATCGCGCTAGCCACGGAGTACGAGGTGATTGAATGTGTTTTCAATTTTGACTTTGGCCACGCCTACCCCACGGGCAATCCGATACGGTCGCTCGAAGTGCCGGCCGGCACCACGTGGTTCTCAAAAGCCGTCAACTTCGTCAAACGCGTCCTCCGCCTCCGTCAACTGAAAAGGGAGTTGGCCATTGACATCGCCATCAGCCATTTGGAAGGAGCCGACTATGTAAATATTTTGTCGGCCCGGTCGGAGAAGGTGGTTTTATGCATCCACGGTTCAAAAAGCCATGATCAGGCCATTGCTGGCTGGCTGGGGTGGGTTCGAAAACGCCTGCTGATTCCTGCGTTGTACCAACGGGCCGATCGCCTCATTGCCGTATCCGAGGGAATAAAAAACGAATTGCTGAGTGACTACGGCCTCCGTCCGGATCGGTTGTGTGTGATCGAAAACGGCACCGACCTCAATGTCATCCGCGCCAGCGCCAACCAAGCCCTTCCCGCACACACGGCCCCCCTGTTCGAAAAGCCCGTGCTCATCACGCATGGAAGACTTGCCCCCGAAAAAAATCATCGGCTACTGATTAGTCTTTTTGCCGATCCGGCCTGGCAGCAAAAGTATCACTTGGTTCTGATTGGCTCTGGCCCGGAGATGGATCGGTTGACAGAGCTGGCGGCTTTGCTCCACCTTGATTTTTACGATGCGCGCACGACCGAGACACCGCGCGCCAGTCAGTCTGTTTTTTTTATGGGATACCAAGACAATCCATTCGTGTTTCTGCAACAAGGCAGCGTTTTTTTGTTTCCTTCTCTGTTCGAGGGTTTTCCCATGGCCCTGATTGAGGCCATGACGTGCGGGCTTCCGGTGGTGGCGCGCAATTGCCCTTATGGCCCGCAAGAAATACTGAACCCCCGCCAGGAGCCGTTTGATGCGGTGCTTGAAACGCCTTATGGTTACTTGGTTGCCCCGCATCTATCGGCAACTGACGAACAACGCTGGTGGGCCTGGGCTATTGACCGGCTGGTGAACGAGGGGCGAGCGGCACGAGGATCACGCGCGCAGCTTCGCAGCCAGGATTTTACGCTTGCCCTCTCTGTGCAAAAATGGCGAAGCGAAGTAGCCTCTTGCCTGTCTGCCCTCTGACTCTTGCCGCTGCGTTGGTATGCCCGCGGTTGTCTATCTTTCGCTTGCTTTTCTACCCCCATGCGCAAGCCGGTCATACTAGTCATCGAAAACAGCCAAGGCCTGACGGGCGCGCTGAAATCCATTTTACGGACGGCCGAAGACCTGCGGGCACACTTCGAATTCGTATTTGTGATGCCACGCCCAGCCGAAGGAACACGGCATGTGTATGCACACGGATTTTCGCGGGTACACACACTACCCATGCGCGAACTGAGCCGGAGACCGATGGACCTCCTAGCCTACTGGCCCGTGTTGATCATCAATGCTTATCGACTGAGAAAGATAGTCCGCCAGGAAAAAGCGGATATCATTCATGTAAACGACCTCTACAACCTCTTGCCCGTCATGCTGCGGCTGACGGGCTCTCGGATACCGTATGTTTGCCACATTCGCTTTTTGCCCGCGAAGTTCCCGCGTTGGCTTTTTCGCTTCTGGCTGGGGTTGCACAACCGATATGCCTTTCGGATGGTGGCTGTATCTCATAGCGTTGTCAACCAACTGCCTGCCAGTCACGCCATTGATGTTATTTACAATGAGTTGCCGGCCCGCGAACAACTTGCCCAGATCACCTCGCGGCCTGAGAACCCCAGTTTCTTGTACTTGGCCAACTACACCGAGGGAAAGGGCCAGCACTTCGCCTTGCGTGCCTTCGCCCAGGTACATGACCAGCTGCCCGGGTGGCGACTGACATTTGTGGGGGGCGATTTAGGCCAAGCGAAAAACAGAGATTATTTAGTACGACTTCAACGCATGGCGGAGAGGGCGGGCATTGCGTCAAAAGTTACTTGGCGGGGGTTTACCAAAGACGTGGAAACAGAATATAAGCAATCACAGATTATTTTGAACTTCTCGGAGTCGGAGTCATTCTCAATCGTTTGCTTGGAGGCTCTTTTCTTTGCACGGCCGTTGATCGCCACTGACTGCGGGGGGCCGGGCGAAATTGTCAAACACATGGAAACAGGGATACTCGTGCCGAATAAGGATGTACCTGCGATGGCCAATGCCATGGTAACCTTGGCTCTGGACGAATCGCTGCAACAACGCTTGGCTACCGATGGAAAGAAAGATGTGACGGAACGTTTCAGTCTTGAAAACACCTCGCTGCGACTCAAAAAGGTCTATGACCAAGCGCTGACCCACGCACGCGTCTTCGTAACCGCCCTCTTTGTTCTGGTAGGCGTTGCTTCTTTGCTGGCGCAACCCACGGTTTCGTTTTCCGCGGCCGCGGAAGGATGCCTGGGCGAGCGTATCCCCTTGACGAACACTTCGGTGAACGCCACCGGGTTTGAGTGGGATTTTTGCCAAGGCGATTTGGAACGAAACCCGAACGCTGCGCAGTTTTTCAATCTAAGCAGTGCGGGGGGCAATGTGATCGTGGGCATGGACTTTGCGTTCGAGAACGGAAGGTGGTACGGGTTTTATTGCAACCTCTTGGGCAACTCGATTTTCCGTCTGGATTTCGGGGCCGACTTGAACAATAGTGCCCCAACTGTCACCAACCTGGGAAATCCGGGAGGCCTGCTAAACGGACCGCAAGCCGTTCGACTTGTTTTTGACGGCACTCGTCATTTTGCGTTCATCAGCAACCGCGTTGGCTCAAAACTGATTCGGTTGGAACTTGGAACTTCCGTGGCGGGCCCGGCTTCGGGCATCACCGCCAGCGGCATTTTGGCGGGCGATGCCATTGGCAACGGAGGTGTGGACGTAGCACACGATGGTGCACGCTGGGTGGTGGGGTTGACCAATGCATTCAATATCACGCTCGTCAACTTTGGCAGTGACCTAGCCAGCCTGCCGGGTGCTTCGAATGTGCTGGAGTCCGGCAACATCGTGGGTGCGTCTACGGTGGGCGATTTGAGTTTTGTCTCCTCTGGCAATCAATGGTATGGCTTTGCCGTTTCAGTGGCCAATGGCCGACTCTATCGCCTCCATTTTGGTGCCACGCTCTTTTCCATCCCAACGGCTGAGCGCATCACCAGTACTGCGTTGGAAGGTTTTTCGGCCGCGGGTGTTTGGGCCGTGAAGGAAAACAACGAATTCAAAACCTTTGTCGGTACCGATCAAGGAAGTCTTTTTCGAATGAATTTTGGTGCCGACATCGAAAACGATGTTGTCACGACCGACAACCTGGGCTCACAAGGCGTTCTCTCCTCGAACCTGAAGATACGGGGCGTGCGCGATAAGAGTCGGTATTTCATTTTTACCAGCAATTGGCAATCCAACGACTTGTACCGGATTAGTTTTCCGCAATCGTGCGGCAGCACCCTTGACCATACGGCAGGTCAAGCGCCCGCTCCCGTGGTGTACAACACCGCAGGAACGTACGCGATCTCGCTGTTTGCACGGCCCACCGGAACTGGGCAACCGATCGAAACGACCCATATCCTCACGATTGATCCACTATCCGCACCTTCGCTGGATTTCGTGAACCTCACCCGCTGCACCAGCACCCCGGTGGATTTTGTGTTATCGTCCAACCAACCCTTGGTCAGTTTTGATTGGTCGTTTGGCGATGGCAACGTGTCCGCTCTGGCAAACCCATCCCATAGCTATGCTGCCGCGGGATCTTACCCGGTGTCGCTGCGCGTGGAGGCGGCCAATGGCTGTCGCAATTTTGCCGCGTCCGCGATCAGTATTTACGATCCCCCAACACCCAGCTTCACCGCACCGAGTGGGTTGGTTTGCACGGGGGGCGAAACGACCTTTGTAAATACCACTCCCGATGTGTTTGACGGAAACCTGGTCTACGAGTGGTCTGTTGATGGCTCCGCTGTTGCCTCTACACGCGATCTGTCGCTGGTGTTCGCCACCACCGGCACCAAGACCGTCCAATTAGTGACTTCCCTTCCCGGTTGCTCCAACAGCAACAGCCAATCCATTGGTCCCGTACAAACCGGACCGACCACCGACTTTTCCTTCGCTGGCATTTGCGAAGACAATCAAACGGTGTTTACCAATGGTACTACCGGAAGTGTAACGTCCTACACATGGAACTTTGGCGATGGCAACGCATCAACTTCGGCAAGCCCCACCCATGTGTACACGACACCCGGCACCTACCAGGCCACGCTGAGTGCCTCCAGCGCTAACGGGTGTGTGAACAGCAAAACGGCAGCGGTCGTCATCCGCACGGTGCCTCAAACCAACTTCTCACTTGACCTGCCCCCGTTCTCCTGCAGCGGCTCCCCGGCTCAGTTCCGCGATGCCACACCTCCGCCCGCAGACAGCAACATCAGTTCATGGGTGTGGGCATTTGGCGATGCCAGCGCAGGAACCGGCACGGGCTCCCTGCCCACCTACACCTATGCACAAGCAGGCGATTACACCGTACGCTTAACTACCACCACCAACGTTGGCTGTGTCGGCTTCTTCGAAAAAATGATTTCGATTTTGCCTTCGCCCACAGTAGACTTCACGGTGACGCCTGCCTGTGTCGGTCAGAACACCGTCTTCACCGAGTCCGGCCCGTCCACCACCACCGCTTGGCAATGGATCATTGCAAGTTCATCATACACCGTCCGCCAGCCGACCCACCGCTTTTCCACGCCCGGAAACTTCACCGCGCAACTTCGGGCCACAGCGCCCAACCAATGTATTGGCACCCGCACCAAAGCGGTCGTGGTGCCTGTGTTGCCCGCGTTGGATTTTTCCGTCACCAACAATTGCGTTAATCGGGAGGCGCGTTTTGAGGAAGCCAACCCCGGAGGCACCGACCCTGCCGCGGCTTGGACTTGGACTTTTGGTGATGGAGGCACGGGCACCGGCTCCCCCTCACTGCATGCCTTTGCGGCCACCGGCTCCTACCCTGTGCGCATGGACGTGACACGGCAGTCCGGGTGCATTTATTCGCTCACCAAATCCATCGTGGTGGGGCCCGGTCCTACCGCCTCGTTTGTGGCCACGCCCACCATTGGCCCTCCTCCGCTCAACGTGGCGTTTACCAATACTTCGAGCAATGCCACTTCGTACGTATGGCAATTCAACGATGCCGTAAATAGTACCACCACGCAGCCTTCACCCTTGTTTACGTTTTCAGAAACAGGAGTTTATCCAGTTGAGCTGACCGCCCGAGACAACAACGGCTGCCAGTCTGTGAGTACACAAATGATTTTTGCCGTGGTGGCTGCGCCCGATGCGTTTGCCGTGGCCGCTCAATTGACGCCCGGCAGTCAGCCGTCCACCCAGCGACTATCCATCACAGTCACCAACCGTGGAAACATCCCGCTGGTTAATCCGGTAGTAGTTTTGCACGTGGCCGGAGGCAGCAAAATACAAGAGACGATTGTGGCCACCCTGGCACCCGATGCTACCGCTATCTACACGCTGGCCACGGAGCTCTTGCCCGGCACGCAGTACCTCTGTGCCGAACTGGCCGTGCCCAACGATGTGGATGTAGCCAATAACC
Source organism: Cyclobacteriaceae bacterium (assembly GCA_025455015.1). Taxonomy (GTDB): domain Bacteria; phylum Bacteroidota; class Bacteroidia; order Cytophagales; family Cyclobacteriaceae; genus ELB16-189. Next base: position 52,319 of record JALONI010000003.1, on the reverse strand, counting down.
AAGCGTGCATCAACCTGGAGCCTGCCTCCATTTTCTTGTTGCCGTATCCCAACCCGGCCACAGATGACGTGGTATTGGAGATGATCGCGTCAGCCGAAGGGCGTGTGCAAATTGAATGTTTTGGCACGCAGGGCCAGCGGCTGTGGGGCGAAGAGGTGCCCGCGCAAGCCGGCTTCAATCAGTGGCGGGTATCCGTTGCCTCACTTCCGGCCGGTATCTATTTTTTGCGTGTCCATGACCTGCGCCAATCGGTGACGCACCGGCTGGTGGTACACCGGTGAGAAAAACGGTCGGTCACACGCTGCCGAGCCCGCACCATCCCCCTTTTTGGCGTAGCCTCCGTGCCGAAAACCGGGCAAAGGGATACCGAAAAATTCTTCTATTTTTACCGAAGGATAACGTATCCATCACCCCCCCAAACACCCAACCGTACCCCGTGAAACAAGTAAAACTTGATAACATCGACCGAAAGATATTGGAACTCCTGCAAGCCAACTCCAATATCACCAACGCCCAATTAGCCTCCGAAATCGGGCTATCGCCTGCGCCCACGTTGGAGCGCGTGAAAAAGCTTGAAAATGCCGGGGTCATCCGTAGCTACCATGCCGTTATCGACATGGCCAGCATTGGCATGGGCGTCTGTACGTTTGTGACTGTGTCGCTTAAAGGGCACAACAAGGAGAACATTGAAAAATTTATTGCCGCCATCAATAAAATCGATGAAGTGGTCGAGTGCCACCACGTAACCGGCCAAGCGGACTTTATCCTCAAAATCGTAAGTACCGACATCCCTACCTACCAGCAATTTATGTTAGAGATGTCCAACATTGAGGTGGTGGACAACATGCAGACCACGGTCATTCTATCGACTTTCAAAGACAGCAAAGTAGTGCCCATCCCGTCATGACGCTCGTATCGGAAAAAACGCCTGTCCTGTCGGCCACACAAGTGCATCAAAAAATCAGACGCATTGCGTTTGAAATACTGGAAAGCAACTTTGACGTGAAGGAATTAACGCTGGTGGGCATTGATGGACAAGGGTATGTGCTGGCCGGTCTGCTCCAAAAGGAATTGAAAGGCATCGCGCCCTGGCCCGTGTCCCTGGCCCGGGTAGTGGTAGACAAAGCGGCCCTCACGCAACCGGAGGTGGTGCTGGACGTGGAGGTGAAGACACTGAAGAAAAAGGCGATCGTGCTGGTGGATGACGTGCTAAACACCGGCAAAACGCTCGCCTTTGCCCTTCGGCCTTTTTTGTCCGTTGAAATCAAGAAAATACAAGTGGCCGTGCTGGTGAACAGAAGCCATTCGCAATACCCTATGCAGCCTACGTTCACGGGGTTTGAGTTGGCCACCACGTTAAAAGATCATGTGGAGGTAGTGCTGGGCAAGAACTCAGCCGTGTATTTGACCTAACAGCCCTTTGCGGGGATAGCGGTTGATCACCACCCGGTGGCATGTCGAATTTGGAGTACGCAATTTTTCTAAAACGCCTTCTCATGTCCGTTCACAAACAACAAGACATCAAAAAAAAAGTAACCACTCACCAGCTTCAGGAAATGAAAAAGCGTGGCGAAAAAATTGCCATGCTTACCGCGTATGATTATTCGATGGCCAAAATCATTGACGGAGCAGGTGTGGATGTGATACTGGTGGGTGACTCGGCCAGCAACGTGATGGCCGGCAATGAAACCACCTTGCCCATCACGCTCGACCAGATGATCTACCACGCCACCTCGGTGGTGAAGGCTGTGAAGCGTGCGCTGGTGGTGGTAGACATTCCGTTTGGACATTACCAGGGCAGCTCGGGCGAGGCCCTCCGGTCGTCTATCCGCATCATGAAAGAGTCAGGCGCGCATGCCGTCAAGCTGGAAGGCGGCCATGAAGTGAAAGACTCGGTGCTGCGCATCCTCAGCGCGGGTGTGCCGGTCATGGGCCACCTGGGCCTCACCCCGCAGTCGATCTACAAATTTGGAACCTACTCGGTGCGCGCCAAAGAAGAGGCCGAGGCCAATCAGTTGCTGGACGATGCACACCTGCTGCAAGAGTGCGGGTGCTTTGGCCTGGTGCTGGAAAAAATCCCGGCCGAGCTGGCCAAAAAAGTCGCGGCAGCGCTCACCATCCCCGTCATTGGCATTGGCGCGGGGGCCGAAGTGGACGGGCAAGTATTGGTCATGCAAGACATGCTTGGCATCACGCAGGAATTCAAGCCGCGCTTTTTGCGCAGGTATGCCGACTTGCACAACGTGATTACCGGAGCGGTGACAACCTACGTGGGCGATGTAAAACGCAAGGCTTTTCCCAGCAAAGAGGAAGGATACTGAAAGCGTCTCTACACTATTGAATTCCGGATCCTTAACCGGATGGTAGAGCCATTATTGTGGATTATTACAATAAATGGGGCGTGTAGGATGGGGTTTATCTCTAGCAATCTCTTCAAAGAGGAAATATGAATGGCGGACCCAAAATGCCCAGGCCGTAGATAAACGACACCAATATTTTTTTCTTTTGTAAGATGTAGTAATCTCCCAAAGTCCTGATCTTGTGTCGCAACAACATGACCATGATTTCTGGCCCAGTTGGCGACTTCCAAGTCACTAGCCCCCTGCCTACCCAAGCTCAAAACATCCGAAACAATCAAGCCTTCGGAGCGGACAAAGTCGACAATCTGGGGAGGGACATTCTCGTCCGTCAGAATGGGAGATGCAGAAAATTGAATTACATTTTTGATTCGATCAAGATTTCGTTTTTCGAAATGTCGTTTGCGTAGTGTATTGCCTCTCGCACCGCTTCCTCCGACAAATGGGGATAGCGTTGACAAATATCTCCCACAGAAGCCCCGGAAGCTATCCACTCCAATATCAGCTCTACGCTAACGCGGGTCCCCCTGATAATTGGTTTCCCGCCCAACACACGTTGATCAAATGTGATATGGTGGTATCTTTCCATGCGATAAAGATAGTAAATGGCACGAACAAAAATATGGCCGTGTCCAGTCCTCAACCAACCGGTCTTCACCCCATTTGGTGGGGGCAACGGCATTTCCTAATTTCGCCAACTCATTCTGACTAACCCCACAAAAACTCCCCACCCCCATGAGCGATCAAAAAATCAGCATCAGCAACGGTAAGCTGAATGTTCCGGACCACCCGACCCTCCCGTTTATCGAAGGTGATGGCACCGGTGTGGACATCTGGCCTGTAGCCAAGCACGTGTTTGACGAGGCCGTAGCGAAGGCCTATGGCGGCAAACGGAAAATCCAGTGGAAAGAAGTACTGGCCGGTGAAAAGGCATTCAACCTGACGGGCAACTGGATGCCCGATGAAACACTGGATGTTTTTCGCAGCTATCTGGTGGGCATCAAAGGACCGCTGTCAACCCCCGTGGGCGGTGGCATCCGCTCGTTGAACGTGGCCTTGCGCCAGGAACTTGACCTGTACGTGTGCTTGCGTCCCGTGCGCTGGTTCAAAGGTGTGCCCTCGCCCGTGCGCGAACCGCAAAAAAGCAACATGGTCATCTTTCGTGAGAATACGGAAGACATCTATGCCGGTATCGAATTCCAGCAGGGCACCGCGGAAAACAAAAAGTTCATGGGGCTGCTGAAAGACAACTTCCCCAAGCTGTACAAGAAAATCCGCTTCCCCGAAACCTCCGGCATTGGCATTAAACCCATCTCCATTGAAGGCACCGAGCGCCTGACGCGCGCGGCCATTCAATTTGCTATCGACCACAAGCTGCCCAGCGTCACCATTGTGCACAAAGGCAACATCATGAAGTTTACCTCGGGTGGCTTTCGCGATTGGAGCTATGCGTTGGCCAAGCGCGAGTTTGGCGCGGTGGACTTAGATGGCGGCCCGTGGCAGGTGGTCGAAAAAAACGGTCACAAACTCATCATCAAAGATGCCATTGCCGATGCCTTTTTGCAGCAGATCCTTCTTCGCCCCGATGAGTACTCGGTGGTGGCCACCGCCAACCTCAATGGCGATTACATTTCCGATGCGGCCGCAGCCATCGTAGGCGGTATCGGCATAGCCCCGGGAGGAAACATTAACTACGTGACGGGCCACGCCATTTTTGAAGCCACGCACGGCACGGCCCCCAAGTACGCGGGGCAAGACAAAGTAAACCCGGGGTCCGTCATCCTTTCGGGGGCGATGATGTTTGAATACATGGGCTGGAACGAAGTGGCACACCTGATCTACCGGGGGCTGGATGCCGCCATTGCCTCGAAGCGCGTCACGTATGATTTCCATCGGCTGATGGAAGGGGCCACGTTGCTCAAGTGCTCGGAGTTTGGAAAAGAGATCGTCAAGAACATGTAGGCCCGGATTTGGCTGATCGCATGGCACCGGGCCACGGTTGAAACCGTGGCCCGGTGTTTCAAAAGAACTGCCGAATAGCCTCCGCCACACGCTCGCATTGCGAAACGGTAAGTCCCGGATAGAGCGGCAAACTCAACACGGTTTGGGCCAGCCGCTCGGCCATGGGCAAGCTGCCTTTGGCAAGGCCCAGGTGCGCCATCGCAGGCTGCCGGTGGATGGGCGTTGGATAATGAACGGCCGTGTCAATGCCGTGTTTCTGCAAATGGGCCCGCAACGCATCGCGCACGTTGGTTTGGATCACAAACAGGTGAAAAACGGGCTGCGCCTGGTCGGTGGGCTTGGGCGGCAAAACCAGGTCACCCACATTTTGCAACAGGCGGAAGTACACCTCTGCCAAGGCGCGCCTCTCCGCGTTCAGCCGATCTAACTCGCGCAATTTGATGAGCAGCACCGCGGCTTGCCACTCGTCTAGCCGGGAGTTGATGCCTTCCGTTTCATGCCGGTCCTTCCGAGCGGCCCCGTAATTTCGGGCGTGTGTTACAAACTCAGCCACCGAAGCGTGCGTAGTGGTTATTGCCCCGCCATCGCCCAACGCGCCTATATTTTTGGTGGGATAAAAACTGGTGGCATTGGCATGTCCCCACGCTCCGGTTTGAATGCCGTGTATCGAGGCCCCCTGCGCCTGGGCGTTGTCCTCCACCACCCACCACTCGTACTTTGTGGCCCACGCCATGATGGCATCCATCTGGCACGGGTGCCCATACAAATGCACGGGCACAATAGCCTTGGTCTTGTGGGTCACCTTTTCCTCCACCCGGTGCGGGTTGATGGTTAAACTGGCATCCACCTCCACGGGTACGGGTGTGGCCCCGGTGCGCACCACCGCCAGCCACGTGGCATAGCAGGTGTGCGAGGGCACCAGCACTTCATGGCCCGGCCCGATGCCGCCCGCGCGCAAAGCCAGGTACAGCGCATCCAGCCCATTGCCCACCCCCACCGCATGCGCCACCCCGTGGTAGTGGGCATAGGCTTGCTCAAAAGCAGCCACGCGCTCGTGCAAAATGAAGTGGCCGTTTAGCAGCATGTTGTCCCACGCGTGCATCAAGGCCGGGCGGATGCGTGCGTGCACTGCCTCCAGCGAAAAAAAAGGGATGGGTTCCATTGGATTGCGGGCGAAAGATACAATTTGGCTGCCAGCGGGGCGTTGCTGCCTTGGCGCATAGCGGTTTAACGGCTCGCGGCCATCCCTCCAAAAGAGGGCGGCAGTTGGTGTTTATTTCGCTATTTTCGCACTTCTATTTTATTACGACCGTGCGCATGAACTATCAGAGAATCAACACCCTTTCCGGATGGGTGGTGTTTGCCATTTCGCTTGTCACTTATTGGCTTACGATGGAGGAAACCGCGAGCTACTGGGATTGCGGTGAGTTCATTGCTGTATCCTACAAACTGGAAGTATCACACCCCCCGGGTGCGCCCCTGTTCATGCTGATGGGCCGTATGTTTTCGTTTTTGGCCCTGGGCGATGTGACCCAGGTGGCCTACTGGATTAACTTCATGAGCGTGCTGGCCAGCGCGTTTACCATCTTGTTTTTGTTTTGGTCCATCACGCTGGTGGGGCGCAAAATGATGGTGATCAAAAATGACGAAGACCTGGAGAAGAATACCTGGGTATTGATGGGCGCGGGTGCCGTGGGGGCCTTGGCTTACACCTTTTCCGATTCTTTTTGGTTCTCGGCCGTGGAGGCGGAAGTGTACGCTATGTCCTCGTTTTTTACCGCGTTTGTGGTGTGGGCCATGCTTAAATGGGATTTGATGACGGACGAAGCCAAGGCCAACCGATGGATTATTTTGATTGCCTACATGATGGGCCTTTCCATTGGTGTGCACTTGCTCAACTTGGTGGCCATGCCCGCGCTGGCGCTCGTTTTCTACTTCAAAAAATACAAACCCACCGTTTGGGGTATCGTGATCACGCTGGGCATCAGCGGGGCCTTGGTGCTGTTCATCAGCGAATTCATCATACCCGGGTTGCCCACGCTGGCGGGGCATTTCGAAATCTTTTTTGTGAACACGTTGGGCATGGGCTTTGGCTCGGGCGTAGTGGTGTTCATGTTGGTGTTGATAGCCGGCCTGGCGGCTGCCATTTTCTGGACCCACAAAAACAACCACCCCATCTGGAATACGTTTGCGCTCTCAACGGCCTTTATCCTCATCGGGTATGCGTCTTATGCCATCATTGTCATCCGCTCCAACTACGACCCGCCCATCAATGAAAACGCGCCCAAAGATGTGATGAGCTTCATCCGCTACCTGAAGCGCGAGCAATACGGAAGCCGGCCACTGCTGTCAGGGCACTATTTTACCGCGGGTTCACCCATCGACATCCAAATGACCGATCCGGTTTATACCAAAGGAAAGGACACGTACGAGATCACCGACCGCAAGTATGAGTTGGTGTACTCGCCCGAGCACAAAACGATCCTGCCCCGTGCGTGGAACCCCGATCACAAGGAGACCTACAAACGCATTATAGGCCTGGAAGAAGGCCAGATACCCACCTTCTGGCAAAACCTGGGTTTTATGTTTCGCCATCAGATTGGCCACATGTACGTGCGCTATTTTATGTTCAACTTCTCGGGCCGCGAGAGTGACGAACAAGGAGCTTATGAATTAAACTTGCTCAGCAGCAGCCAAAATCTGCCCGAAACGCTGGCCAAGAACAAAGGCCGAAACAACTTCTACATGATCCCCTTCTTCCTGGGGTTGGCCGGTATGTTTTTTCAGTTGGTCAAAGACACCAAAGGGTTCTCTATCGTGGGGTTACTGTTTATCATGCTGGGGGTGGCCATCGTCATTTACCTCAACTCGCCACCCACCGAGCCGCGCGAGCGCGATTACATCTATGCGGGCTCCTACTACGCCTTTTGTTTTTGGATAGGCTTGGCGGTCATCGGCTTTGCCGACCTGTTTAATTCCTTTTTGAAGAGTGCCAAAACATCAGCCCTGGTGGCCACCTTGATCGGCCTCACGGCCCCCGCCATCATGGCGCAGCAAGGATGGGATGACCACAACCGGGCCGACCGCTTCTTCTCGGTGGACTCCGCCCGCAATTACCTCGAATCATGCGCCCCCAACGCCATCTTGTTTACAGGGGGCGACAACGACACCTTCCCGCTATGGTATGCCCAAGAAGTGGAAGGCATACGCACCGATGTGCGCGTAGTAGTGCTCAGCTATTTCAATACCGACTGGTACATCGATCAAATGACTCGCAAAGCCTATGGGTCCGATACTTTTCCGTTCACGCTGTCGCTGAAAAACTACCAACAAGGCGGGCCCAACGACTATTTGCCGTTTATGGACTATAAGTTGAAAGCCATCGATGCCCAAGAATACATCGGATTGCTGTCAAAAGACTATCAACAACTGCGCAATGGCGACCGCAACGTAGTACCGAGCAAAATACTGACGATCCGCGTGGACACGGAGGCCGTCCGGCAGCAGGGGATCATCCCTCCGGCCATGGACAGCCTGCTGGTGGATCAAATGCAATTGCGCCTGCTACGAGGTGGGTTGGAGAAAAAAGACCTAGCGATCTTGGACATCCTGGTCACCAATAAATGGGAGCGGCCGGTGTACTTCAACCCCACCTCCCTCGACCAGGTAAATTTTGATCTGGCGCCCTACGCAGTGCAGGAGGGCAATGCTTACCGCATTTTGCCCGTGCGCAACAACCGGCAAGACCGCGAATACCTGGTGAACACGGAGGTGGCGGTAAACAACATGACGTCCAAATTCCGCTACAGCGGGCTGGATAACGAGAACCTTTACTTCAACGAAGATTACCGCGGTTTTGTGCTCAACCACCGGGCCTCCTTCAATGCCGTAGTACAGGCGTTGATTGACGAAAACAAAATGGAAAAAGCCAACGAGGTGATGCAGTTTTCACTGAGCAAAATGCCCGACAAAGGGGTGTTCTACGACCAAACCGCACCTACCACCATCGACTTGCTTTTCCAACTGGGGCAAAAAGACCAGGCCGTTGAAATGGCCAACACCGTGGGCCGCAGGGCAGACGAAATGGCGGGCTATCTGATTGCCCAGGGGGGCGGCTTCAGCAACGAACTGCGCTCCGGCATGTATGTGCTCAATGCGTTGCAGAGCATCTTATACGAAAATGGCGAAACGGAACTGGCCCAGCGCATGGAAGAAGCCTACAATCGCCACATCGAAAGCCTACAGATAGGCGGCATGGTGCCGCGCAGAGATATGTGACGCGGCCCACCGGGCTGTTGAGGTTGACATCAGCCTGCCCGTTTGGCAATCAAAAAAAGATCCAGCGCGCGTTCCGATTGGTCGGTTACGTAGTAGTCGCGGTGTGAGATACTCATCACCAGCTCGTCTGCGTGGTTCTTCAGGCGGTTGCGGTTAAGCCGGTTCATAAACTCATACGGCAGGCGCAGCATCCAGGCCGGCAGGCGATACTGAAGGTTAAGTACGTCCCAGCGCATCAGCCGCGCCACCGACTGCCGGTTGCGCTCGTGGTACTGCATCACTTTTTCATTGCCCGTAATGCCTTTCATTTCCACCTGATCAAAGTATCGTTGTGCCAGCTTGGTCAGCTCCAACGCGGTGTACTCGCGTATGTGCCACGGATTCCGCGACAGCGATAGCGGCCGGTTGGGTGTGGTGAGGTAGGCCGTGCCGCCCGGTTTCAATACACGGTATATCTCTTTCAAAAAAAGCCCATCGTCTTCGATGTGCTCAATTACCTGAAAACTTACCACGCAATCAAACGACTGATCGGCATAGGCCATCAGCGGAGGGATGTTGCCACTGATGAATTGGCCTTGCGGATGGTTGGTTCGAAGCCGTTGGATGGCACCTTCGATTTTGTCGATGGCACTGTAACGGGTTACGCGCGGCATCAGCCAGCCAATGCCGCGGCCTTCGCCACAGCCCACTTCCAATAGGTGCCCCGCCACCACATCGGCCACCCAAACATAGGGCATCAGCAGCCGCTGGTGTATGGGGTTGTCGGACGCAAGCTGGTCAGAGGTGATCTCGGTGGTGTAAACGCTGGCCATAACGGGCAGCAAAAATAACGGTTTCTGTGGTAGTTATGCCGCTCAGGCGCGCCCGTGCGCAGAACGGCCGCTGAGGGTGCTTTCCGCCTGTTTTTTCCGTATCAAAATGCCCTGGTTCTGCGTTTGTATCGTAAGATTGTGATCGTATGCGAGTAATTGTTTTTTTGTTGGCCGTGGCCACGGGCACCGCAGGGTGGGCACAGCCGCTCACGGGCCTCAACTTCAACGACTGGTACGACCCGCAGAGCACCCTGCAAGCCCATGGCCGCGTGGTGCGCAGCGAGGCCCAAGTGCGCGTGTGGCTCAAGTGGACAAATACGGGGGGCGCTTTCACCATCCAGCAATATGAGGTGGCGGCCGAGCGCAGGGACTCCTACACCCAGCGCCAAGGCGTGCCCGTGCCGTTCGATTCTACCCAATGGATAACCCAGGGCGAAACGCGCTACGCCTCGCTCGTTTTTGACAAACCCGAAAAACCGTGGCTGTTGGTGATGCGCTTCAAAAACAAAGGCACGCAAAAGAGCTGGACGTTCTTTTACCCCATCGAGGCCAGCTATCCGGTGGATGGCTGGCTCGAAGACGAGAAAGGTGCGTGGGTGAGCGATCGGTTCCTGACGGTGGGAAAAACATACACGCTCAAAAACGACCTGAACAAGCCGGTGGCCGTGTCGTATTACCAGGCCCCCTTCAAGCCTGCGTACCCGCCCTTTGCCGAGCAGGGCAAGTCGGATCAATTTCTGTTTTACGATTCCCTTTTCTTTTTGCAACCGGGCGATTTATTCAAACCGTTTCAGGAAGGACTCTACCTGTTTCAGACGGACACCACCGCGGCTACCGGGTTTAGCTATCTGGTGCGAAACCGATCATACCCCAAGTACACCACTATACAAGGGCTCAAGGAGCCAATGATCTTTGTGACCACCAGCGAGGAGTACAGCCAGATTGAGGCAGCCGGGGAAGAAAAAGCCAAGTTTGACAAGGTGGTGTTGGACTTTACGCGCGACAAGGAGCGGGCGAAGATCTTTATGCGCAATTACTTCCGCAGGGTGGAATTGGCCAACCTCTATTTCACCTCGTACAAAGAAGGCTGGAAAACAGATCGCGGTATGGTCTATTTGATTTTTGGGCCGCCCGATGAAGTGAGCCGCAACGGAGGCAACGAAGTGTGGTACTACCGCGCCAGCAGCGCGCGCTATACGTTTGTAAAAGTGGGCAGCGTGTACGATGCCAACAACTTTGTACTGCTGCGCGACAACCGCTTTGCCGAAGACTGGTATTCCACCATTGACTTGTGGCGCAAAAGCCGCTTTTAGCCTCTTCGTTGTCAATCTGACACTTTTCCGTGTTTGGCAAAATTGTTGTGTCTTTGCAGCGCACAAATAAGCGAAGGCATGGAAAACCAGGTACCTACGGAGCAAACCGTTGAAAACAAGGCAGAAAACCCGGAAATCAATCAAACAGCCACAGAAAAAGCGCAGGCCCCCGAAGCCGGAAAAGGACCGGCCGAAGCCCTCAAAAAGCTTCAGGACGAATTGGCAGAAGCAAAAGACAAGTACGTGAGGCTGTATGCCGAGTTTGACAACTTCCGCAGGCGCTCGGCCAAAGAACGATTGGAACTCATTCAAACGGCCAATGAAAAGTTACTGCGCGATTTTTTGACCGTAGCGGACGACATGGACCGGGCCGAGAAAGCATTCCGCGAAAAAAGCGACAAAGACTTGGAGGGCTTCTTCCTCATCCAGAATAAATTCAAGAAGGTGCTGGAACAAAACGGGGTGAAACCCATGGGCGATACGCGCGCTTCGGAGTTCAACCCCGACTTGCACGAGGCCATCACCCAACTGCCGGCACCCGAAGAGTCACTCAAAGGCAAAATTGTAGACGTGGTAGAGCCGGGGTACTTTCTCCACGACAAGGTGATCCGCTTCGCCAAAGTAGTGGTGGGCGCATAGCCCTCATTTTCATTTTTTTTCATTTGATGCGCACATGGCAAAGAGAGATTACTACGAAGTACTGGGCGTTGGCAAAAACGCTTCCGCTGAGGAGATAAAAAAGGCCTATCGGAAGGTGGCCATTCAATATCACCCGGACAAAAACCCCGGCAACAAAGAAGCCGAGGACAAATTCAAAGAAGCGGCCGAAGCCTATGAAGTGCTGAGCAACCCCGAGAAAAAAGCACAGTATGACCGCTTCGGCCATGCCCGCCCCGGCCAGGGGGGCTTTGGGGGCGGCAGCATGAACATGGACGATATCTTCAGCCAGTTTGGGGATATCTTCGGGGGCGGCAGCCCGTTTGATAGTTTTTTTGGCGGAAGCGGGGGCCGTTCGCGGCAGCGCAAGGGTTCCAACCTGCGCATCAAACTCAAACTCACGCTGGACGAAATCGCCAATGGCGTAGAGAAAAAAATCAAAGTAAACCGGTTGGTGCAGGCCGAGGGCGTCAGCTACAAAACGTGCCAAACATGCGGGGGCCAGGGGCAGGTGCGCAAAGTGGTGAATACCATGCTGGGGCAGATGGTTAGCACCACCACATGCCCCACGTGTGGCGGCTCCGGTCAAATCCTGGACAAACGCCCGCCCGGAGTGGACAGCTCCGGATTGGTGAGCAAAGAAGACATGATCACCGTAAAAATACCGGCCGGGGTTAGCGATGGCATGCAACTGGCCATGTCGGGCAAAGGCAACGATGCCCCTGGCGGTGGCGTACCGGGCGACTTGCTGATCCTCATCGAAGAGCAGGAAGACAAACACCTGAAGCGCGATGGCAACAACCTCATCTATGACCTTCACATCAGCTTCATTGATGCGGCCATGGGTACGCAGGTAGAAGTCCCCTCGATAGGCGGCAAAGTGCGCGTGAAGATTGACCCCGGCACGCAAAGCGGAAAAATCCTGCGCTTGCGCGGAAAAGGCGTGCGCGATGTGAACGGCTACGGCACGGGCGATCAATTGATTTACGTAAACGTGTGGACGCCCCGAAAACTCAGCGCAGACGAGAAAGCCAAACTGGAGTCGCTGCGCAATAGCCCCAACTTTCAGCCAAACCCGGACGAAAACGAAAAAGGCTTTTTCGAGCGCATGAAGGAATACTTCCACTAGTCGGCCCTGGGGCCCGCGCGCGTCATCGCGCGTTTTGTTTGACCGGTGCCGGTAGGTTTTTCCAACCCCAAATTTGTAGCTTGAGCCATGCGTTCAGAGGCCCTTGTTTCGCTCAGCCAATTGGTAGCCCAGGGTGAAGGCCTGCACCTGGAGTTCAAACGGAAGGCTTCCCATCCAGATAAGATCGTGCGCGAGATGATCGCCTTTGCCAATACCGAGGGGGGCTCGCTGCTGGTAGGCGTGGATGACAAGGGCTCGCTGCCGGGTGTCAAATACCCCCGCGAAGAGTTGCACGTCATCGCGGAAGCCGTGAAGCAGTATGCGCGCCCGCTCTTTCACTTCACCGAGACCACCGTGGCCGTGGCTGCCGATCGGTTTGTGGTCAGGCTGGATGTGCCCATCAGCCCCAAGCGCCCGCATTACTTCAAGCCCCGCGAGGGACCGCCCGAGAGCTACGTGCGCCACAAAGACATGAGTGTGCAAGCCAGTGCTGAAATGTGTGAGATCATCCGCAGGACACGCCAAGGCAAAGACATCCGGTTCGCCTTTGGCGAGCATGAAAAAGCACTGATGCAGTACCTGGAAACACATGACACCATCACGCTGGCGGGCTTTCGGCAACTGGCAGGGCTGAGCCGGTTTCAAGCCGCCCGCAAACTGGTTCTGCTGGTGTTGGGCGATGTCTTGAAAATCACGCCCACCGAAAAAGGCGATTTGTATTCAAGGCGTTAGCCCGCGCGGCTTCAAGCACTACACGATTTCACCACGAAAAGATTACGGCCCAGATTTGCTTTTTCCCGTTTTCCCTTCGTAAGTTTCCGATACGTTACGAATGTCGCGAAGCTACGGTTCATACTTGCAAGGTTTTTTTACACCATTGTGAGAGCCGTGTCTTCGCGATTTTTCATTTAACCCCCTGCCTATGTCCAAATCCGCCAAAAAAGAAAAAAAGATTTTTGTACTTGACACCTCCGTCATCATTTATGAACACAACAGCATCTTGAATTTTGACGAGCACGACATCGGCATCCCCATCACCGTGCTCGAAGAACTGGACAACTTCAAAAAGGGAAACGACACCAAAAACTTTGAGGCCCGCGAGTTTATCCGCCTCATCGATAAACTGGCCAAAGACCAGATGCTGCACCAGTGGAACCCCATCAACGGAAAGGGAAAAGGTAACTTCAAGGTGGTGATGGACACAGGCGGCACGGACCGCATGGATGCCAACAAAGTGTTTAACGAAGACAAGGCCGACCACCGCATTTTGAATGCCGCGCTACTGCTGCAAAAAGAGGAAAAGGGCCGTAAGGTGATTCTCGTATCCAAGGACATCAACCTGCGGCTAAAGGCCAAAGCCCTCGGCTTGCAGGCCGAAGACTACACCACCGGCAAAGTCCAAAACATCAGCTCGCTGCACACGGGCCGCACGGTCATTGACGAGGTGGCCCCCGATATGATCAACCTCATCTATGAAAAAGGCTACTGCCCGCCCGAGGAGGTGCTGGGAAAAGAGAAGCCATTGAAAAATCACTACTACATCTTGCGCAGCGGCAAAAAGTCGGTATTGGCATTTTACAACTCGGCCAATGGCATGATCGAACAGGTAGAAAAACGATTGGCCTACGGCATCAAACCGCGCAATGCCGAACAGGCCTTCGCCATCCATGCCGTGTTGAAGCCCGAGATCAAGCTCGTATCCATGCAGGGCGTGGCGGGTACTGGCAAAACATTGATCGCACTGGCGGCTGCGCTCGAGCAAAAACGCGAATACAAACAGATCTACCTCGCGCGCCCCATTGTGCCCCTTAGCAACAAAGACATCGGCTACCTGCCGGGCGACATCAAGTCCAAACTGAATCCGTACATGGAGCCGCTGTGGGACAACCTGAAATTTATCCAAAACCAATACAGCGAATCGGACAAAGAGTACTCCAAAATCACCGAGATGGTACAAAACGAAAAGTTGGTGATCACCCCGCTGGCTTACATCCGCGGGCGGAGCCTTTCCAACATCTGCTTTATCGTGGACGAGGCACAGAACCTGACGCCCCATGAGGTAAAAACGATCATCACGCGGGCGGGCGAAAACACCAAGATCATTTTCACGGGCGACATCCACCAGATCGACACCCCCTACCTCGACTCGCAAAGCAATGGCCTTTCCTATCTGATCGACCGGTTGAAAGACCACGAGCTGTATGCTCATGTGACGCTTGAAAAGGGCGAACGCTCGGAGTTGGCCAACTTGGCCAATGAGCTACTGTAGCCGGCAAGAGCATAGTTGCCAACAAAAAAGCCCGCGGTTTTGATCGCGTGCTTTTCACCAATCTCCATCGATATCTACCAAGAGGAATTCATCGCGAGCCCAATGTCTAATTATCTCAAGTGTCTGTTTTTGAGCTGGTTTGAACTCCCCTGACTTTTTAATAACCATTTCGCGTAAGGTAGCGGAAACTGGAGTACCCGTTAAGTCATCAATATGACTAACCAAATCGAATAACTGAAATCTGTACCTATTGTCTTTAAAATCAATTTTTATGACTCCATCCCACTTGCCGGTCGTGAGGAAGCCATTCGTTCCAAGATTGCCTCCATACTTGTAAGAATCAATATAAACTCGCTTCAACGTTGCAAGTAAATGACCTGATGTATCTATCCTATCAACATAGCTCTTGGATTTCAGAACTGTGATGAAATAACTTTTTGTTTTATCGTTTGCAATTAGCTCCAGAATCGGCTCTCCATTTTCAATTTTCCAATTTGGAGTTTGCGCACAGACAACATTTACTGTGAGTCCAAACAATAAGTAGCTCGCAAATCTCAATTCTACTGCTTTTTTAAGGCCTGCACCATCGTTTCACCGATTAGGGCGGGCGATTCCACCACGTGGATGCCGCACTCGCGCATGATTTTCATCTTGGCAGCAGCGGTATCATCGGCCCCGCCAATGATGGCCCCGGCATGGCCCATTCTGCGGCCGGGCGGTGCGGTTTGTCCCGCAATAAAGCCAACCACCGGCTTCTTGTTACCCGTTTCTTTGATCCACCGGGCAGCTACCGGCTCGTAGTTTCCACCGATCTCGCCAATCATCACAATGGCATCCGTTTCGGGGTCGTTCATCAATAATTCCACCGCTTCTTTGGTGGGCGTGCCGATGATGGGATCGCCCCCGATACCGATGGCGGTGGAAACGCCCAACCCGGCCTTTACAATTTGGTCGGCCGCCTCATAGGTGAGGGTGCCCGACTTGGACACGATGCCAATACGGCCCTTTTTGAATACGAACCCCGGCATGATGCCCACTTTGGCCTCGCCTGGCGTAATGACGCCCGGGCAGTTAGGCCCCACCAACGTCACGTGTTTGTTCTTGATGTATTGCTTGGCGATCATCATGTCTTTGACCGGGATGCCCTCGGTGATGGCCACAATGACTTTGATGCCCCCATCGGCTGCTTCCATGATGGAGTCGGCCGCGAATGCGGGTGGCACAAAAATGATGGACACATCGGCACCGGTTTTTTCCACCGCTTCTTTGACGGTATTGAAAACGGGCCTGCCCAGGTGTACTTGCCCACCCTTGCCGGGCGTCACACCGCCCACCACGTGGGTGCCATATTCAATCATCTGGCCTGCGTGGAAGGTGCCTTCCGAGCCGGTAAAACCTTGTACAATGATGCGCGAATTCTTGTTGACGAGTACACTCATGGGCAAATTTGTTAGCGTGACAAAAATAGGGGAATAATGTTGCCCGGCAAACGTAGGAACGGGCGCTCAACCACGAAAAAACCCCCGCTTCGGACGGGGGTTTTTTTCAGTGCTGAAAAGCGGGTTATTTCTTCTCTTCG
This sequence comes from Cyclobacteriaceae bacterium, assembly GCA_025455015.1. Classification (GTDB taxonomy): domain Bacteria; phylum Bacteroidota; class Bacteroidia; order Cytophagales; family Cyclobacteriaceae; genus ELB16-189. The sequence goes on along the minus strand of JALONI010000003.1, from coordinate 35,963 downwards.
GCCTTGATGCCGTTTCGTGCCAAAAATCCGGCATAGGCATCTTTGTAATCCTGCACCTCGGGGGCCAACTTGATGGCCTGCTCATACGCGGCAATGGCATCGATCAGTAGTCCATTCTGCTCATAAAAAGACGCCAACACAATTTTATTTAAGGCGGACTCTTCTTCTACCCCCGCTCCCAAATCGGTGGCATACAATTTTTTGATCTTGTCTTTGTTGGCATTGTTCAATCGTTTGATCACGTATCGTTCCGATAGGGTTTTGGCGTCTGCCTTGGTGCGCACCTCCACCAGCACGGCCGTCTGCGAAGCGAACGTAGCGTCACTCAGATCAAGTACCATTTGGGTTTGGGGTGTTTCTGTGGTGAACAACACATTATCCTCCATGTCTCGCACAGTCACCACATACGGGCTGGCGTTCTCACGCGCCTCCCAGTTGACGACCGCAGTGTTTCCAAAAACACCGGCTGCCTGGGCGGGCGGCATAAACACCTTTAACGCCCCGGCACCGACCGCACGCGACACGGACCCGGTGGCCGCCATCCGGTTCTTCTTTCCTTCGTCTGAGTTGGAACTCAAAATAAAGTCGGTGTATTTGTTCATCACACTGGTGCCCGCGGTGATCTTGGAGGCCAACTGGGCGATGGAGTAGTTGCCGGCCTGTTTGATCTCAATGGGCTTACCGGTGGAGTGCACCAACCCCATGTAGGCGTTGTCTACGATCTTCAATTCATCGGTTTGCTTCAAGCTGGCCCCGGTTTTAATGGGTGTCCATCCTTCGCTGGTTTTGACTTCGTTGGCCCCTTTGTTGGCCAATACCTTGAAGACGTACTCTTGCGCAAACACGCCCAGCGTGCCCACGCTCAACAACATCGTCAGAATATTCTTTTTCATAGGGATCTCGTTTCGGTTAGTTGAGTTTGTTTCGGAATAAAAAATCTTTGTATGCCTCCCGGAATTCGGCCACATCGGGCAATTGCGTCAGCACGTGGTGATAGCTCTTTTGGGCATCAATGAGTAGTTTGTTCTGTTCGTAAAATCCGGCCATGATGTATTGGTCCAGGGCATCTTCGCTGGTGGCGCGGCCGCCCAGGTCGGCCAGCAGGGTTTTCACGCGTTCATATTCTGCGGTAGCCACTTTTTTGATGGCGTACGGCTCTGACTTCTTTGCCGAGCCTTGGGTGTGCACTTCCACCATCACCACGGGCGTGCCTGCGTAGGTGTCTTTACCTAAATCCAGTACCACGCTGTTGCCCGCTACTTCCTGGCGCGAAAGTTCAGTATCCACCAGGTCTTTGACGATCAGCACATAGTGGGTCACGCCCGGTTGTGCCTCCCAGGTGATGAATACGGCCGGATCAAAATAGACAGCCGCCTTTCCTTTGGGCAACAGAATCTTGATATCGCCCCCACGGGTGACAGCCCCGGTGGCGGCCATGCGGTTTTTCCGTGCTTCGTCCGAGTTGCTGCTCAAGATAAAATCGGTGTATTTGCTCACTACGCTGGAGCCGGGGCCCACCTTGGACGCGAGCGCGGAAACCTGGTACGTGTCTTTTTCTTTCAATTGCAAGGGTGTGCCGCTTTTGTGCACCAGCGCCACATAGGCATTGGCGTCCAGCTTCAACTCGTCATTCGTCTGGAGCTTGGCGCCCGTTTTCAGCGGCTGCCAGGCCCCGCCCGTTTTCACTTGGCTGGTACCCTTGGTGGCCAACACGCGAAACGTGTAGTCCTGCGCCCGGGCCACCTCCAACGTCAAAATCGTCCAAAAAAGCAGCAGAAAGGTCTTTTTCATGTAGGGTGTCGAGTTCAAAAGCGGGGTGGGTAAAGGAAAAATCATGCCAAGTTCTCTTGTTTTTGACGGTTTAATGCCGCCCGTCTGCGTTTGGTAAGCCGGTAGTTAATCTCGTTTTGCACGCTCTTGTACACATCGTAACACGGACCCACCAGGGCCGTGGACGCCAGCGTGATTGTCAAATCGAGTTTGAAGCTGTACAACGCGTACACCTCCATGATCAACAGCGAAATGAGGATCAATTGAAGTATCTGCACGCCCACGGAAGCCGCATCAAACCACCGCTGGTAGTGGGTATCCAGGTAGATAAAAAACAACACCGTCAAAAAGCAGAGCACAATGGAGATGGCATATTTCTGCCACTCGGCCAACTCGTCCACGTAGTCTTCGTTCAAAATCATGGCGATGATATTGGCGTGCACCACCACCCCAAACATATCGGGGTTGGCGCGCCCGGCCACTTTTTTGTTCAGAGGCGTGAAGTACTTGTCCTCCCAGGCGGGGTCGCCAAAGTAGTCGCCCAGGTAGCCGAGCAGCACAATGGAGTTGGTGAAAAGTTCGCCCAGCACTTCGCCCCGCGCCAGTTGGTCGACATCGACCGCATAAAAGTATACCGGGTAGTTGGTGGTAGATGTTTTTTTCTCCCGGTCAACATCCAGTTTGATGGCTTGCACTTCAATGTTGCCGCGGTAGTTGATGAGTTCTTCTCTTTTGGCGCGCGCCAAAAATCGTTGCGTCTTGGCCGAGTCATACATCATGGCCAATTGCGTAGCGAAGGCATAGTGCGTTTTTCCATCAATGACATACGAGGGCATATACGAACGACATAACTTTACATCGTCTTGGTAGTCGGCATTGGTAATGAGGTTGGCAAACGCATTGTGGGCATGGTTGGTAAATATGTCATCGGCATATTGTACGGAGTCTAACACATTGTAAAGACCGGCCTTGATGGTGCTCTTTTTCTGTAACAACTTGGATACGATCACCACGTTGCCCGCTTCCTGAATGGCGTTGCTCAACATCAGGTTACCGAGCGTATCGAGCAGTGGCCGGCAATTGATGGAGTCGCGCAGCCCGCCCTCGCAACCCACGTACACATCCAACCCGATGGCTTTGGGTTTGTATTGGCTGATCAGGCTGATTTGCTGGGCCAGGCCCATCCGCGGTAGCGGCCCGATGTTGACCACCACGATCCGCTGATCCACCAGGGGGTCGGGCCGCAGGTTTGAAAAGGCATAGTCCGTCAACTCAAAGTCCGACAGCGCCTGCGAAATAGGATCAAAAGCGTTGAAAAACTTAAAGTCGGTGATCTTCGACACAAACCACATCATGGCAAACACAAACACCGTGATGGCGGCCGCTTGAAATACATTCTTTCGCATAGGATATCCTCAGAACGAGTAAATTTAGAAATTTACGCCATGCAATCCCATCCACCCGCAGCACCCGGGCGACTCACACTGGCCGAGTACATCCACGGTATTCGCAGCGGCAATACCCCTGTGCTCAGTCGTGCCATCACGCTGATGGAGAGCCAACGCCCGACTGACCAGGCGCTGGCGGAAGCGTTGGTGGAAGCATTGCTGCCGTTCTCCGGCCATGCCTTTCGCCTGGCCATTACCGGGGTGCCGGGCGTGGGCAAGAGCACGTTTATTGAGGCGTTGGGCCAGCACGTGACCAACGTGGCCGGAAAAAAGATCGCGGTGCTCACCATTGACCCCAGCAGCCAACGTACCCATGGTAGCATTTTGGGCGACAAAACCCGTATGGATACACTGACCCGAAACCCGCGCGCGTTCATTCGCCCCAGCGCCTCGGGCGAAGCACTAAACGGAGTGGCGCACGGCACACGCGAGGCAATGGTGCTTTGCGAAGCGGCCGGGTACGAGGTGATCGTCATCGAAACCGTGGGCATTGGCCAATTGGAAGCGGGTGTGCGCAGCATGGTAGACTTTTTCATTTTGCTGCTGCTGGCCGGTGCTGGCGATGAGCTGCAAGGCATCAAAAAGGGCATCCTGGAAATGGCCGATGCGCTCGTGCTGACGAAAGCCGATGGCGATAATCTATCGCGTATCCGGCAGGCCAAAACAGATTTGCTTCACGCCTTGCATTTGTTCCCCCTGCCCGACTCGGGGTGGAAAGTGCCCGTATTAACCACCTCGGCCCTGACGGGCGAAGGCATCGCTGACGTGTGGCAACAAGCCGAGCACTACCGGGCGCACACCCAGCGCAGTGGTTTTTTTGATCTCCAACGCGAACACCAAGCCGAAGCATGGTTTGCCGAAGCGGTGCAACGACTGATCTACGAACAAATAAACCGATCGGCCAACCTGAAACAACAGCAAGAACAGATGAATGCCCTGGTCAAATCAAAAAAACTCAGCGCGCCCTCGGCAGCGCGGCAATTGATGAAAAACGTGTACCCGCATGACCGCGAATAGCCGTATCCATTCTCGCTTCTTTCCGTCCTTTGCCGCTGGCACCTGGGCGTTGGTCGTTATTCTGATGGCATGCGGGCGCGATCAGCCGCCCACCGCTGCTACGCCCGGGCGCGATTCCCTTCGCTACGCCACCGGTTTTCGCCTGCAACGGGAAGGTACCGTCACGCGGGTAACCGTCACGTATCCCCACCTCAACGCCACCGAAGGGTACAGCTATCTGCTGGTGCCCAAAGGCACGACACCGCCCCAAACAGACAAGCAGACGACTATCATTGAAGTGCCCGTCAGCTCCCTGGTGTGTACCTCCACCACCCATATCCCTTTACTCGACTACCTGGGCGGCAGCCACGTGCTCATCGGTTTTCCGACCACTGACTACATCAGCTCGCCCGTCATGCGGCAGCGTATTGATGCGGGCAAAGTGGCGGACTTGGGGATCGACAAGGGCATGGATCTGGAAAGGCTCTTTTCGCTTAAACCCGAAGTGGTGATGGGGTACACCATGACCAAGGATTTGGGGCAGCTCAGGAAAATCAGTGACCTGGGCATACCCGTGGTCATCAACGCAGAATACCTGGAGAAGCACCCCCTGGGACGTGCCGAATGGATCAAGCTGATGGGGGCACTGCTGGGCCGCGAAAAACAGGCCGACTCGGTCTTTGCCATGATTGAAAACGAATATCTGCGTACGCAAGCCCTGGTGACCGACACCCGAAAACCAACGGTGTTCAGTGGCATTGCCTATGGCGATGGATGGTTTCTGCCCGGTGGGCAAAACTATGCAGCCCGTTTGCTGCGCGATGCGGGCTATGACTATTTATGGCAGGCGGACTCCACCCAGGGCTATTTAGAACTTTCGTTTGAAGCGGTGTACACGCGGGCCAAGCACGCGGATTATTGGATCGGAGTTGCCTCCTACACCTCGCGGGCGGAAATCAAAAACACCGACAGCCGGTATGCCCTCTTCGATGCCTTTCAAAATAAGCGTGTGTACTCGTACAACGCACGCACCGGGGCCAAAGGCGGAAGTGAGTTTTTGGAACTGGGCTACCTGCGGCCCGATCTCATCCTCAAAGACCTGGTGAAGATCGCCCACCCACAACTGCTTCCCCGGCACACCTTGTATTTTCATCGCGCCCTGCCATGATGCACCCCACCCCTTTGCTGACCACGCAGGGGCTGAGCGTGGGCTATGGAACGGGCAACACCGCCCGCGTGGTACTGGCCAACTTGCACGTGGCACTGCACCCCGGAAAACTCATTTGCTTTATGGGGCCCAACGGCATCGGCAAATCCACCCTGTTGCGCACGTTGGCCGGGTTGCAAAAACCCTTGGCCGGTGACATCACCCATCATACCCCTAACATCAACGAAGGGCAGCGGGTAGCCGTGGTACTGACGGACCGGGTGCAAGCCCCCAACATGACCGCGCGCGAGTTGGTGGCCTTTGGGCGATACCCTTACCTGCCCTGGCACCTGCAGCCCACCCGCGAAGATGAATCAAAGATCGATGACGCCATCGCCCGCGCCCACATCCGCCCGTGGGCCGATCAACCCGTGACTTCGCTGAGCGATGGGCAACTGCAAATGACCATGATTGCACGGGCCATTGCACAAGACACCCCCATCCTGCTGCTGGACGAGCCGACCGCGCACCTGGACTTGAACAACCGCGTGGAGACGATGACCCTGCTGCGCGCGCTGGCCCACCAGACCCACAAAGCCGTACTTCTGGCAACGCATGAACTCGACTTGGCCCTGCAAATGGCCGATGAAATTTGGCTCATCACGCAGCAGCGCACACTCACCCGCGGCATCCCGGAAGATCTGGTGTTGGATGGCTCCTTTGATGCGGTGTTTCAGCTAAAAGGATTTGACTTGCGCACGGGCCGCATCACGCATGCCATCCACCGGACAAAAAAAATCAGCCTGTTGGGCGAAGGGCCCGTTTTCCTTTGGACAAAAAATGCCTTGGAGCGAGAAGGCTATGAAGTAACTGCCCACGAGGGCAGCCAGGTGCGTGTGGGCAATAACCAATGGTTTGCAGACGGTCGGCAATTTGACAGACTACATTTGCTGTTGCAGCATTTGCACGGTTAGATTCGCGCCACGCCCAAGCCGGGCTTATCGGCACAGGTCATCACCCCATCTTTCAGGACAAAGCCACCTTTCACCACATCGCGCAGCAAATCCAAACTGCCGTCCAGGTCAATATATTTTGTGTGCGGGCAGGCAAAGGCGGCATGAAGTGCGGCCGTGATGCTCACAATGCTCTCGTCATTGCAGCCCCAGAACAAGTCAATGCCGGCTTGGAGTGCGATGTCGGCAATTTTCAGGGCTTGGCTCACCCCCCCGCATTTCATTAACTTGATGTTGAAGATGCCCGCTGCGCGGGGCGCCAGGGCCAACTCCAGGGCGTCCTTCGGAGTCAGCAGCGACTCGTCTGCGGCAATCTTCGCGCGAATGTGTGCGGGCAGTTGTTTCATCTCTGCCACCGCTTTCGCGGGAAGCGGTTGTTCAATCAACTCAACATCCAGGTGCGCTGTGCGCTGCACAAAATCGAGGGTCTGCTGATACGTGTAGCCTTGGTTGGCATCGATGCGGATCGTGAACTTTTTACCGAACACCTCGCGCAGCTTTATCAACCGCTCAATGTCCTCGTCCAGGTCTTTGCCGAGCTTTACTTTCAAAACAGTGAAGCCACGCGCGCCATATTCTTTGGCTTCCTTCAACGTGTCGGCCACGTTTTTGATGCCAATGGTATTCGAGGTTGGCAGCGATTTGATTTTTTGCCCGAGGAATTTGACCAGCGGGATTCCAAGGTAGTTGGTAAACGCATCGTGCAGGGCAATGTCCAGCGCAGCCCGGGCCGCGGGATTGGATGGAAAGCGTTTCCACACTTCAAACAGAAGTTGCTGGAACGCGCGGATGTCTTGCCCCAGTAAAAACTGCAAGTTTCCTTCGCTCAAGGCCGCTTCGCATTGCGCAAAACGTTCGCCCGTGACATACTCGCTCGGGTTGCCCGCCCCGATACCCGTGGTGCCGTTTTCCAGGGTGATCAGCACAAAGGCATTGCGCACTTCATCCACCGTTTTGAAGGCAATGGTATACGGCTTGCTGTTGCCAAGGTCGGCCGTCCACGACTGGATCGATTTGATTTTCATTTTCTTCTGGTCAGCGAGTGATCGATCATTTCCTTAAAAACCGGGATCAACCGCTCCACTCCGTCTTCCAACGGTAAAATGGCGGGTATGCCCAGTTCCCTTTCTTTTTCCGCGGCATAGCTGCGCGCATCGGCTTCGGCCAGCTTGGCTGTATTCACCGTCAGCGCCACCGTAGGCGCACCGTATATCCTGATCAACTCGATTTCGTCTTTGACATCCGGCAGATAGGCGGGATAAAACTCCAGGTCTTTGTACTGCTTGCGCGCGGGGTTGTGTTGCAACACCACCGCATCGGCCGCAGCCGACACAATCCACTCAGCTCCGGCCGGGCCGCTTGGGTTGCGCAGCGAAGATTGGCCTTCCATGAAAATGATATCGGGCTTGGCCTCTTGCCAACAACGCACCAGGGCATGTTCCATCTCACCCGAAATAAAATCGTTCAGTGTGGAGTCGAAGATAAAGCCATACCTGGCCCCTTGCATCCAGCCGGTCTGTCCGGTATAAATCATCTCGGCTTTATAGCCGGCCTTCTTCATCGCCTCCACCAAAAACCGCGTGGTGGTACGTTTGCCCAGCGCACAATCCGTACCGAGCACGGCAATTTTGGGACACGTTACGTGTCGTATCTCGCCCGACCAAAAATGCAGGTCTTTGAATTTCTTGGGTTTGCGCACGTCAATAATTTGCAGCCCCTTGGCTTTTGCCAGCGCAGCCAGTTCTTCGTGGTCGCTCACGTAATCGTGCAGGCCGTTCACCAGGTGATAGCCGCGCTGCAAGGCTTCGGTCAGCAACATCCGCAACGAGTCGGGGATGATGCCGCCCTTCGTAGCCACGCCAATGATGCAGTACTCGGCTTGGCCACCGGCCTTGGCAAAATCCTCCATGGTGGCAAACACGGGTATGTTGCGCCTTTTGCCATCCAATACTTCACCTGCGTCTTTGCCGGGGTGCTTGGGGTCAATGATACCGACAATCGTGAAGCGATCGGTGCCGCGGATGAGCCCGTGGGCGGTCTTGCCACTGCTTGTGTCAAGGTAGCCGGCCGTCAGCACAATGGCGTTTGTCTTTTGCATAGCGAAAAATTGAGGCGCGAAAAATCAGGGTTTGTGAATGATTTTCAAACAAGAGGCAAGACTTAATTTTCGACCGCCCTTTACCTACTGTATGTTAGCTTGAACGCTGATAAGTCGGGCACATGCGGTCGCTTTCGCTGGAGCTCGTAGTCATACACCGCGCGGCCAATGTCTTTGAAAAACGGGAACCCCACAGTCGAGTATTCGTATCGCCCATCGTTGTACACCCCATCGGTATTGGTGTTGATGACCGCGGTGAGCATAAACTCCACCTTGTTTTCAAAATCCACGATGTAGGCATTGTCCAGCAAAAATCCGTACGCATCGCCCACTTTGTTAAAGATGCGGATGTGTTGGGGGACGGGCTGGCGATCTTCGCCATACATAAAAAACTTGCAGTACGCATCGTACAACGTGGTGTCTTTGGCATAGGGTGGATAGTCCGACTCCCGGGGCCATTGCGACATATACGCGAGCACGGCCCTCCGCTCTTCGGGCGTCAGGTTGAATCGCTGAGCTGCGGGCACCGACTCCGGAAAAAGGAGCGCGCGCAGCAGCTTTTGCTGGGTGGTAATCGGATAAAAGTTTTTGTACGTAAAATCAAACGGCTCGTTTATGACGGTATTGTTGCGCAGGAAGCCGCTTCCCTTCTTGACGATTTTATCGGGGCGGAGGGAGTCGGTATTCACAAGCATCGGTTGTTGAAAAAGGACTTGCCCGTCTTTGACAAAACGCACCGCCTCGGTGTGGCGGTTTTCATCGGGTGTGAGCGGCCGTTCCAGTCGGTGTACGATCCGGCAGCGATACCCGCGTGCGTTCAGCGACTCGTTCACGCGCTGCTGGCCCACAAATTCATACAGGCGGTTGCTTGCGTCATTGTCGCTCACGATCAATATTTTCTTGGCGTAGTGGTCGATGGAGGGCAGGCCCGAAGCCGAGGTAGTGTCTGCGTGGGCCGATAGCTGCCCGTGATAGGCACTGTCGTGGAACATGGGTGTGAACCGGTCAAGCCCTTCGATGTCGAGATCGTGCAACTTCTCCAAAGCCAACAGCACCATCGGCAATTTGATGGTTGAGGCGGGATAAAAGTAGCGGTTGGAATCTACATTGAATGAAAACGTGCGAAACGCGGGTACATTGTTTTCATCGCGGTCTATCTGCGTGTAGATGAGTTGAACCTCCAGCGTGTCGCGCTCGGCCAATAGTCGGCTAAACAGTTCCGGCCGGGCTTTCATCAGGTTTTCGAGCAGGTTCTTGTCGGGGGTTATCTCGCGCTGGCAGGCCACCAGCAAAAGCGCCACTGCCAACGACCCAAAAAGTGGTTTCATTTTTGTACGAGTACGTATTGGTTGCCTAAATTTATCAAACAAAACACTTCTTCTATGAAAAATACGATGATCCTCGCAGCCGTTTGCTGGCTCACCGCACATGCAGGCTTTGCCCAATCAAACGCATTGCCGGGCACATGGCAAATCAGTGCCGAAAAAACCTGTTTCCAGGAACAGGTGAGCGGTGCAGACAGTGACACGGAAAAAGAGCTGTTGCCCCATTTTGGTGCCTCGCGCGAAGGGGTGGCGCGGATCATCCGCTTTCACGAAAATGGCACAGGCGAAGAAGTCATTTTCACCGTTGGCAAAAGGCGAAGTGACAAAATGCACGCGTTTCGCTACCGCGTCAACGGCAACGAGCTGCTGTTGTTGGACAAAAAATCCGGCCTGATGACGCAGAAATTGATCATCGAAGAACTGTCGGCCGGGGTGTTGCGCTTCCACCTTGGGGGTAAAGACTGCGAGGTGAAAGAATTGACACGGATTAAGTAACTTTGTCAACTTATCGTTTCCAACATGAAAATACTTCTCGACATCAGAGAAAAGCGGAAGGCTTCCTTTTTCCTGGACTTGATTAAACAGTTGGACTATGTTCGACTACTCAAGATTATTGACGACCCCCAAAAAGGAAAGCTTGTGAACGACTTGTCTGACGCGTTTCGAGAGGTTCACCTTTACGAAAAAGGCAAAAAAAAATTGAAGACAGCCAAACAGTTGCTTGATGAGCTTTGAGGTGATTGCCACCGAGAACTTTGAAAAGAAACTAAAGCGCCTATCAAAACGCTATCGATCCATTCGGAGTGACCTTCTTCCAATTGTGGAGCAACTCGCCAGTAAACCTTTTTTGGGCACCCCGATTTCAAAAGACTGCTTTAAAGTGCGAGTAGGCATTACCAGCAAGGGGCGAGGGAAAAGTGGCGGTGCCCGGTTGATAACCTATGTTCGTTATACGAAAAGACGTGTTTTTCTTCTGGATATTTACGACAAGTCGGAGCAGGCAACCTTGAGCAAAAAAGAACTCAGTTGGTTGATTAACCTGTTGTCCCCAGCGTAAATGGATTGGTTGAACTTCCCTACCTTTGCGCCATGGTTTCCACCGCTACCCAGCGCGACATCCGAAAACTCTCGCTCGAAGACCTCAAAACCTTCTTTGTGGAGCAGGGCGACAAGCCCTTTCGCGCCCAACAGGTATATGAGTGGCTCTGGAAAAAGTCGGCCAAAGACTTCGACCAAATGACCAACCTTTCGCTTCCCACGCGCGAGCTGCTCAAAGCGCATTTTGTCATCAACCACATTCGGGTAGACCAGATGCAGCGCAGCGTGGACGGCACCATCAAAAATGCCGTGAAGCTGCACGATGGCCTCATTGTGGAGTCGGTGCTGATCCCCAAGGAAAAACGCATCACGGCCTGCGTGTCTTCGCAAGTGGGCTGTAGCCTCGATTGTAAATTTTGCGCCACCGCCCGGCTGAAACGCATGCGCAACCTCAATGCCGATGAAATCTATGACCAGGTGGTGGCCATCCAGCAACAAAGTGAACTGTTTTTTGGGCGGCCCCTGACCAACATCGTGTTTATGGGCATGGGCGAGCCGTTGCTGAATTACGCCAACGTGATCGAGGCGATCGATAAAATCACTTCACCCAAGGGGCTCAACATGGCACCCAAGCGCATCACGGTCTCCACCGTGGGCATCGCCAAAATGATCAAAAAAATGGCTGATGACGAAGTGAAGTTCAACCTGGCGGTGTCGCTGCACGATGCCATCAACGAGACCCGTTCCGCCATCATGCCCATCAACGAGTCCAACTCGCTGGAAGAACTGGCCGAAGCGTTAAAATATTGGTATGCCAAACGCAAGCGCAAAGTGACGTACGAGTATGTGGTGTGGAAAGGCATCAACGACACACGCACCCATGCCGAAGCCTTATTGAAGTATTGCCAACACGTGCCCTGCAAGGTGAACCTGATCGAATACAACCCTATTGATGATGGGGCCTTTCAACAAGCCAGCGATGAAGCCCTGCGCATGTACCAGGAGCTATTGGAGGGCCACGGCATCACCACGCGCATCCGCAAGAGCCGCGGCAAAGACATTGATGCGGCCTGTGGGCAACTGGCGAACAAAAGTTAAGTCAGGAATGGATCCGAGCTATTGTTTTTTGCTCGCGTTGAAGAGTTTCTCTTTCTCTTCTTTGGATAGGCTCTCATAGCCGCGTTCGGATATCTTGTCCAAAATGGCATCAATTTCTTCTTGTGTGGTTTTGGAGAAACTTTGGGAGGCCGTTTTGGCCGCAGAGGATGTCACCGTTTCTTTTTTGCGATAGCTCACTTTGACTTTAGGCGAAGGTTTGAACAGGTTTTTGGTCCACTCCAGTACGGCCGTTATCCAGCCGCCCCAGTCCACCCCCACTTGCAGTTGCTTGATGTACACGTAGCCGATGAGCGCTCCCCCCAAATGGGCTACGTTTCCTCCGGCATTGGGTCCCACCGCTCCCAAGAAGGAGATCACGATGTAGATCCACGCGATGTACTTGATCCGCACGGGGCCAAAAAACAACAAGAAAAAAGTATAGTCCGGCAGCAGTGTGGCCGTGGCCACCAGCACCGCATAGACGGCAGCCGAAGCGCCCACCATCCCTTCCACGGGCACCCGCGTTTGGTAAAACGGAAGGGTGTTGTAGATGAGCAGATAAAAGAACGCGCCCGTGATGGCCCCCAACACATACAGCGCGGTGAGCTTGTCGCTTCCCAGGTACTCCACAAACAACTTACCGAACCAATAGAAGGCCAGCATGTTGAACAGGATGTGAAAAATGCCGGACAGGTCATGAACGAATGCATAGGTGATGATCGTCCACGGCTTGGCGATAAAGGAGAAAAGCGGAGCCGGGATGGCCAGTTGGCGATGGATCGTGTCGAACACGTCTGACAGGCCGGAGGCGGTGAGAACGACAAAAAACACCGCCAGCACCACAAACACGGCCACGTTGATGATGATCAACTGGATGTGTGCGTTGTTGGGCCGTTGAAAGGCGTTTTTGAATTCGTCTAACACAAATAAAAACGGTTTTGTCTAGTTAATAACCCCAAACTACCACCTTCGGTTCTGACCCTGGCTGCGCCAAAACTGAATCACGAAAAAAGCCACCAGTGCCCCCCCAAAGTGCGCCACGTGCGCCACCGTACCGCTGCGGTCTAACAAAAACGCAATGCCCCCGATCAAAAACACCATGTATTTAGCCTTGATCGGCACGGGCGGAAAAAGCAACATGATTTCCATGTTGGGGAAAATGAGGCCAAACGCCATCATGATGCCGTACAGCGCGCCCGAAGCCCCCAGCATGGGGCCGCCATCGCCCGGTGAAATAAAATAATTGACTAATGAATAGATCACGCCTGCGCCTATGCCCGTGATCAGGTAAAAAGTCAAAAACTTTTTCTCACCCCAGTAGTTCTCCAAAACGGGCGCAAAGGAGGCCATGGCCAACATGTTGAAAAAAATATGACCGAACCCCCCGTGGGCAAACATGTACGTGAAAAATTGATAGGGGCTGAAAGGGCACGACTTTAACGGCCACAACGATAGCAGACCTGACAGACCCGGGAAATACTGTGCCTGCTCAATGCACGCCCCCGATACCGGCACAACCATCTGCGCCAAAAAGATCACAACATTGATAATGATGAGGTTGCGTACAACCGGGGTCAACTGGAACATGCGTACGGGTTAACGGGTAAAATAGGTTTCTATCTTAGACGTATCAAAAGTAAAAAATGTTGGGCTGCCATCGGGCGAAAAGTTCGGGTTGCTGCTGCTCCACAAGTTGGCCACCAACGCTTTCATCTCACCAAGCTGCAGTGCCTGCCCCGCCTTGATGCCCATGCGTTTGGCCAACGCCCGCGCCAGGTTTTCGCGCATTGGTATCTGCCATTCCGCCTGGTTCGTTTTAAACTGCTCCAGCAAGCCCTCTACCAGCTCCCGTTCGCCCACGGAAGCACCGGCTGGCAGGCCGCGTATCAAAACCGTGTTTTTTCCAAACACCTCCAACCGAAAGCCCATTTGTTCCAACTCTTGGTGCATCTCCAACAGCAGGGTGAAATCGGCCACGCCCAGCGTGAGTGTTTGCGGAAAAAGACTTTGCTGGCTGGCCCCGGGGGTGCCCTTCCATTGGTGCATGTACTTCTCGTACAGCACGCGCTCGTGCGCCCGCTGCTGATCAATGATCATCAACCCGTTTTTGACCGCACATAAGATGAAGCGGGCATGGAGCTGAAAGAACGCCTCGCCTGTCGCTGAAACCGGTGACCCGGCTTGGTTTACTTTGCTTTCCAGCAGCACCGCCTGCTGACGGGTTTCCTCCGCGGGCTGTATGTTTTTAGCGCCTTCGTGCTCCAACAGTTGCTCCCATGGCTGGGTGCCGGGCTGCGTCTTTCCTTGCGAGAGCGTACCAAACCGCTCTTCAAAATACGTTCGCGTATCCACCGTTTGGTGGGCTAACTTGCTGGAAAGGTTGACATCGTTTGAAAAGTCGATGACCGGGGCAAGGTTGTGTTTGCCCAACGCCTGGCGCACGGCCGAAAGCATGACGGCAAAGACCGCCCGCTCGTCATCGAATTTGATTTCTGTTTTGGTCGGGTGCACGTTTACGTCAATGTGCCTGGGGTCGATGTCGATAAACAACACATAAAACGGAAAACTGCCCGCGGGCAGCAACCCTTCAAAGGCGGTCATCACCGCATGGTGTAAATAATGGCTGCGGATGAAACGCTGATTGACAAAGAGGAATTGCTCACCCCGCGTCTTCCGGGCGGCCTCGGGGCGACCGATGTATCCGTGTATCCGCACGAGGGCGGTTTGCTCTAAGGCGGGGGCCAACTGTTGCTGGTACGATTTGCCAAACAAACTCACAATGCGCTGCCCCAACCTGGCGGGCGGCACGTCAATGAGTACCTCATCGCCATGTGCCATCATAAAGCCCACGCTGGGGTGCGCCAACGCCAGCCGCTGGAACTCATCGATGATGTGCCGGAGTTCTACCGGGGTTGATTTCAAAAAGTTTCTGCGGGCCGGAATGTTGTAAAACAAGTTTCGCACGCTGATGCGGGTACCCGGCTCGGTGGCCACCGGCTCTTGGGCTTTTACTTCCGATGCTTCCACCACCAGGCAGGTACCCAATTCTTCGGTGGCCAAGCGCGTTTTGATCTCCACCTGTGCCACAGCCGCGATCGAAGCCAACGCCTCGCCCCGAAAGCCCATGCTGCGCAGGGTAAAGAGATCTTCGGCCTTGCGGATTTTAGAGGTGGCATGGCGCTCCAAACTCATGCGTGCATCGGTGGCACTCATGCCCGTGCCATTGTCGATGACCTGAATGAGCGATTTGCCCGCGTCTTTGACGATCAATTGGATATGGGTGGCCTTGGCATCGATGGCGTTTTCCATCAGTTCTTTGACGGCCGAGGCTGGCCGCTGTACCACCTCGCCTGCCGCAATTTGGTTGGCGATGGAGTCGGGCAAGAGTTGGATGATGTCAGGCATGAGGCTAAAGAACCGCAAAGATACGATGTCTGAACCGATGCCGGGCGGCTATTGTTGGAAAGATGATACCGGCTGCGGTTAGCTTCGAAAGCGCATCCAAAGATACAAGGGCACAAAACCGATCAACAGATACAAAGCACTGTTGCCCCACGTGAGATAAGCCATGATGATGAGGGCCAAAAAAAGCAAAATCGCCAACCGCACAATGACCACGCCCCCTTCTTTAGAAGCGCTGCGCTTGCGCGCGGCTTGCATGGAGCCGGCAATGCGCGACCGGTAATCGGCCATATCGCTCTGGTGCGCAACTACTTCGCCCCGCTCCTGCGCCAATTGTTGCTGAATGCGTTTCACGCGCTCGTCCAGCTCTTCCTTTTTCGGATCGTAATACCGCGGCTGGTATTGGAACCGCTGGTGCGAAGGTGTTTTGGTGAACAACGACAAAAAGGGTTTCTTCTTCATGGCCACACAATCACATCGATTTGTCTAACTCCCGCGTTCTGTTTGTACTTTTACCCACGGAAATACCGTGCAAGGTACAAAAACCCAACGGCCACCGCGTGAAAAAAGTTTGCCTCCTGGTAGTCATTTCGCTGCTTGCCGCCCCGGCTCTCGCACAGACTGAAAAAACCATCTGGGTGGACAGTGTTTTCCGGACGCTGACGTTGCGTGAGCAGGTCGGGCAGCTGATTATGCTACGCGCCCCGGCCCCCGCCACACCCGAAGCCTTGCTTGCGTTTGAACGTCACCTGCGCACCTGGCGCCCGGGCAGCGTATGGATAACAGCCGGCACGCCTGTTCGTCACGTGAACACAGTCAATTTTTTGCAGACGCTGACGCCCGTGCCGCTGTTGGTGGCCATGGATGCCGAGTACGGACCGGGTCAAACGCTGGATAGCCTGATCAGACTGCCGCCCCCGATCGTGCTGGGGGCCTTGAAGAACGACAGCCTGGTGGGGGCAGTGGGATTTGAAAATGCCAAGCTACTGCGCCAATTGGGTGTACACATCACCTTTGCCCCGCAAGCCGATGTAGACGTGCCCACCACGCACAACCGCTTTTTGTCGTATCTCTCCAACGATAAATTTCGTGTGGCGCGCAAGGCGGTGGCCTACGCCAACGGACTTCAACAGGGGGGCGTGATGGCCGTGGCTACCCATGCCCATCAAGCGGTTGAACCGGCCACCGTAGATACCGCGGTGCAAATCAACACGGCTTTGCTGGATACGCTGGGGTTTTATCCCTACATCGAGTTGATACGCCACGGCATTGGCGGAGTGCTCACCTCGTATTTGCACTTCACCAGCGTGGAAAAAAAGAACGTGATCCCTGCACCGGTTTCTACCGTGGTCATCAATGATTTCTTAAAACAAAAGCTGGGCTTTCGGGGGCTCACGTTCGCGGATGTTCCCACCGTGGCCAAGCTGACGGCCAAAGCGCGCCCGGGCGAAGCGGCCTTGCTGGCCTTGGAGGCGGGCCACGATGTGCTCATGAACCCGGGCGACCCGAGCGTGGTGGTGAAAAAACTGAGCAAGGCCATCAAACGCAACAAAAAACTGCGCGACCAAGTGGCCGCCTCGGCAAAAAAAATATTGGAAGCCAAATACGAAGCGGGGCTGTCACAATCGCGCCTGGTGGACCGCGGAGCCGCAAAAACCTTGGGTGCGCACCGCCCCGCGGCCCGGCTGGCCGAGGAGGTATTTGAGCAGGCCATCACGGTAGTGAACCAAACGCAGGAATTGCCCATCACGTGGCTCGACAATCGCACATTCGTTTCAGTGACCATCGGCACGCCCGAGGAAGCCGAGCCCTGGGAGCGCTATTTGAAAAAATATGTGCCCCTGCAAACGGTGCATGTGACAAAGCCCGCGGACACCACGGCCTTACCCGCGGCCCGGGCCGAGGCGGTCTTCTTAGTAAGCGTGTATCCCTCGGCCGAGCACCTGGCCACGGAGGTGCTGGCCCGGCTGGCGAAGCGATCGCGCATGGTCTACGTTTGCCACTTCGGAAATCCCTTTTTACTGGATGGGCTGCTGCCCGATTTCACGCTGCTGGCGGGCTATCAGGCCACCGAGCGGGCCGCCAAGGCCACCGCGCAGATTTTGTTTGGCGCGTTGCCCGCGCGAGGCGAGTTGCCCGTGCGAACCAACGTGCTGCCCGCAGGCTTGTCGTTAGCCACAACCCCTTTGCAGCGATTGGGTTTTGCGTTGCCCGAAGCCACCGGCATGAGCAGCGACACGCTGGCCCGCATTGACGCCATTGCCGAAGAGGCCATCGCCATGGGCGCCACACCCGGATGCCACGTACTGGTGGCCCACAAAGGAAAGGTCGTATTTGAAAAATCATACGGGTGGCTTACGTACGACAAGCGCATCCGCGTAAGCGATGAAACCGTGTACGACCTGGCGTCCATCACCAAGGTAGCGGCCACGCTGCAGGCCATCATGTTTTTGTATGACCGCGGGCTTATTGACATCCACAAAAAAGCCTCCTACTACCTGCCGGAACTGAAAAACTCGAACAAAAAAGACTACACGCTCAAAGACATCCTCACGCACCAGGCCGGGCTTTGGCCATTTCTGCCGTTTTGGGCCGAAACCGTCAAAGACACCCTGCACACCTTTTACTACCGGGCCGAACCATCACCCGACTTCCCCTTTCCGGTAGCCGACAACCTGTTTGCCTCCAAAGCCATGAAAGACAGTTTGTGGAGTTGGATTGTGAAGGCCAAAGTGCGCGAAAAGCCGGTGCGCACCCCGCATGATTATCGCTACAGCGACATGGGCTTTTACCTGTTGCATCGCCTGGCTGAAAAGTTTCTCAACCAGCCCATGGAAGAGTTTTTGGAACAAAACCTGTACGAGCCACTCGGGGCCGGCACGCTGGGCTACCTGCCACGCACGCGGTTTGATGCGGCCTGCATAGCCCCCACCGAAGATGACACGTTGTTTCGGAAATCGCTGTTGATCGGCTATGTGCACGACCAGGGCGCGGCCATGCACGGAGGCATAGCGGGCCATGCCGGGTTGTTTGGCACCGCCCGCGACCTTGCCAAACTCGGCCAAATGCTGTTGCAAAAGGGCCGCTATGGCGGGATGGAGTACTACCGGCCTGAAACGGTGGACCTGTTCACCCGAAGGCAATATGCCAACAGCAGGCGCGCCCTTGGCTGGGATGGTCCCCTGCTGGGCGACAAATCCAATCCGGTAACGGAACGGGCCTCCTCCCTCACCTTTGGGCACACCGGCTTTACGGGCACATGCCTGTGGGTAGATCCGGCAGCCGAGGTGGTGTATGTGTTTCTTTCCAACCGCGTACACCCCAACATGAACAACGCCAAGTTGTTAACCGCCAACATCCGGCCGCGCATTCAGGACGTGGTGTACCGGGCCATTAAAAAACAATAAAAAACACGCTTTTTCGCGCCCTCGGGCGAAACTAAAGGGGTCGTTTAAAGGTTAAACAAACCAAAGCGGCCAGCCGTAACCGGGGCCCGGCATGTATGAAAATAGGCATTGTTTGTTACCCCACATTTGGCGGCAGTGGCGTGGTGGCCACCGAGCTTGGCAAAGGGCTGGCCCAAAAAGGTCATAAGGTGCATTTTATCACCTACAGCCAACCCAGCCGGCTGGACTTCCTCAACGAGAACCTGTTTTACCACGAGGTGGACTTCCGCTCCTACCCGTTGTTTGAATACCCGCCCTATGAGCTGGCACTGGCCAGCAAAATGGTGAGCGTGGTCAAAAACGAAAAGCTGGATATTTTGCATGTACACTATGCCATCCCCCACGCCTCGGCCGCGTACATGGCCAAGCAGATATTAAAAACCCAGGGAATCAGCATTCCGGTGGTGACAACCCTGCACGGCACCGACATCACCCTGGTGGGCAAAGATGCCTCGTACGAGCCGGTGGTCACCTTCAGCATCAACCAGTCGGATGGCGTGACGGCCGTCTCGCGCGACTTGCGCCAGCAGACCTATGACTCCTTCCGCATCACCCAGGAGATTGAAGTGATTCCCAACTTCATTGACTTGGCAAAGTTCAAAAAGCAGAAAAAAGATCATTTCAAAAAAGCCATTTGCCCCAATGGCGAAATGTTGGTGGTACACATTTCCAACTTTCGCAAGGTGAAGCGCATTGGCGATGTGATCAGCGTGTTTGCCAACATCCACAAAGAAATACCGGCCAAGTTGCTGATGATTGGCGATGGGCCCGAGCGCACCAAGGCCGAAAAGCAGTGCAAGGAGTTAGGCATTTGCGATGACATCCGTTTTTTGGGAAAGTTGGAAGCGGTGGAAGAGGTGCTGTCGGTGGCCGATTTGTTTTTGCTGCCCTCTGAAAAAGAAAGCTTTGGGTTAGCCGCGCTGGAGGCCATGGCCTGCGAGGTGCCCGTGATCTCGTCCGATTCGGGCGGCATTCCGGAGCTGAACCTGCAAGGCGTAACCGGATTTTTGAGCCCGGTGGGCGATGTGGACGATATGACCCGCAAGGCGCTTTTTGTGCTGGACAAGAACAACTTGCCGCGGTTCAAAGAAAATGCCCTCCAACGGGCGAAAGAATTTGACATCACCAACATCCTTCCGCTGTACGAATCGTATTATACCAAAGTCATGGAAAAATCCGTTGTGCCCATAGGGGTATAGCCCCGCACAGGTGTTATGACTATCGAAACCTAAACCCAACCCTCGCCAGAAACACTAACGCTAAAACTTGATACTCAATGGAAGCCACGTACACAGCCGACATTAAGCCTCAAAACCGGGGAACGAAACAGCTTTTTCAAAGCCCCGTCTTGGAAAAACTGAGCCGCACGCACATTTCGGTGCCGTTAGCAATCTTTGGCGTGTATGCGGCCGCCCTGTTGTATTGGAGCATTACCCATACTTCGCTCTCGCCCCTGATGACCAGCGCCATGTTCGGCATTGGCTTTGTTGCCTTTACCTGGGTGGAGTACAATACGCACCGCCACATCTTCCACATGAAAATCTATACGGAGACGCGCAAAAAGATTCAATACCTGATCCATGGCGTGCACCATGAGTTTCCCAAAGACAAAGAGCGGCTGGCCATGCCCCCGCTGGTGAGCATCACCATCGCCACGTTGCTGTTGTTGATCTTCCGCGTGTTGATGGGCGACTTGGTGTTTTCGTTTCTGCCCGGATTTTTGGTGGGCTATGCCTACTACCTCTCGGTGCACTACCTGGTGCATGCCTATCCGCCACCAAAAAATTTCCTGAAAGTGCTGTGGGTTAACCACGGCATCCATCACTATAAAAATGGCGAAGTGGTGTTTGGCGTATCGTCTCCCTTTTGGGACCACGTGTATGGCACCATGAAAACGAAGGAAGATAAGGCTGCGGCAGCGCCCCACCATCACCCTCATTAACGGATAGACTTGGGCCCCCAACCGCTTTTTAACAGCGCGTGGCGGGCTCTTCAACCTCCGAGCCACGGCTGTAACCGTGGCCTTTTTGTTTCCGGCAATCCGATGCGTGGCTACGGTTTCAACCGTGGCCCGCTCCCGGCCGCCCTCACATCCGCTTAGCGGCCGGTTGTTTAGCCGGTGCCTGGGAGTACGTAGGGCACGAATAGCTCGTGCATGCCTGCGCCAAAAGCAGCACAAAAAACAGACAGCCAAAAATTACTCTCTTCGTCATGCAAACGGATGTTATGGTGATCCAACAATCCGACAAGATCAGACGAATAGGCGAAGAACGTAGTGTGCGTACGTTCAACAAACAGAATGTCCCGACAAATAGCACCAAATTCCGATGGGCGTGAACAGAATCCGGCAATATTTGGTTACTTAGTGCATTCGGACGTTTGTCCGCTTACGCCACATGCTCGGTCACCGCTTTTCGCAATACACACCCCCTCCGCCATCGGAGAAATCCGATTTTGAACGGCTGCTCAAGATTTTTATGCAACTGATCCTGATCACCTCGGGCAACGTGAGCGAAGCCCTGCAGTGGCTGACCGAGGTGGACAGGCAGTACAAACTGACTACGCCCGGCTACGGCATGGGCGATTTTATTGAGGACTTGAAACGCAACGGCTACATCACCGATGAGGGGCCCGAGGGCGAGTTCAAACTCAAAGCCAAAAGCGAGCAGAACCTGCGCCAGTCGGCACTGGAAGAAATTTTTGGCAAGCTCAAAAAGACCAAAGGTGGCGAACACCGCACCCCCCACAACGGCCGGGGCGATGAACCCACCACCGACCGCAGGGACTATGAGTTTGGCGACACGCTGGAAAGCATTGCCATGACCGACTCGCTGCGCAACGCGCAGATCAACCACGGAGTCGAGGACTTCCGCATGACGGAAGATGACCTGGAGGTGGTGGAGCGCGAATTTAAAACGCAGACCTCCACGGTGCTCATGATCGACATCTCGCACAGCATGATCTTGTATGGCGAAGACCGCATCACGCCCGCCAAAAAGGTAGCGATGGCACTGGCCGAGCTCATCACCAAAAAATATCCGAAAGACACATTGGATATTTTGGTGTTTGGCGATGACGCGTGGCAAATTGAAATCAAGGACCTTCCGTATTTGCAAGTAGGGCCCTACCACACCAATACTGTGGCCGGTTTGGAATTGGCCATGGACATCTTGCGCAAGCGAAAAAACAGCAACAAGCAAGTGTTTATGATTACCGATGGCAAGCCCACCTGCATCAAACAAGGGATCAAATACTATAAAAACAGCTTCGGCCTTGATCAGAAAATCCTGAACCAAACACTCAACCTGGCGGGGCAACTGCGCAAACTCAAAATTCCGGTAACCACATTTATGATTGCCACCGACCCCTACCTGAAGGCATTTGTACGCGAGTTTACCAAGGCCAACAACGGCAACGCGTACTACAGCAGCTTACAGGGGCTGGGCAACCTGGTATTCGAAGACTTCAAAAAAAACAGACGTAAAAATTTTTAACCCGTGGCGCACCGGCCTTCCGGTACCGAACGGCAACCACGGAGGCAGCGGCCCCGGCACTATCAAATCACGTAAATGAACAGCACAATCAAAACCGTTGGCGAACTAAAAAAGAGTGGCTATCAAAGCCGCACCATCCGCGAAGAGTTGCGCAGCAACCTGATAGCGAAGCTGCGCAAAAAGGAGAATCCGTTTGACGGCATCTGGGGCTATGAAGAAACGGTGATACCCGACCTGGAGCGCGCCATGCTGGCGGGGCACGATATTAACTTGCTGGGCTTGCGCGGGCAGGCTAAAACCCGCTTGGCGCGATTGATGGTAAACCTGCTGGATGAATACATCCCCATCATTGAAGGGTCAGAGCTGAACGATGACCCGCTCAACCCCATCTCGCGCTACGGCCGCGATAGGCTGGCCGAAAAAGGCGACCACACCCCCATTGCGTGGCTGCCGCGCGAAGAACGCTACACCGAAAAGCTGGCCACACCCGATGTGTCCATTGCCGACTTGATTGGCGATGTAGACCCGATCAAAGCAGCCGCCCTGAAACTCCCCTACTCGGATGAGCGCGTCATCCACTTTGGGCTGATCCCGCGCTCGCACCGGTGTATTTTTGTGATCAACGAGTTGCCCGATTTGCAAGCGCGCATCCAAGTGGCGTTGTTCAACATTCTGCAAGAAGGCGATATTCAAATACGCGGGTTCAAACTGCGCCTGCCGTTGGAAATCCAGTTTGTGTTCACGGCCAACCCCGAAGACTATACCAACCGCGGCAGCATTGTCACACCGCTCAAAGACCGCATCGACAGCCAGATCATCACCCACTACCCCAAAACGCTGGAGATCGGCAAAAAAATCACCCAACAGGAAGCCCGCATCTGCGAAGAGCAGCGAAAAGCCATCCAATCCAACGAGATCGCCAAAGACCTGGTGGAACAGATCGCCTTTGAAGCGCGCAAGAGCGAGTACGTAGATGCCAAAAGCGGGGTTTCGGCACGCCTCACCATTTCGGCTTACGAAAACCTGATGGCAGCAGCCGAACGAAGAACGATCATCAACAACGAAAAAAACACCTCGGTGCGCGTGTCAGACTTTGTCGGTGTCATCCCGTCCATCACGGGCAAGGTGGAACTGGTGTACGAAGGCGAGCAAGAGGGCCCCGGCATTGTGGCGCAAAGCCTGCTGGGCAAGGCCATTCGCACGCAGTTTGTCAATTATTTTCCCGACCCCGACACGTTTCGCAAGCAAAAGGAGAAGAGCCCCTACAAAAAGATCACCGCCTGGTTTGGCGATGGGAACACGCTGGACATCCTGCATGACCTGCCCAATGCCGAGTACCAGAAACGGCTGCAGTCGGTGCCGGGACTGACCGAGTTGATCACCGAATTTCACCAAAACCAGGCGCCAGCGATCAAAACGTTCTTGATGGAGTTTGCGCTGCACGGGCTGGCCGAGTTCAGCCTGATCAGCAAACACAGCCTGACCTCGGGCCTCCAATTCAAAGACCTGCTCAGCAGCATGTTTTCCATGCCCCAACCGGGCGATGACGAAGACGAGGAAGAAGCAGACGATGACATTCCCAACGCCCGCAGATAAACAAACCGGCACCATGGCCCTGCCCAAAAAAATACTGGCGCGACAACATCAAATCACCGAGCAATACCTGCACGAAGTAGACCAACACCTGCGCGACTTTTTAGCGGGCCGTGAGCCGCGCATTTATGAAATCCGTGATTTTGCCGAGCGCTTGCACATACACCCCACGCACTTGAGCAACACCCTCAAACTCACCACCGGAAACCACCCGTGTTTCTACCTGGAAGAAAAGCTGATTGCCGTGGCCAAAAAAATGCTGGAAGAAAACGAGCTGAGCATCCAGGCGATAGCCGACAAGCTCACGTTCGATCCGTCCAATTTCACCAAATTCTTTAAACGGTTTACCGGCTTTACCCCCAAGCAGTACCGGCAGCAGCAATGGGCGAACCGCCAGCCGTCAAAAACGGAAACCGTGACCATTTAATCTGAAACAGTGACCATTTTTAAACGGGGCGGCACACCCAACTTTGCATCGTTTTAAACGAGCAAAGAACATGACACACACACACATTGCCTTGGTTACAGGCGGCAGCCGTGGCCTGGGCCGCAACATGGCCCTCAGCCTGGCTCAAAAAGGGCTGGACGTCATCCTCACCTACCAATCCAAAAAAGAGGCGGCCGAAGCGGTGGTGCGCGAAATAGAAGCCATGCACCGCAAAGCCGTGGCATTGCCTTTGGAAGTAGCCGCCTTTCAAACGTATCCGTTATTTGTGGACACGCTGGCAACCACGCTGCGGGAGAAATTCAAATCCACGCGAATTGACTACCTCATCCACAATGCAGGCATGGGCATACATGCCCCCTTTGCCGAGACGACCGAAACGCAGTTTGACCAGTTGATGAACGTACACCTGAAAGGCGTTTTCTTTTTGACCCAACGCCTGCTGCCCTGGGTGCAGGATGGCGGTGGCATCATCACAGTCTCCACCGGCTTGGCGCGATTTTCCTTTCCGGGCTATGCGGCCTATGCCGCCATGAAGGGCGGGGTGGAAACGCTTACGCGCTACCTGGCCAAAGAACTCGGCAGCCGGAAAATACGCGTAAACACAGTGGCACCCGGGGCCATCGAAACCGACTTTGGCGGTGGCGCGGTGCGTGACAACAAAGAGTTAAACGCACAAATTGCCTCAATAACCGCCCTCGGCCGCGTGGGCCGGCCGGACGACATTGGCAGCGTAGTGGCCTTTCTATGCTCGGAGGAAGCGCGGTGGGTCAATGCCCAGCGCATCGAAGTATCGGGGGGTATGATGCTGTAGTCTGCCCGGAAGGCCCGGGCCCCGGTTCTGTCCGAGTTCAACAAGCCCGGGCCCGGCCATTTTTTCCGGCAACCGATGGCAACCTTTGTCCTCCTGGACACGTATAAAAACGCTACATAATACTTTTTTAACGCTTTTTTAACTTTTGGCACACCTGCCTAACACGCAGAGGCCAAGACACGTACAAACAGACATGAGGGGAGCAATTTGGTTGATGGTGGGATTCTGTGGCGTGGCCTCGGTAGCGGTGGCCCAGCTAAAAAAGCAATTCACGGTGGACAACCGGGAAGATTGCAAAGCCGTGGAGTTGGTGCTGAAATCAAAAACGGGCAACTGCTTTGTACGTCCCAGCCAGCACTCCGAGCTGCTCAACGTATACAGCAATCAAGACCTGGAAGCCTATGGCCACTCGTTCAGCAATGAGTTGGTCGATGGTACCTACCGCATCCGCCTGGCCATGCAGCAGAAGCAGGGCAAGGGGGTGGGCGAAAAAATCTCCTATCAAATGTTTGGCAGCAGCGAGACAGCCCTGGAAGAAAAGGTATGGAAGGTGTACCTGACGGGCGAGAAACCGTATGCGCTCGATTTTGACTATGGCATCGGCAGCGCCAATATCGACCTGTCGGGCCTGGCGGTGCAAAAACTCAAGATCAATACGGGCAGTGCCGATGTAAACGTATCATACAATGCGGGCCGCCAAAACCAGGTGGAGATGGACACCTTCTTTGTAAAAGTTGACTTGGGGAGCTTGCGCGCCCGCCAAATGAGCATGGCCCGCTCAAAAGTGGTCATGCTGGATGTGGGCTTTGGAAACATGTACCTCGATTTCAGTGACAAGCCCACGGTGTACAACCGCGTGCGCGGAAGTGTGGGCGCGGGCAATCTGATCATTCAACTCCCCACCGAGGACGTGCCCGTGCTGGTGAAGATTAACGACTCGTGGTTGTGCAGCATCCACTTGGGCCGCAGCCTCAAAAAGATTGGCGCCAACACCTATGCCAATGCCTCCTATTCAAAAAATGCCCCGGATGTACTCACGTTCGATCTGGACGTGAGCATGGGCAAAATCGTGTTTAAGGAGCGCAACTAACGCCATCTACCCGCTTTTTCGCCCTGCCGGATCAGCCAGCGCGGCTCGTGGCTGAGGTCGTCCGCCCCAGCGGACAGGCGGTTGTGAACAAGGTTCTGCGGGCTATTCCGAAAATCACGGATAACCATTTTCCGGCAGTTTCGTTGTACGAAGGGTTGCGGTTGTAATTCTCTTTTTACTTTTGCAACCAACTCGTTAAACAACAAACCCATACACCTGTGGAGGCACTCATCGCTCGGGGCGTGACCAAACGGTACACCGCCCACACCGCCCTGGATAATGTGGACATTACCATTCCCGAAAAAACCATCTATGGATTGCTCGGGCCCAACGGAGCCGGTAAAACCACTTTTATCCGGATCGTCAACCAAATCATCAACCGTGACAGTGGCGAGATCAAAATCTTTGGCGAGCCGCTGCAGGAAAAACACGTGGGGCTCATCGGCTATCTGCCCGAAGAGCGCGGCCTGTATAAAAAAATGAATGTGGGCGAGCAGTTGCTCTACCTGGCCCAGTTAAAGGGCCTCAGCCGCAAGGAGGCGCTGGACCGCAGCAAAAAGTGGCTGCAAAAATTTGAAATCAGCGACTGGTGGAATAAAAAGGTGGAAGACCTGTCCAAAGGGATGGCGCAAAAGGTGCAGTTCATCAGCACCGTGTTGCACGAACCGCGCCTCATCATTCTGGACGAGCCCTTTTCCGGATTTGACCCGGTCAATGCCCAGCTCATCACCGAAAAAATCCTGGAGCTAAAAGAAAACGGCAGCACCATCATTTTCTCTACGCACCGCATGGAAACGGTGGAATCGCTGTGCGACCACATCGCCATGATCAACAAATCAAAAAAAGTGCTGGAGGGCTCGAAAAAAGACGTCAAAGAAAGCTACCGGTCCAACACATTTGTGGTGGAGCACAAAGGCGCGCTCAGCCTGACCGGCACGTCCTTTCAAGCGACCGGACAAAAGGCGCTGGGCGAAAACTACTTTGAAACGTTGATCTCGGCCAATGGCATCGGCTCGCCCAACCAACTGCTGAGCGAACTGGTGAGCCGCACCGAAGTGTACCGCTTTGAACAAAAGCTGCCCACCATGGCCGAAATATTCATCAGCCTGGTGAAAGGCGAGGGAGACGAAGCCCTGCGCAAACATTTACAAGAAGCCTAACCCGACATTGACTTATGAACAAGACTTGGTTGATCATCCAGCGTGAGTTTTTGATCCGCGTACAGAAAAAATCATTTTTGATTGCCACCATCCTGGTGCCGTTGATTTTCCCGGCCATCATTGGTGTGTTTGGCTACATCGTATACAAGGAAGAACAGAGCGCCAAGCCCAAAATCGTGTATGTGTTAGACGAAACCGGACGGTTTAACTTTGAAAGCTCTTCACGATTCAACATGGTGAAAGAGGCCCCTCCGCTGGATAGCGCCAAAAAGCGTTATCAAAAAACGGACGACTTCGCATTGCTGTACATTCCCCAAAGCAACATCGAAAATCCAACGGGCATCACCATCTACACCAAGGAAAATCAAAGCATGGAGCGCATCGGAAGCATCGAACGCATGATTTCCGACCAGGTAAAGGATTTCAAGATGGAGAAGTACAACGTGGAGAAAGAGGCTCTGAAAGACATCCGCTCCACCAGCGTGGATGTGAAGACGATCAACCTGACTGACACCGGTGAAGAGAAGTCGAGCAACAGTGCCATCTTCTATGGGCTGGGGCTGACATTAGGTGTGCTCATTTACATGTTTGTGTTGATCTATGGCATACAAATCATGCAGGGCGTGATTGATGAAAAAACATCCAAGATTGTGGAGGTCATTGTCTCCTCGGTAAAACCGTTTCAATTGATGCTGGGTAAAATCATCGGTATTGCCTCGGTAGGCCTATTGCAGTTTCTGATCTGGATCGTTTTGATCACCGCGCTGAGTACCGCCATGCTGTCGTACTTTGGCCTGCAGATGCCACAAAAACAGATGATGGAACAGGTGACCCAAAATGCCGATGACGAGGTGAGAGAAGCGATTGAAAAACAAGGAACCGGCAAAGCACAAGAGTTCTTGAACAACATGGGCGAAATCCCGTTCGGCAAAATTGCCTTTGTCTTTGTGTTTTACTTTTTGGGCGGCTACCTGCTATACGGGGCATTGTTCGCGGCCGTGGGCTCGGCCGTGGAATCCCTTCAAGAGTCACAACAGTTTCAATTCCCGGTGACCATGCCGCTGCTGATCGGCTACCTGGGCCTTTTTACGTTTGTCTTGCGCGACCCCAACGGGCCGGTAAGCTTTTGGTTGTCCATCATCCCCTTCACCTCGCCCGTAGCCATGGTGGGCCGTATTGCGTTTGACGTGCCTACGTGGCAGTTGATCCTCTCCATGGCGTTGCTGGTGGTGGGTTTCATCTTCACCACCTGGCTGGCGGGCCGCATCTACCGCGTGGGTATTTTGATGACCGGCACCAAAGTGAACTACAAGGTGCTGGCCAAGTGGTTTATGCAGAAAGGCTAGGCCAATCCGATACCCGAAAAAACGTCCTCCCGAAAAGAGGACGTTTTTTATTTTTGCCCTCGCCTCAGTCGGCACTTACGCGTACCTTTCGCTCATGGCCAAGTCGAAATTGCTGCCTTCCATGGAGTTTTACCAGGACAACGCCAACCTGAAGTGGATCATTTTGGTGGTGTCCATCATCATCAGCGTGGGCTCCATTTACTACACCAACCGGCTGGTGGGCCAACTCAAAGAACGCGAACGCAATCAGGTGCGCTTGTATGCCAAAGCCCTGGAGTATACCGCCAATGACCTGGACAACAACTTTTTGTTTATCACCGAAGAGATCATCAATAAAAACAATTCGGTGCCAACCATTTTGGTCGGAACGGATGGAGCCATCATCTACTTCAACAACATCTACATTGACTCCGCGTGGTCAAAAGCACGACAACAGCATGTACTGGAGGAAGAACTCACCGAAATGAAGCTGACCTATCCGCCCATTGACATTTTACTGCGCGATGACTCCACGGGCGAAGTATTTGGCACGCAAAAAGTATACTACCACAACTCGTATTTGCTCTCGCAGCTCACGGTGTTTCCCTACATCCAGATTTTTGTGGTGGCCATCTTCGCCTTTATCTCCTACCTCGCCTTTAACTACTCGCGCACGGCCGAACAAAACCGCGTGTGGGTTGGGCTCACCAAAGAAACAGCCCATCAGTTGGGCACGCCCCTTTCTTCGCTCATGGCGTGGATCGAGGTGCTGCGCGATGACCCCGACATCAAAAACAAGGGCATTGTGGACGAATTGGACAAAGACATCAAAAAACTGCGGGTGGTAACGGAGCGCTTCTCCAGCATCGGCTCCACGCCTACGCTCAAAAACGAAAACGTGCTGCAGTTGGTGAACAACGTGGTGGGCTACTTGCAGCCACGCGTGTCGTCCAAAGTGGTGTTTGAGGTCTATGCGCTTTCCGAGACCATTTCGGCCAAGGTGCATGCACCCTTGCTGGAGTGGGTGATCGAAAACCTCTGCAAAAATGCCGTTGACGCTATGGGCAGCGCAGGCACCATCGCCATCAAAATCCTGCGCGGCAGCGACAACAAGGTGTTCATCGATATTTCCGACACGGGCAAAGGCATCCCCAAAGCCAACCTGACCAGCGTTTTCCGGCCCGGCTTTACGACCAAAAAAAGAGGATGGGGCCTGGGCCTGACGCTGGCCAAGCGCATCGTGGAAATGTACCACCGGGGCAAAATCTTTGTGAAGGCCTCCGAAGAAAACAAAGGCACTACTTTTCGCATCGAATTGATGAGCGCCCAGTAAGCTCACCTTCAGCCCGTTGACAGTCGGGTGAGCGAGCCGTTATTTTCCAAATGGCAGCCTTGCAAAGAGGCGATAAAAGCCTACTTTTGCGGTCGGATTTTTCAGGGGCCGTCCCCCAAGTCCGCACTCAACCGTAACCACTTAAAAATCAACATACTGCATGGCTAACTATGGCAAAATAACGCAGGTAATCGGTCCCGTTGTAGACGTTGCCTTTGACGAACCCGGATCCAAATTGCCCAACATCCTCGACTCGCTGGAAGTAACCAAAGGCGATGGCACCCGCGTGGTGCTGGAATGCCAGCAGCATTTGGGCGAAGACCGCGTGCGCACCATAGCCATGGACGCCACCGAGGGGCTAGTGCGCGGCATGAAAGTGACCGACACCGGAACGCCCATTGCCATGCCCATTGGCGATGACATCAAGGGCCGCTTGTTCAATGTGGTAGGCGAGGCCATTGACGGCATCAAACAGCCCAAAGGCGACAAATCGCTGCCGATTCACCGTTCGGCACCAGCCTACGAAAACCTGTCCACCGCCACCGAGGTATTGTATACCGGTATCAAGGTGATCGACCTGATCGAGCCCTACGCCAAAGGGGGTAAGATCGGTTTGTTTGGCGGTGCGGGGGTGGGCAAAACGGTATTGATCCAGGAACTGATCAACAATATCGCAAAAGCCTATTCGGGTCTTTCGGTGTTTGCCGGGGTAGGCGAGCGTACCCGCGAAGGAAACGACTTGCTGCGCGAAATGATCGAAGCCGGTATTGTAAACTATGGCGAAGAATTTCTCCACTCACTGCACGAGGGCGGCTGGGACTTGTCAAAAGTAGACAGCGAAAAACTCAAGGATTCGAAAGCGACCTTTGTGTTTGGGCAGATGAACGAACCTCCCGGGGCACGCGCCCGTGTGGCCTTGTCGGGATTGACCGTGGCCGAGTACTTCCGCGATGGCGATGGCACAGGTAAGGGTCGCGACATCCTTTTCTTCATCGATAACATCTTCCGCTTTACGCAGGCAGGATCGGAAGTGTCGGCTTTGTTGGGTCGTATGCCCTCGGCTGTGGGGTACCAACCCACGCTGGCTACCGAAATGGGCGCCATGCAAGAGCGCATCACCTCCACCAAAAATGGTTCCATCACATCCGTACAGGCGGTGTACGTACCGGCCGATGACTTGACCGATCCCGCACCGGCCACTACGTTTGCCCACTTGGATGCCACCACCGTATTGAGCCGTAAGATTGCCGAATTGGGTATCTATCCCGCGGTAGATCCGCTTGACTCCACCTCCCGTATTTTGCGTGCCGATATCGTAGGCGAAGAACATTACAATACCGCCCAGCGCGTGAAAAATATTTTGCAACGTTACAAAGAGTTGCAAGACATCATTGCCATTTTGGGTATGGATGAACTGAGCGATGAAGACAAGCAGGTGGTGCACCGCGCCAGACGCGTACAGCGCTTCTTGTCGCAACCCTTCCACGTGGCGGAAGCCTTCACCGGTTTGAAAGGCGAGTTGGTGGACATTAAAGACACCATCAAGGGCTTTAACATGATCATGGATGGCGAACTCGATCACCTGCCCGAGGGGGCCTTTAACCTGGTGGGCAACATAGACCAGGCCATTGCCAAGGGTGAGAAAATGATGGCCGAAGCGAAATAATGGAGCGATGAATTGATTTGAAAATTGGAAGATGCCAGCATCCCTAAATCTTCAAATTCTCAAATCGACCCATCTCCAAATCGATTCATCTTCAAATTTTCAAATCAGTCCATCTTCAAATTGACTTTTATGCATTTAGAGATAATCACCCCCGAAAAAAAAGTGTTTGAAGGCGAAGTGATGTCGGCCACGTTTCCCGGCACAGACGGCAGCTTTCAAATCCTGAACCACCATGCGCCTTTGGTGAGCCTGCTCAAGCATGGCCCGGTGGAATACAAAGGCAAGGACGCCAACGCCCAGTTGACCATCACCGGAGGTGTGGTGGAAGTGTTGAACAACAAGGTGATTTTGTTGGCCGATGGCATCGCATAGCTAAGGGGCGCTATCGCACGCACGGAAAGGCTGGCCAGGGGGCTGGCCTTTTTTTGTTGCGATGCCTCTCTAAGACCAATCTATTTCCTACGAAAGGGTTTTCGCCAGGTGCCACCGCAATGACATAGCGGCAGGGCCCATTCAAATTCTGTCTATTTTTGCATACCTACATTCCGCATGCGCCTCAAAGCCGTTGTCATCGATGATGAACGCCCCGACCGAGAACTTCTGCGGTCGCTGCTGGGCACGTATTGCCCATCCATCGAGGTGACGGCCGAAGCGGAATCGGTAGCCCTCGGCCAAGCCTGCATCGCCAAACACAAACCCGAAGTAGTTTTCCTTGACATCGAAATGCCCACGCAAACGGGCTTCGAACTTTTTGCCCAGTGGCCCGACCGCGATTTCCTGACCGTGATGACCACCGGCTACGACCAGTACGGAATCAAGGCCTTGAAGGCGGGGGCCTTTGATTATCTGTTAAAACCCATTGACGTAGATGAACTGGTCGAAGTTGAGCAGAAACTGATCAAGGCGATGGCGGGCCGCAACCGCGAGCTGACGGCCACCCTCTATCACCAGGGCGAGCAGCAGATCATTAAGCTGCGCGAAATTGTGCTGGTACAAGCGCAGGGAAGTTACACGTTGGTGCAGTTGGTGTCGGGGGCGCCCTTGCTCATGGCCAAAAACATGGCGCTTCTGTTGGATGAGTTCAACTACCCTAAACTCCAGCGCGTCCATCGGTCGTTTGCCATCAACGTGGACCATCTGAAGTCATTCAAACCCGAGGGCAACGAGGCGCGGGTTACCCTCACGGGCAATCACCAGGCGCCCGTCAGTCGCACGTACAAGTCTTGGGTGAAGCAACTCGTATCGTGAAGGCGCCAGTGGTTTGGTGGATGGGGCTGCTGTGCCTGGCGCTAGGCGCGGGCGCGCAGTCATTTCCCGTGGTCAAATACACCACGCGCGAAGGGCTCGGCAACTCCATCGTATACCGCGTGTACCAGGATAAAAAAGGGTTGCTCTGGCTTTCCACCGACAACGGGCTGACGCGCTATGACGGGCAGCACTTCAAAAACTTCACCACGCACGAGGGGCTACGGGCCAGCTACATCTTTGGCCTGACGGAAAACGACACAAGCATGCTCATCTCCGCCTTTGGCGGAGGGATCCAGTTTTCCAATGGCTCTGAAATTGATTCGGTCACCACCATTGCCCCGCAAATTGAGTATCCCATCAGTGTGCTTTACCACGACCAGGCCCTCTGGACGATCGACCGGAGGTTGCGGCTTTTTCGCACCACATCCCGCGGCACGGAGCAACTCAGCGGCACTTCGTACACCACCGGTAAAAACGTAAACACCATAGGCGTATCCAGCCTGGGGCTGACCGCCTGTTCCTACGGCTTGTTCGTGTACGACACCGCGCGCCAACAACTGCGCGAAGTTACCATTGACTGGGGCAACCCACCCAACGTGTACGTGCAGTGGTTTGTGGAACTGCCCGACCAAAAAATGCTCGTGAGCGCAAACAGTCTCTTTTTGGTGGACTTGGTCACGCGCAAGGCCACCAAGATTTTGGACGGCCACTTTCAGTACGGCTCGCGCAACTTGCTCGCTTGCCGCGATGGTAGTTTCCTGGCAGCCGAGAACACGGGCGTCCTTTGGCGGTTCAACCGGGACTTCACACGCCACGAGAAGATTCTCGAAGGCGTGGTAATCAACGACATGTACCAGGACAGCGAAGGCGGCATTTGGCTGGGTACCCATGGTCAGGGCCTTTGGCATCTGCCCACCCTGCACGTCCGGTATTTCCCCATCAGCGGATTGCTGTCGCCCACCATTACGTTTAGCCGCACCGAGGGCTGTGCGGTGGTTACCAGCTTAAACAAACCGATGATGTTGGTGGATTCCGCCCGCGTGCGGCTGGCCGGCCACGCGCGCGTGCCGGCCGTAGTGCAACCCGGCATTACTGCCTTCACCGAAACGGCCAACGGCCAAATCAACCTGGCCACGTTGCATGGGCTGGTGCGCATGCGCGGAACCCGGGCCGACAGTCTTTCGTTTGGGTTTCCGCAAACCTCCTTGCTGAGCAATGCAGACGGCTCGCTATGGTCAGGCGCGCGAACAGGATTGTATCAGATTAATCCCTCCTTCACCGGCTATACCGCATGGTCTTTTTTCAAAGACAAGATTGTGCGTGCGCTCACGCGCGATGACGCCAATACGGTGTGGGCGGGCACCAGTTCCGGATTGTTTGCCGTGCCGTCTACACCCGAAGCGCCATCTCCCCACTCGTTTTTTGCGGGGCAGGACATTACCGCCTTGCACTTTGATCCGGCCAGGCAAGTCCTTTGGGTGGGCACGCACAACGGCCTGTTTCAAATCGACACGGCCTATACCATTCGGGAAAAGTACCCGAATGTGCGCGTGCACACCATCATTGCCGACAAACGCCATCACATCTGGGCCGGCACCACCAAAGGCGAAGTGTACTTTGATGGCCAACGCCTCGAACTCTTCACCGAAAAAGAGGGTATTCCCCGCGATCTGCTACGGCATGCCTATGACCCGCAAACCGACTTGCTGTACCTTCTTTCCGCCACGGGCGTGAGCGTGCTGCACGGACAGGGCTTTTTGGCCAACCGCGCCCCGGTGCAGCCCACGTTGTTTGTGACCGACCAAATCAGGGATGGCCAGCGCAGCGTGAGTGCTCAGGCGCTGCAGTCGTTGCCCGCCTCCACCCAATCCATTACGCTGCTGCTGGCCAGCTCCTACTTTCAGAACACCGAGCCTTGGAACTTGTACTACCGCATCAACGAGCAGGCGTGGACCCATGCCGGACAAACGCGCGAACTCCGTTTTTTTGAGTTGCCGCGCGGGCAGGGCCGCATTGACGTCAAGCTGCGCGATGACATCAACGGACGGGAGTCCACCATACTTACGCTGCCTTACTTTATCGAGATCCCCTTTTTCCAAAAACCGCTTTTCCTTTGGTGCATGGGCGCGCTGGCGGTGATGGCCGGAGTTGGCCTGACCGTGGTGACGATGCGTGCCGTGGCCCAGCGCAAACAACGAAAGCTGTTTGCCCAGCAACGCAAAATTGAGCTGGAGCAAAAAGTACTGCGCAACATGCTCAACCCTCACTTCCTCAACAATGCCGTCAACTCCATCCAGGTTTTTGTGACGCGCAACGACCAGCGAAAAACCCTGGGCTATCTCGCCAAGTTTGCCCGCCTCATGCGCGTGAACATCGAACTTTTGGAGAAGAGCCTGATCACCCTCGAAAAAGAAATCCAAAACATTGAATTGTACCTGGCCTTTGAGCAGTTGCGCTTTGACGGAAAACTCGAATACGAGATAACGCTGTCGCCCGACATCAACCCCGCGCAGATCACCGTGCCCTCGCTCGTGCTACAACCCTTTGTGGAAAACGCCATCTGGCATGGAATCCTGCCGCAAGAGCAGGGCGGCAAAGTGGCGGTATCCGTCTACCGCGAGCAGCAGGTGCTGGTATTGGAAATTGACGACAACGGCATCGGCCTGCACGCAGCTCAGGCGCGACCCAAAGCCCACCCCGGCAACGTCTCGAAAGGCATGTCATTGATCCGCGAACGCTTCGATTTGCTAAACCAGCAGCGCCCCGGCTATTCGTTTACCATCGAAGACAAGGCAACCACCCATGCCCACGCCTCGGGCACACGCGTACGCCTTCGCCTGCCCCTTTCCTGACCACCGCTAAGCCCGTACCGGATACGTGTTGGGCACACGGCCATTCGCCTGCCTTAATGCATGGTCATTCGTCAAGTAAACCGCGTCATCCACCAAGCAAGCGGTTACACGGCTGGGCGTTCGGGTACTTTTGCTACAAACAACCTAAGCGTATGAAATACC
>JALONI010000033.1 GCA_025455015.1 Cyclobacteriaceae bacterium | reverse complement strand
ACCGCCAGTTGCGCAATACCGAAGCACCCGATGAGCAGACCGCTCGCGACATCATTCAGAGCCTTTTCTTCAGCGAAAAGCGTTATGACCTGGGTGAAGTGGGCCGCTACCGGATCAACAAAAAATTGGGCTTGGAATTGAGTGCCGACCAGCGTGTACTTACCACCCAGGACATCATCCTGATTGTGAAGTACCTGATCGGGCTGATCAACTCCAAGGCGTTGATTGACGATATCGACCACTTGAGCAACAGGCGAGTGCGCACCGTGGGCGAACAGTTGTATTCGCAGTTTGGCGTGGGCTTAGCCCGCATGGCGCGCACCATTAAGGAACGCATGAACGTGCGCGACAATGAAGACTTCAAGCCGGTTGATTTGATCAACGCGCGCACATTGTCTTCGGTGATCAATTCGTTCTTCGGAACGAACCAGCTCAGCCAGTTTATGGACCAAACCAATCCGCTGGCCGAAATCACGCACAAGCGCAGGATGTCGGCTCTCGGTCCCGGGGGGCTTTCGCGCGAACGCGCAGGCTTTGAAGTACGTGACGTTCACTATACCCACTACGGTCGGTTGTGTACCATTGAAACGCCCGAAGGTCCTAACATCGGTTTGATTTCCTCGCTGTGTGTGCACGCCAAGGTGAACAAGATGGGCTTCATTGAAACGCCCTACCGCAAGGTGGAAAACGGCAAAGTGAAGAAAGACTTGATCTTTTTGACGGCCGAAGAAGAAGATACGCACAACATTGCCCAGGCCAACGTAAAGTTGAAGTCAAACGGTGAGTTTGACGAAGAAAAAGTAAAGGCGCGATTTGAGGGCGATTTCCCGGTGGTGGAACCCACGGAGATCAAATACATGGACATTGCTCCGAACCAGATCGTATCCATTGCCGCTTCGTTGATTCCGTTCCTGGAACACGATGATGCGAACCGCGCGTTGATGGGATCTAACATGCAACGTCAGGCAGTACCGCTGATGCGGCCAGAGGCCCCGATTGTGGGCACCGGTCTTGAGGGCCGTATCGCCATCGATTCGCGGGCCCTTATTTTGGCGGAGGCGAATGGCGTGGTGGATTATGTCGATGCAAAAAAGATCACGATTAAATACGAAGTCAGCGAAGAGCAACAAATGGTGCGCTTCGAAGACGAGTACAAAACGTACAGTTTGATCAAATTCCGCAGAACCAACCAAGACACCTGTATCAACCTGACCCCGCTGGTGAAGAAAGGCGAAAAGGTAGCGAAAGGCCAGCCACTGTGCCAGGGGTACGGAACCGCCAATGGCGAGTTGGCGCTGGGTCGCAACTTGGTGGTAGCCTACATGCCTTGGCAGGGATACAATTTTGAGGATGCGATTGTGATCTCCGAGCGCGTGGTGCGCGATGATATCTACACCTCCATCCACATCGAGGAATTTGAGTTGGAAGTGCGCGATACCAAGCGGGGCGAAGAAGAACTCACTTCGGAGATCCCCAACGTCAGCGAAGAGGCCGTCAAGCACCTGGACGAAAACGGGATCATCCGCATCGGTGCCGAGGTGAAAGAGGGCGATATTTTGATCGGTAAGATTACGCCCAAAGGCGAAACCGACCCGACCCCGGAGGAGAAGCTCTTGCGCGCCATTTTTGGAGACAAGGCAGGCGATGTGAAAGATGCATCCATGAAAGCGCCTCCTTCGCTGAAAGGCGTGGTCATTGACACCAAGTTGTTTTCGCGCCCCAAGCGCGACAAAGACTTGCGTACGAAGAACAAAAAAGAGTTGGATGCGCTCAAGACGCGCTATAGCAAGTCATTGACCGATTTGCGCAATGACATGATCAAGAAACTGACCAGCTTGCTCACCGGCAAAACGAGCCAGGGAGTTCGTCATAAGTTTGGCGATGAGCTGATCAGCAAGGGCGTGAAGTTCACCTCCAAGGTGATCGAAAGCAACTTGTTCCCCGACAAGAACATTTACCGCGATGAGAGCAACTATGCGGTGCCTGAAGAGGTGAACCTGATTTCGGATGTGAGCCTGGACGGATGGACCACCGATGAGCCCACCAATGGTTTGGTGGCCGAATTGGTCAGGAACTACATCAACCGCAGAAACGTGATTGCCGGTGAATTTAAGCGCGAGCGCTTCACCCTGGAAGTGGGCGATGAGCTGCCCGCGGGCATTGTGCAGTTGGCAAAGGTTTATGTGGCCAAGAAGCGCAAATTGAAAGTAGGTGATAAGATGGCCGGCCGCCACGGTAACAAAGGCGTGGTTGCCCGCATTGTGCGCGAAGAAGATATGCCGTTCCTCGAAGACGGTACCCCGGTGGATATTTGTTTGAACCCGCTGGGTGTACCTTCACGCATGAACCTGGGTCAGATTTATGAGACCGTACTGGCATGGGCCGGTAAGAAATTGGGTCGCAAGTATGCCACCCCGATTTTTGATGGAGCTTCGATGGATCAGGTAGCCGCAGAATTGAAAGAAGCCGGGTTGCCGGAATATGGACGCACCTATTTGTACGATGGCTTGACGGGCGAAAAGTTCGATCAGCCGGTAACGGTGGGGATGGCCTACATGCTGAAACTGGGCCACTTGGTTGACGATAAGATGCACGCACGTTCCATCGGGCCGTACTCGCTCATCACGCAGCAGCCATTGGGCGGTAAAGCACAGTTTGGTGGTCAGCGTTTTGGAGAGATGGAGGTATGGGCGATCGAGGCATTCGGGGCGTCTCATATCCTGCAAGAAATCCTGACGGTGAAATCAGACGATGTGATTGGTCGCGCCAAAGCATATGAATCGATTGTGAAAGGGGAGAACATGCGCAAGCCTAACATCCCTGAGTCGTTTAACGTGCTGGTTCACGAATTGCGTGGATTGGCTCTTGAAATAACAATGGATTGACGTCCGTGAGTCGGAACGTCCGTAAGTCAGCAAAGACAAACGGACGTTCGGACTCACCGACATCTGGTTTTAGATACGAATTTGACAACTGAAAACTTCACAACATGTCTTTCAGAAAAAATAAGAAGATCAACAACGATTTCTCGAAAATCACCATCAGCCTCGCGTCTCCGGAATCGATTTTGGAGAGCTCGCATGGCGAGGTGACACAACCCGAGACCATCAATTACCGCACGTACAAGCCCGAAATGGGCGGCTTGTTTTGCGAGCGTATTTTTGGTCCGGTCAAAGACTGGGAATGTCATTGCGGCAAGTACAAGCGCATTCGCTACAAAGGCATCATCTGCGACCGCTGCGGGGTAGAAGTGACCGAGAAAAAGGTAAGACGTGAGCGCATGGGCCACATCGAACTGGTGACGCCCGTGGCGCATATTTGGTATTTCCGTTCGCTGCCAAACAAGATCGGCTACCTGCTGGGGTTGCCCACCAAGAAGCTGGATCAAATCATCTACTACGAGCGCTATGTGGTCATTCAGCCCGGTATCAAAGAGGAGGATGGCGTCAATCGCTTGGATTTTTTGACCGAGGAAGAATACCTGGACATCGTAGACAAGCTGCCGCGCGAAAACCAATTATTGGATGATAACGACCCCAAGAAGTTTATCGCCAAAATGGGTGCCGATGCGTTGGAGATGCTGCTGTCGCGCTTGAAGTTGAATGAACTTTCGTACGAACTCCGCCACCAGGCCGCCACAGATACTTCGCAACAGCGCAAAGCGGAGGCATTGAAGCGTTTGAAAGTAGTGGAGGCTTTCCGCGATGCGAACACGCGCGTGGAAAACCGCCCGGAGTGGATGATCATCAAAATGGTGCCGGTGATACCGCCCGAGTTGCGCCCGCTGGTGCCGCTGGATGGTGGCCGGTTTGCCACCTCCGACTTGAATGACTTGTACAGACGTGTCATTATCCGCAATAATCGCTTGAAGCGTTTGATTGACATCAAAGCACCTGAAGTAATTCTTCGTAACGAGAAGCGCATGCTTCAGGAAGCGGTTGATTCCTTGTTTGACAATTCACGTAAAGTGAATGCCGTTCGTTCGGATGGTAACCGTGCGCTAAAGTCATTGAGCGACATGCTGAAGGGCAAGCAAGGACGTTTCCGTCAGAATTTGCTCGGTAAGCGCGTGGATTACTCCGGCCGCTCGGTGATTGTGGTGGGGCCCGAATTGAAATTGCATGAGTGCGGATTGCCCAAAGACATGGCGGCTGAATTGTTCAAGCCGTTTATCATCCGCAAACTCATTGAACGAGGCATTGTAAAAACCGTGAAGTCCGCGAAGAAGATCGTGGATCGCAAAGACCCGGTGGTATGGGATATTTTGGAAAACGTGTTGAAGGGACATCCCGTTCTGCTGAACCGCGCCCCAACGCTTCACCGCTTGGGTATCCAGGCATTCCAGCCAAAACTGATTGAAGGAAAAGCCATTCAGCTTCACCCGCTGGTGTGTACCGCCTTCAATGCTGACTTTGACGGTGACCAGATGGCCGTACACGTGCCACTGGGGCAAGAGGCCATTCTGGAAGCGTCCATGTTGATGCTTTCTTCGCACAATATCCTAAACCCGTCCAATGGCGCACCGATTACCGTGCCTTCGCAGGACATGGTGTTGGGATTGTATTACCTCACCAAAGGGAGGAAGGGGCAGAAGGGAGAGGGCAAGACGTTCTATTCACCCGAAGAGGTGATCATTGCGCACAACGAAGGCAAGCTGGCCAAGCACGCCATCATCAAAGTGCGGGTGAATGTAAAAGACAAAAAGACGGGCGAACTGTCGCGCAAGCTGATGGAAACGGTAGCGGGGCGCGTCATCTTTAACCAGGTGGTGCCCGAGGAAGTAGGTTTTGTGGATGAGTTGCTCACCAAAAAGAAGCTGCAAACCATCATTGCCGATGTGTTCAAGGCCGCAGGTCTTTCCAAGACTGCCAAGTTTTTGGATGACATCAAGGAACTTGGATTCCAGATGGCCTACAAAGGTGGCTTGAGCATGGGCTTGAACGATGTAAAAGTGCCGGCCGAGAAGAAGAAATTGGTGGAAGATGCCCAGAAAGAAGTGGATTCTGTTTGGAACAACTACATGATGGGCCTCATCACCGATAACGAACGCTACAATCAAGTTATTGATATCTGGACCCGCACCAATACGCTGTTGACCAACACGTTGATGAAGCAGTTGGAGGAAGACCAGCAAGGGTTCAACTCCATTTACATGATGATGCACTCGGGCGCGCGCGGTTCGCGCGAGCAAGTGCGTCAGTTGGGAGGTATGCGTGGCCTCATGGCCAAGCCGCAAAAAAACTTGGCGGGCTCGGTCGGTTCCATTATCGAAAACCCCATCCTCTCCAACTTCAAGGAAGGATTGGACGTGTTGGAGTATTTCATTTCCACCCACGGTGCACGTAAAGGGTTGGCCGATACTGCGTTGAAAACGGCAGATGCGGGCTACCTGACCAGACGCCTCGTGGATGTGGCGCAGGATTTGGTGATCACCGAAGACGATTGCGGCACCTTGCGTGGATTGTTGGTGACTGCCTTGAAGGACAACGAAGACATCGTTGAGCCGCTGTGGGAACGCATCCTGGGCCGGGTAACGGTACATGATATTTATGACCCGCTGACAGACGAGCTGATCTGCGCGGCCAACCAAGAGATAACGGACGAAGTAGCGAAGCGCGTGGAAGAAACCAGCATCGAGGAGGTAGAAATACGTTCCTTGCTGACCTGCGAGACCAAAATTGGCGGCTGCGCGAAATGCTACGGCCGCAATTTGGCCACGGGCAAGATGGTGCAAGTGGGCGAGGCGGTAGGTGTGATTGCCGCACAGTCCATCGGTGAGCCGGGTACGCAGTTGACGCTCCGCACGTTCCACGTGGGGGGTACTGCTTCCAACATTGCCACCGAGGCAAACATCAAAGCCAAGTTCCCGGGTGCCGTAGAGTTTGAAGGCATCCGCACAGTGGATACACTGGACAAGGAAGGCAATGCGGTAAAAGTTGTCATGGGCCGCACAGGTGAGATACGCATTGTAGATAAAGAAAAAGGCCGCGTATTGATTACCAACAACGTACCGTATGGCGCATTCTTGCTGGTGAAAGATGGCCAGAAGGTGGAGAAAGGCGATGAGCTGTGTAACTGGGATCCATACAATGCGGTGATTTTGTCGGAGTTTGATGGCGAGATCGAATACGAGGCCATCATCGAGGGCATCACCTATAAAGAGGAGTCAGATGAGCAGACTGGTCACCGCGAAAAAGTAATTACCGAAACGCGCGATAAGACCAAGAACCCGGCCATCATCGTGAAGGGCAAGAGCGACCAGAAGGGATACAACATCCCGGTAGGTGCTCACTTAGCGGTGGATGAGGGCGACAAGATCAAAGCAGGCCAGGTGTTGGCCAAGATACCCCGCACCATGGGCAAGAGCCGTGACATTACCGGTGGTTTGCCGCGCGTGACGGAATTGTTCGAAGCGCGCAATCCCTCCAACCCGGCTGTGGTGAGTGAGATTGACGGAGTGGTAACCTACGGAGGCATCAAGCGCGGTAACCGCGAGATCTTTATCGAGAGCCGCGATGGCGTGCAAAAGCGCTACCTGGTGCCGCTCAGTAAGCACATCCTGGTGCAGGACAATGACTTTGTGAAAGCGGGCCAGCCGTTGTCGGATGGTTCCATTACGCCTTCGGATATTTTAGCGATCAAAGGACCCACCGCGGTGCAGGAGTATCTCGTGAATGAAATCCAGGAGGTATATCGGTTGCAAGGGGTGAAGATCAACGACAAGCACATTGAGGCGATTGTGAGCCAGATGATGCAAAAGGTTGAAATCATTGATTCAGGTGACACGACCTTCCTGCCGGGCGAATACGTGGACAAGTTTGAATTCCGCGAGGTAAACGATGCCATCCTCGACAAGAAGGTGGTGACTGATTCGGGTGATTCCACGCGATTCAAGGTGGGCCAGATCATTACGCCACGCGAGTTGCGCGATGAGAATTCCGCTCTGAAGCGCAGAGACCAGAAACTGGTTGATGTGAGGGATGCGCTATCAGCTGTGTCGCGGCCCACGCTGCAAGGTATCACCCAGGCTTCGTTGAAGACGGAGAGTTGGCTATCGGCCGCTTCGTTCCAGGAAACGACCAAGGTGTTGAGTGAGGCAGCCATTCGCGGAAAAGCAGATCAACTGATCGGGCTCAAAGAAAACGTGATCGTAGGTCACTTGATTCCAGCAGGTACAGGGCAGCGCAGGTTCAACGATATCATCGTAGGCTCCGAAGAGGAATACGAGAACTTGGTGAATGCACCGGAGCGCAAACCCCGCGAAAAGCAGTTTGCGGAGTGATTTGATAACCGGAAAACGCAATAAACGGAAAAGTGTGTGGACGAATTTGTTCACACATTTTTCATTTTAGCTCGCGCCCATTTTCTACATCGGCTGGCGCACTCAATTTTAGAATGGATACACTTTTAATGTGAACCTATGGCAGAAGATAAAAACGACCCCCCACAGAATCAAATCAACATTGAGTTGTCGGAAGAAATTGCCGAAGGGGTGTACTCCAACCTGGCGATGATTGCGCACTCCAACAGCGAGTTTGTGATCGACTTTATCCGTTTGATGCCGGGCGTGCCCAAGGCGCGTGTGAAGTCGCGCATCATCATCACCCCTGAGCATGCCAAGCGCCTGCTGGCCGCACTGAAGGACAACATCAGTAAGTACGAGGCCACCTTTGGCCCCATCAAGCAGACCAACGAGGCCCCTCAGTTTCCGATGAATTTTGGGGGAACCATGGGCGAGGCGTAGCCCGCGCAGGTTTACCGGTGAGTTGAGGTCTCCCTTTTTCTAACTTCGTTTTCTCTCCTGCCCTCACTACTTTTGGCAGGTGACGCGTTTGCGACTTTTATATGGTTTGATTTGGGTGATCCTGGCATCGGCCTGCACGCCCTCGCGCCCGGTGGCCCCCACCGCCAATGAGCGCATCTATCCGCTCAACGAGCTTGAGCACTTCATTGATACGGCCAACGTGTTTTCGGCTGCCGACATGGCCAGCCCCGCACACGCTCATTTGTTCAAGCGTGCGGCCGGTTACCAAAATGCCGACTTCAAGCCGGGGGCCGCTTATTGGATACGATTTGCGCTTCCCGCACCCTTGGCGCACGATGAGTTTCGCCTGATCGAGTTTTATGATCAAACCATCGATTCGCTGGAGGTGTACCGCGTGCAAAAAGATGGATCCATGCAAACGCTGCGCATGGGCGACCATCACCCGTTCGTGCAGCGTACCTTCCGCCACAAAAACTTTGAGATTGTAGTTAACCCCCAAACAGATGCGGGGCTTTACTACTTCAACGTGCGCTCTCATACCTTTGCCGACATTCGGATTG
Source organism: Cyclobacteriaceae bacterium (assembly GCA_025455015.1). Taxonomy (GTDB): domain Bacteria; phylum Bacteroidota; class Bacteroidia; order Cytophagales; family Cyclobacteriaceae; genus ELB16-189. The sequence continues at coordinate 21,300 of JALONI010000033.1, read as the reverse complement.
CGTATCGTACCATCGACCGGTTTGTATACTATGCCCTGAATGAGTACTTCCTGTACGGTACATTCTATGGCATGATCGTCATCATTGCGTTGTACAACTTGCTGGCGTATCTGGCCATCCGCGAAATCAAGAATATTTTTTATGTTTTCTATCTGTTGAGCGTGGCGTTGTACGCCATGAGCCTGGATGGCATTGGGTTTCAATATCTATGGGCAGACTACCCTCAATGGAACGACCGCGCCACCGGGGTGGCCTTGTACTTGGTGATTGTATGGGCCATTATTTTTACGCGCAGGTTTTTGAGCACCCGCACGCAGGCACCGCGGTGGGATACTGTGCTGGCGGGGCTCATTGTGGCGCGCACGGGGTTGTTTGTGATCGCCTGGTTTTTCGCGCCACAGCTATTTGCCTTTCAAAACCTGGACATTATTCCGTTGTCCATCATTTTCTACACGGGTATCTACGTCTGGCGAAACGGGTACCGGCCCGCGCGCTATTTTGTGGTGGCGTATGGGCTTTTGTTTTTTGGTTTTTTTGTCAAAACGTTGGTGTACTTTGATGTGCTGCCGTTCACCATCCTTTCGCACTACAGCCTTCATTTGAGTTTTGTGTTGGAGATGCTCTTCCTGACCGTAGCGTTGGGTGACCGCATACGCATCTTGAAAGACAACCGCGACCGCGCGCTGCGAAGGATCATCCACCAGCACGAGGTGAACATGCAGTTACAAACGAAGGTAAACCGCGAGCTGGAGCAAAAAGTAAAAGAACGCACGCTGGAACTGGACGAGAAGAATGCGGCCCTGGAGGAAAGCAACAACAAACTGGAAAAGCAAGCCCAGGAAATAAACCAGATTAACTCCTTGTTGGACCTGGACAATTGGAAACTCAAGAACAAGGTAAAAGAAGTGCTGGAAGAGCGGCTGTTGGACAAGACGATGACATACGAGGAATTCCGCACGTTGTACCCGGACACGATGGCGTGCTATCGGTTTTTGCATGAGCTGAAATGGCATAGTGCCTTTCATTGCCGCAAGTGTGGCAACGCCAAGTATTTTGACGGGGCCAGCAAGTTTGCCCGCAGGTGCACGCGCTGTGGCTACCATGAGTCCATCACGGCTTACACCATTTTCCACGGCCTGAAAATACCGTTGGAGAAGGCGTTTTTCATTGCCTACCTGGCCGTGGCCGGGAAGAAGGGCGTGACGCTGGAGAGCATCAGCCAGGAGCTTGGGCTGCGCCTGAACACGGTGTGGTCGTTTAAGAAGCGCGTAATGGAGCGCGTGGAGGAACAAGCTTCGCGGGGCAACCGCCCCCACGTGTCGCGGTGGGAGCAGGTGATCCTTATTTCCGAAGAAAATGCGGAGGGCAAGGCCGGGGGCGGAACAAAACACAAACCCGTGGCCGAATGGCCCCAAGGGTAGCCTTGTTTTTCAACCGCAAACCAAACTTCCGTTTTCGCGGAAAATTGCCCTGAAAACGTTTGAAATCAATGTTTTTTTAGCGCAAAAACCATGTGCCCGGCTGGGGTGCAATCGATTCCGATTTTTGCCGGTTTCTTAAAAAAAATTTTGGGGCATCTGTTTTTCGTGTCAATTTTCGGCATATCGCGGGCTAAAAATGAATAAATCTTACTGGCAAATGAAACGTATCTTGTTGATTATCTTTGTTTTACAATCAGCATGTTGCTTCGCCCAGCTCCGTTCGGTCACGGGCAAGGTGACTTCAGCGGCTGACCAGTTGCCGTTGCCGGGTGTCAATATTCTGGTTGAGGGAACATCAACGGGTGTGATGACCGATGCCGGGGGCAACTATACCATTCAGGTGCAGGCGGGCCAGGTCTTAATCTTTTCGTTTGTGGGCTATCGCACGGTTACCGTTGACCCGCAGGAGCGGTCTGTGCTTGATGTGTCAATGGAGGAGGATGTAACGGGCTTGGAAGAAGTGGTTGTCATTGGCTATGGCACCGTCCGAAAATCGGATTTGACGGGCTCGGTTGGTACCATCAAGGGGGACGCCCTGCTTTCAGTTCCCGCGGTTTCCCCGCTACAGTCGTTGCAAGGAAGGCTGGCGGGGGTTCAGATTTCGTCCGCCTCGGGGGCGCCAGGCGCGGGTGTCATTGTCAGGGTCAGGGGAGTGGGCACCACGGGTAATGCCAATCCGCTGTTTGTGGTGGACGGGATATTTGTGGATGATATCAACTTTTTGAATCCGGCTGATATTCAATCGATAGAGGTATTGAAAGATGCATCGGCCACCACCATCTATGGGTCGCGTGGGGCGAACGGTGTTTTTATTATCACCACCAAATCGGGTGTGCTTGGCAAAGAGGGCATGACCGTTAATGTCAGTGCCGATTACTCGATTCAGCACTTGCAAGAGCGCATCGATCTTTTAAGCGGTCGTGAATTTGCGACCATTGTGAACGAGATTACGCCAGGCTCATTCAATAACGTGGATGCCGTGCCCAATACCAATTGGCAAGACCTTATTTTTCGTACGGCCCCCATCACCAATGTACAAGCTTCGGTATCGGGAGCGTCAAAAAAGTCAACGTATTATCTGGGCATTGGATACTTTAAGCAAGACGGCATCATCCCAAAATCGGATTTCGAGCGTGTAACCGTCAAATTGAACTCATCGTTTCAAGTCACGCAAAAAGTAAAATTGGGATCCAATTTGACCATTACGCCCAGCCGGCAGCAAAACACGTTCGGTTCGGCCGTTTTTAATGTTTACCGGTCGCAGCCAACCATAACCCCCCGCCTTCCGGATGGGGCCTTTTCGCCCGTGCCCGGTGTGGGTAACGTATTGGCCGATATTGAATACACCAATAGTTTTGGTTCGGGCGTTCGCGGGTTGGCCAATTTCTATGGCGAAGTGGAACTACTGAAAGGCCTTACCGTGAAATCAAGTTTGGGCGTTGATGGTTCGTATGATAAGTCGCGGAGTTTTACACCCGTTTTCTTTGTGTCTACGCTCCAGCAAAATCCTATCAATGATCTGAACAAGGGATGGAGTGATCGTTTCTTTTGGCTCTGGGAGAACACCATTTCGCTCAACAGGCAGTTTGGCAATCATCGGCTAGGGGCTGTGGCGGGATATACATCACAGAGCGGGCGATCGGAAACCATGGGCGTTGCGGGCGAGAATATCCTGCGCGAGTCGCAGGATTTTTGGTACCTCAACCCCAACAACATCAATCCCAATACCGTGTCAAATACAGTTGACTTCCGGTTCAATTACGCCATGATTTCCTATTTATTCAGGGCCAATTATTCGTACGATGATAGGTATCTGTTGACGCTGACGTTTAGACGCGATGGTTCATCGAAGTTTTCGCCAGCCAACCGGTATAGCAACTTTCCGGCCGTTGCCGTTGGGTGGAACGTGATTAATGAGGGCTTTATGAAGCAATCGGAGGTACTGACAAATCTGAAGGTACGGGCCAGTTGGGGTGTGGTGGGTAACGAGAAAATAGACTATGCGCAACAATATTCGCGGGTACTCAATGGCATCAATGCCGTGTTTGGTCCCAATGAGCAACTGGTGCCCGGTTCCACCTTTGGCGTTTCGGGCAATCCCAACCTGGTATGGGAAAATGCCTATCAAACAGATATTGGGCTTGAGCTGGGGTTCCTGAATGATCGCCTCACGCTAGAGGCCGATTATTTCAATCGTGAGACCAGAGACATTTTGATCTTGTTGCCGGTGCCCGGCTATTTAGGCAATGGCGATGGGGCAGCCATTACATTCAACGCGGGCGAGGTAGTTAACAAGGGCTTGGAACTGACGTTGGGCTGGAGTGGCACGGTCTCCAAACTGCAATACAAGGTTCATGCAAACGGCACGTTTCTAAAAAACGAAATGACCCGGATTTCGGGAAACGAGGGGCCGGGTGATTTTATTCAGAATGCCACCGGTACTACCCGTACATTTGTGGGTGACCCGATTGGTTCCTTTTTCGGATACCGAGTTATCGGTGTTTTTCAAAATCAAGCTGATTTAGATAATTACCCCCATCGGTCGGATGCAGGCATTGGTGACCTGAAATTCGAAGACGTAAATCGTGATGGCGTGCTCACCGCGGATGACCGAACGAACTTAGGCTCACCCATACCGCGCTTTATTTTTGGCTTTGGCACCGAGCTTCGATACGGGAATTTTGATTTCGCGTTAGACTTTCAAGGACAGGTAGGCAATCAGATTTTCAATTACAAAGAAACGGTTCGTCCGGACTTGTATAATTTTGAGAGTCGTGTGTTGGACCGCTGGCGTGGCGAGGGCACCAGCAACAGCGAGCCCAGGGCCAGTGCCGGGGGGTACAATTTTTTGCCCTCAAGCCGGTTTGTTCAAAGCGGGTCATTCCTGCGTCTTCGTACCCTTACCATCGGATACTCATTGCCCGCTTCGGTGGTGAATAAGGTTAACCTTAACCAGGCGCGCGCATTTGTGCGGGGCACCAATGTTTTCACGCTGGCTTCGTTTACCGGCTACACGCCCGAAATCGGCAGCGGAAGCGTGATTGACTCCAATATTGATTTCGGCACGTATCCGATTCCTTCGATTTATTCAATGGGTGTTTCCATCGGGTTTTAACTTTTTTGCAGTTATGAAATTGAAAGTTGCAATAGTTCGTGTTTGTGTGGCGTTGGTTAGCGGTCTGATGATGCTGCCCGTGGGATGCAGTGATTCTTTTCTTGAGCGACCTCTGCAGGGAGAGTTGACGCAAGAGAGTTTTCCCACCACAGCCGAGGATGCGCTGCTGGCCACCAATGCCGTGTACAACATCATGCGGAATTCGGGTTTTCATTTTGGGCTTTTCCCGGTGATGGACATTATGTCGGATGACGCCTACAAGGGCAGCAATCCGGATGATCAGGCGGCCACGATTGGGCCGTTTGATCGGTTTCAGCACATCCCCACGGAAAGCAACCACAGCCGATGGTGGAATACCTTGTACAATGGAGTGAGACGTGCAAACGTGGTGATTGAAAAAGTACCCGTGATAGCCATGGAAGAGCAGTTGAGGGGCCGGTATGTGGGCGAAGCCAGGTTCCTGCGTGCGCTGTTTTACTTCGATTTGGTGCGCGCGTGGGGCGGGGTACCCTTAGTTACCGAGTCCACTTCGCTACCGGGAAAAACACGCGCCAGCGTGGCTGACGTATACTCACTGATCAAGAGCGATTTGACGCTGGCCATTGATGCGTTGCCGGAGAAATCTCAATATCCCGATGCCGATGCGGGCCGTGCCACCAAAGGGGCCGCCCGTGCCTTGTTGGCAAAAGTGCATTTGTTTGAGGGTGATTTTGTAAATGCTGAGAAGTTTGCCCTGGAAGTAATCAACTCAGGTCAATACGATCTTGAAGATAGATTTGTCGATGCCAACAGTGAGCTTGGTGAGCACGGGGCAGAGTCCGTTTTTGAAATTGGAGCCAGGCGGTTTGAAAACCTGGAAAACGGGGGCAATCAATATGCCAACGTGCAGGGCGTGCGCGGTACACCCAATCGCGGCTGGGGCTTCAACCGTCCGTCTCTTGAACTCATGGCAGACTTTGAGCCGAACGACCCACGCCTGGAGGGGACGGTGTTGTTTTTGGGCGAGGTCATTGATGGGGTCACCATCCTCGGAGATGGCACCACGCCTAACGAGACCCGCGATGCGCAGAACAATCTGGTCGAGATAGAATGTTACAATCAGAAGGTTTGGACACCCGGTGAAACGGTGCCGCCCCAGTTTGGGCATAACCGCAGGCTCATCCGGTATGCCGATGTTTTGCTGATGGCTGCCGAAGCATCCAACGAGAACAATAAACCGGCACAAGCTTTAACCTATCTCAATCAGGTACGCGAGCGGGCACGGGAAGGCAACGCGGGAATACTCCCCGATGTGACGGTCACCGATAAAAATGCGCTTCGCGACATCATCCTTCACGAGCGCAGGGTGGAGTTAGCATTGGAAGGCCACCGGTTTTGGGATTTGGTACGAACGGGCCGGGCAGCGGCTGTCTTGGGCCCGTTGGGATTTTTACCGGGTAAACATGAATTACTGCCCATTCCTCAAAACGAGTTTGACTTGGCCCAAGGATCGCTGACCCAAAACCCGGGTTGGGAATAGCGCGAAGTAACCGACAAGAATAAAAAAGTAGTAGTTGAATATCTGTAATTAAATTTTAGTAACCCATGAAAACAAAACTCAAATTTCTTTTGGTCGTGGCAGTCATTGCCTCTTGTGTCATGTTGTTCAGCTGTAGTGAAGATGAGCCGGCCGAGCTTACACTGGTAAGCCTGACAGCCAATGATATCGATTTGAACGGGGCAACTACGCCAAACAATGTACCGATCAACGCTGTCATTGTAGCTACGTTTTCGACAGCCGTAAATCCATCCTCAGCCGAAGCAAACATTATTCTCACCCGCGACTATGACGATGCGGTTGTTCCGTTGGACATAGACGTGGCCGGTAATGTCGTAACGATCACACCCACTGCCTCTTTTGGCACAGGAACCTTGTTCTCGCTGGCGCTCGCTCCGGGCCTGGCTTCTACCGAGGGTAAAACAATTGCTCCGGCCGCCAGAACGTTTACGACAGAAGGAACCTTTGCGGTAGCGGGTGCCGTGGCCCACTGGACGTTTGAAGATAATGCCAACGATGTTGTGGGCAGTTTTGACCCGGCCGCCAGTCAAGTGGTAGGTATTACGTACGCAGCCTCGCGAAATGCCGCGTCCGGAAAGGCTGCATCGTTCAATGGTGCCACCAGCATCATCGAAGTATCGAACGGCAGCGCACTGATGAACAATGGCGATTGGACATTGTCATTTTGGGTGAATGCAAGTTCGGTTGATAAAACCACAGGACATTTTGTGATGGGCCTGGGCGCATTCTATGGCTTTCAGTTTGAGATTGCGGGCAACTATTCAAGCTGCAAACTTGCTGCCTCTTACGCCCATACAAAGGAACCCAACGGCACCACTTCGGAAGATTTGTGGTTCCCCGGTGATGGCAAAGACAGAAATAACGGTGGTTGGCAAGGATGGGATTTTGTCAGAGACCTGACTACTTCCGGTGGCGTGGCAGGGCTGTTGAAAGATAAGTGGGCACACGTTGTTTGCATGTATAACGCTACCACCAAGCAGGGCGTTATGTACATCAATGGCCAGCGTATGAAAAGCCAGGACTTTGACCTGTGGCCCGATGGTGACGCGAAGCAGTTTGTGACCGGGCTCAAGTACCGGGGGGTAGCTCCGGAAGTAGTGAACGAACTGGCGTTTGGATTTATTCATTCGCGCGCGGGCACCCTGTGGGATGCGGAACCGTGGGGCGGTTTTGATCAACCTACGGCCAACCACTTCAAAGGCTTGCTTGATGATATTATCATTTATCACAAACCCCTTTCAGAGGCTGAGATCGGGTTGATGTACAATTCTGGAAAGCCCTAGTCGTCTTGATTTTTTGATTGTTGTTTGGAAGTCTCCCCGGTTCGGGGAGGCTTCTTTTTTAACTCTAAATGATTCGAAATGCTGAAGCAAGTGTTTGCGGTAGTCGCGTGGTTGGTGTTGGCTGTTTGTGTTTCGTGCAAGTCCGATGAAAGTCAGGAGCCCGAATCGTCACTTTTGCAACTGGTGTCCCTTCGGGTGGGTGCCGATGAGGTGTACCCCAGTACCGACAATGAATTGGGAGTGCTCGTCAATCGACCCATCGTAGCCGTATTCGATCGGCCAATTCAAGTTAATAATGTGGCGCGGCATGTGGCACTCAAAAGCGAATCGGGGACTGTCGTAGAGACAGAGATCAGTTTTTTGGATCAGAATAGCACCCTTTCGCTTCGTTTAGTGAACGGCACCTTGGCAAACAATACAACCTATACGCTGGAAATTCTGCCCAGCCTTCGTGGCCAGCAGGGCGAATCGTTTGCAGGGGCTGTTTTTTCATTTCGCACTATTCCGCCCGACCTCAGGATTGTGTCAACCACGTGGGACGGGGCAGCTCCCGTGGCTGGCAGACGCTTGGTGGACGTGAGCGTTACCCCTGAGATTATCATCGGTTTTGAAACCGCACTATTGGAGTCTTCGCTAACAGGTGCCATCGAACTGCGTTCGAACAATCGCAACATTGGTGTAAGTTGGATGACCATGGAGGGTGGAAAAGTACTGAAGATAGTCCCCAACGAGCCTCTTCGGTCATTGGATCGGTTTACGTTGACTCTCAAGAGCACCCTCACGGGAAGAGCCAACGAGGTTTTTCAGGGACTGCGACAGGTGTTTTACACTCGTCCTTCCAACCAACCCCACTTCCCCCCCCTTTCCGACACCGACCTCCTCACGCTCGTACAACGTCAAACGTTCAAATACTTTTTTGACTTTGCCCACCCGGCCAGCGGCATGGCACGCGAACGCAATACCTCGGGCGACTTGGTGACTACGGGCGGCTCAGGCTTTGGCGTCATGGCCTTGATCGTGGGCATGGAGCGTGGTTTCATCACCCGCGCGCAGGGCCTCCAAAGGCTGGACCGAATTCTCGACTTCCTGGAAACGTGCGACCGCTTTCACGGGGCGTGGCCACATTGGATGAACGGAAACACCGGAAAGACCATACCCTTCAGCACCAACGACAACGGGGCCGACTTGGTCGAAACGTCATTCATGATTCAGGGCCTATTGACGATGCGCCAATACCTACAGCCGGCCGATGCCACCGAGCAGGCAATGATCAACCGCATCAATGCGCTTTGGCAAGCCGTGGAATGGGATTGGTTTACGCGCGGTGGACAAAACGTGCTGTATTGGCATTGGTCGCCCGACAGGGGCTGGGCCATGAACATGACAATTAGTGGCTATAACGAGTCGTTAATTACCTACGTGCTGGCGGCTGCCTCGCCCACGCATGCCATCGCGCCAGCCGTATACACGCAAGGGTGGGCTCGCAACGGGGCCATCCGAAACAACCGCTCCTTTTACAACATCACCCTGCCGGTAGGGTATGACTATGGCGGCCCATTGTTTTTTGCGCATTATTCTTTTCTGGGGTTGGACCCGCGCGGCCTCTCCGACACCTACGCCAATTATTGGCAGCAGAACGTTAATCATTCCCTGATCAACCGTGCCTACTGCATCGCCAATCCGAGAAATTTTGTGGCGTACAGTGATGCATGCTGGGGCCTGACGGCCAGTGACAACCACGTGGGCTATTCCGCTCACTCGCCCACCAACGATTTGGGCGTCATTGCGCCCACGGCTGCGCTCTCCTCTTTTCCTTTTACGCCAACGGAAAGCATGGACGCGCTGAAATTCTTTTACTACACAATGGGCGATCGGCTGTGGGGTGAATATGGATTTTATGACGCCTTCAACATCACCGAAGGATGGGTAGCCAATTCCTACCTGGCCATTGACCAAGGACCCATCGTGGTGATGATCGAAAACTACCGCACCGGCCTGCTGTGGGATTTATTCATGTCGGCACCGGAGGTACACAGCGGATTGACAACACTGGGATTCACCACCTCAAACTGACGAATGCGTCCACGGGTTTTACTTGCCGGTGCCAGTCTTGCTTTTTTGCTCACCGCCTGTTGGCGTGAGAAGGCAAGGTATTACGAGGTGCCCACCACCTACTGTAACCCAATGAACTTGGATTATGCGTTTGTGCCATCCGCGCATGCGTATTACGGGCAGGATCAATCGCATCGCAGCACGGCTGACCCGGCCGTGGTCAACCTGCGCGATACGCTCTTTTTATTTTCGACCAACCAAAACGGGTATTGGTGGAGTGCCGATATGCGCGCCTGGCATTTTGTAAAACAAAGCTTTCAGCGCAACGGGCGTGCAGGTGATGACGTTTGCGCCCCGGGCGCTTGGGCGTGGGGCGATACTTTGCTGTTCATTCCTTCGTTCGCTTCGCCTGACCCGATGCCGCTTTACGTCAGTACCGACCCCGTGCGAGGCAAATGGCAAATGCTCACCGACTCCTTTCAGGTGGCTACGTGGGATCCTTCCTTCTTTAAAGACGATGATGGGCGTGCCTATGTGTATTGGGGAAGCAGTAATACGTTTCCGCTTTACGGTATGGAACTGGATTCGCGCTACCGGCCCACCGGTGAGAAAAAAGAAGTGTCACGATTGCATCCTGATGAGCACGGCTGGGAACGTTTTGGCGAAGATCATGCTGACACCACCATGGCACCATACACCGAAGGACCGTGGATGACCAAACACAACGGAAAGTACTATTACCAATATGCGGCCCCCGGCACCGAGTGGAATGTGTATGCCGATGGGGTGCTGGTGGGCGATCATCCGTTGGGTCCATTCATCTATCAAAACTACAACCCCTTCTCCTACAAACCGGGCGGGTTCATCACCGGAGCGGGGCATGGCAGCACGTTTCAAGACAGGTACGGAAACTATTGGCATGCCGCCACCATGCTGGCGTGGGTCAAGTATAAATTTGAACGGAGGCTCGGAATGTTTCCGGCCGGGTTTGATGCCGAGGGTCAGATGTACTGCATCACCGCGTTTGGCGACTATCCCCACTACCATGCGTCCGCTCAGCGCGACCACACTCAATCCACCTTTACGGGATGGATGCTCTTGTCATACCAGAAAAAGGCGTGGGCATCCTCTTCGCTGCCGGGCAAGCCACCCGAGCGGGCGTTCAATGAAAACATTCGCGATTATTGGAGTGCGGAAACGGCCCACCCGGGTGAATTTTTGGCCGTGGATTTGGGAAAGGAGTGCGATGTGTATGCCGTGCAGATCAACTATGCGGATGAGGACGCGCAACTACGAGATAAGCAGACGTCTATTTATCATCAGTACATCGTTTATCATTCACCGGATGGCAGCCAGTGGAAGCCACTCATCGACAAAAGCAAAAACACCCGCGATGTGCCGCACGACTATGTGGAGCTAAAGAAACCGTTTCGTACGCGCTACCTGAAACTTGAAAACATACACATGGCAGACGGTAAGTTTGCCATCTCCGGCTTTCGGGTGTTTGGCAAGGCACAAGGCAACCGGCCCTCACGCGTAACGCAGGTTAGCGCCACACGTGAACAGGACAGTCGTGAAGTCACGTTTCGGTGGAAACCGGTCGCGAATGCCTATGCCTACAACATCTACTATGGAATTGCCCCCGGGAAACTTTATCATTGCATGATGGTACACGGTGCTACCGAGCGCTATTTTCGCGGGCTCAACAAAGGGGTAACCTATTTTGCCCAAATAGAAGCGATAGGCGAAACCGGTGTCTCGGAAAAATCAGAAGTGCTAACGTTTTGAAAAATATGACAGCAATGAATAAAGCCTTGGCGGTGGTTTGCGTAGCGGGGCTGTGGTGTGCTTGCCAGTCGCCCAAAGCCGAAAAGGAACCGGGGTCGATCTCGGATGACTCACTTTTTACCTTGGTGCAGCACCGCACGTTCCAGTATTTTTGGGACGGAGCCGAGCCGACTTCGGGGGCCGCCTGCGAGCGTATTCATTTAGATAACGACTACCCCGACCATGACCAATCGGTAGTGACTTCGGGCGGCACGGGCTTTGGCATCATGGCCATCTTGGTGGGCATCGAGCGGGGGTTCATCACCCGGGCGCAAGGGGTGGAGCGGCTGACCAAACTGACCCAATGGCTATCGAAGGCCGATCGCTTCCATGGGGCATGGCCGCATTGGATGTATGGCGAGACGGGAAAAGTAAAACCCTTTAGCAAAAATGACGATGGGGGCGATCTGGTCGAGACCGCCTTTTTGGTGCAGGGCCTCTTGTGTGCGCGCCAATACTTCCAGGACGGCAACGCAGAAGAAAAATCCCTCGCTCAAAAAATCGACACGCTTTGGCGTGAGGTAGAGTGGGACTGGTACCGCAACGGAAACAAAAACGTACTGTATTGGCACTGGTCGCCCGAAAAGCAATGGGCGATGAATTTTCCACTGGAAGGCTATAACGAATGCCTGATCACGTACGTGCTGGCGGCCGCTTCGCCCACGCATGGCATTCCGCCCGAGGTGTACCACCAAGGGTGGGCGCGCAAGGGGGCCATCCGCAACGACTCCACCCATCAACAGTATGGTTTGCACCTGGCGTTAAAGCACAACGGAGCACCGCAGTATGGAGGCCCGCTGTTTTGGTCGCACTATTCGTTTCTGGGGCTTGATCCGCGCAAGCTCAAAGATGCCTATGCCGATTATTGGCAACACAACGTTAACCACACGCTCATCAACTATCGGTATTGTGTCGAAAACCCCTTGCAATACAAGGGCTATGGCCCCTCCAGTTGGGGTCTCACGGCCGGCTATTCGGTGAAGTTTTATGCGGCCCACAGCCCCCAGGAAGACAAGGGGGTCATCAGCCCTACGGCCGCACTGTCATCGTTTCCCTACACCCCCAGCGAAAGCAGGGCCGCCATGCGTTATTTCTACGATAGCCTTGAAACCCCTATTTTTGACAAGTATGGTTTTTACGATGGCTACAGCGAACATTTTGCATGGCATAAACCGTGGTACCTCGCCATCGATCAAGGCCCCATCGTGGTGATGATGGAGAACCACCGCAGCGGGCTGTTGTGGAAACTATTCATGTCATGCCCTGAGGTACAGCAGGGCTTAACCAAACTTGGATTTAGCTATTAATCATATGCGTTACTTCGTGTTTTTCTTGCTGGGTTGTTGGCTGCTCAGTGCCTGCCACCAACCCAAACCGGCCCGCGGCATGGATCAAAAAATCGATTCGCTTTTGGCCCTCATGACGTTGGAAGAAAAAATCGGGCAGCTTAACCTTCCTTCGGCCGGGCAGTTTACCACCGGTCAGGCCCAAAGCTCCGACATCGCCAGGAAAATCGAGCAAGGCAAAGTAGGCGGATTGTTCAACATCAAGTCGGTGGCCGCCATCCAAGAAATGCAGCAACTGGCGGTGGAAAAAAGCCGGCTGAAAATTCCGTTGCTCTTTGGGATGGACGTGATCCACGGGTATGAATCCATCTTCCCCATACCACTCGGGTTAAGCTGCACCTGGGATATGGACGCGATTGAGAAAAGTGCCCGCGTAGCGGCCGAGGAGGCCAGTGCCGATGGTATTAACTGGACGTTTTCACCAATGGTGGACATCTCGCGCGATCCGCGCTGGGGCCGCATATCCGAAGGCAGTGGCGAAGACCCGTATCTGGGAAGCGAGATTGCCCGCGCTATGGTGCGAGGTTATCAAGGCAACGATCTACGTCTGCCCAACACCATCCTGGCCTGCACCAAGCACTATGCCCTGTACGGTGCCTCCGAGGCCGGCCGCGATTACAACACCGTAGACATGAGCCGCCATCGCATGTACAACGAATACTTTCCACCCTACAAAGCGGCCGTAGAAGCAGGCAGCGCCAGCATGATGGCCTCATTTAATGAGATTGACGGCATTCCCGCCACCGCCAACCAATGGCTGCTCACAGACGTGTTGCGGAAGCAATGGGGCTTTCAGGGCTTTGTGGTGTCTGATTATACCGGTGTAAGCGAAATGATCGCCCACGGCATTGGCGATCTGAAAGAAGTATCGGCCCGCGCAGTCGATGCCGGGCTTGACATGGACATGGTAAGCGAAGGGTTGTTGACCACGCTCGCGCAGTCAGTCAAAGAGGGTAAGGTGACGGAACAACAGATTACACAAGCATGTCGCAGGATCTTGGAGGCCAAGTACAAGCTCGGATTGTTTGATGATCCCTATCGCTACTGCGATCAAGAACGAGCCAAAAAAGAAGTGTTTAGTGCGGCTAACCGCGCCATGGCCCGCGAAATTGCCGCCCAGAGTTTCGTGTTGCTGCGCAACGAGGGTAATATGCTGCCCCTGAAAAAACAAGGCACCATCGCGTTGGTGGGCCCGCTGGCCAACTCGCCCGTGAACATGACCGGCACGTGGAGCGTGGCCGCACGCCATGCCGAGTCGGTCTCCGTGCTGCAAGGCTTGCAGAATGCGGTGGGTGCCCAGGGCAAAATCGTATATGCTAAAGGAGCCAATCTGGATGCCGATGCCGTGTTGGAGGCCAACGCCACCCTGTTTGGTAAAACGCTGAACCGCGATAGCCGGTCGGAGGGAACCCTCCGGGAAGAGGCCCTTCGCGTGGCGCGTGGTGCCGATGTGATTGTGGCCGCCTTGGGCGAATCGGCAGAGATGAGCGGAGAGGCGTCCAGCCGCGTGAACATTGAGCTACCGCAAACACAAAAGGACTTGCTGAAGGCGTTGCTCCAAACCGGCAAGCCAGTGGTGCTGGTGCTCTTCACCGGCCGCCCGCTGGTGCTCACCTGGGAAAGTAAAAACGTGCCTGCCATTTTGAATGTATGGTTTGGCGGCAGCGAAGCGGGCGATGCCATTGCCGATGTGCTATTTGGACAGGTAAACCCCTCCGGCAAACTTACCACCACCTTTCCGCAACACCTGGGCCAGGTGCCCATCTACTATGCGCACAAAAACACCGGCCGCCCGCTCACGGGCCCGTGGTTTACCAAGTTCCAATCCAACTACCTGGATGTGCCCAACGAGCCGCTGTATCCGTTTGGCTATGGGTTGAGTTATACAACCTTTGTGTATGGTGACGTACAGTTGAGTGCTGCAGAGACGATCGCGTCTGACTCAATCACCGCTACGATCGAGGTGGCCAATACCGGAACGTATGACGGAGCCGAAGTGGTACAACTGTATATCCGCGATGTGGTGGCTTCCGTTACCCGGCCGGTGAAAGAACTCAAAGGCTTTCAGAAAGTGTTTTTGAAAGCGGGCGAACGCAAAACGGTTACGTTTGCCATTACCGCGCGCGAGCTTTCGTTTTACAATGCCAACTTGCAATGGGTAGCCGAGCCGGGACAATTTGAAGTGCAGATCGGTAGCCATTCGCAAGAGGTGAAAAAAGCAGTATTCACGCTTCGGTAGCGGGGCCCGGCAACTGGATTCATTTTTGAATAATCGCTACCTTTACCCTGCTCGTGAAAAGACGGGGATAATCCGTTTTGAAAGGACATCGGTGGCAACCGCCCTAAGGTTCCTTTCCTTCCGTGCCGCGTATTGATTTAACGGCTTTTCCGCCCTGCTGACCCCCTCGGACGCCTAAAATCTTTGCCGTCCGGTATTGCTTCCTGCCGATCTTCTGATACCTTTGCAGTCCTAATTTTTGAAAGGTATAAAAAGCCAAACATAAATGCCTACCATTCAGCAACTTGTACGGAAAGGCCGGACGAAATTGAACTTCAAATCGAAGTCGCCCGCCCTGGATTCCAACCCGCAAAAGCGTGGCGTGTGCACCCGCGTGTACACCACCACCCCCAAAAAACCGAACTCGGCCATGCGTAAAGTAGCCCGCGTTCGCTTGGTAAGCGGCAAAGAGGTGAACGCCTACATCATGGGTGAGGGCCACAATTTACAAGAGCACTCCATCGTGCTGGTGCGCGGAGGCAGGGTAAAAGACCTTCCCGGTGTGCGTTACCACATCATCCGTGGCGCCTTGGACACGGCCGGTGTAAACGGTCGCAAGCAAGGCCGTTCCAAGTACGGAGCCAAACGTCCAAAGCCGGGCGCAGCCGCCCCGGCCGGCAAAGGTGCACCCGCAGCAAAAGGAAAGAAATAAGTCATTTGAAGTAGCATGAGAAAGACAAAACCCAAGAAGAGATATCTTCTTCCCGATCCGAAGTTCAACGATCCGATGGTGACCAAGTTTGTCAACTATCTGATGGAGCGTGGCAAAAAGAGCATTGCCTACAATATCTTCTACGATGCCATCGAAATCGTGGAAAAGAAAAACGCGGGCGAACCCGGCTTGGAGGTGTGGAAGCGCGCCCTCAGCAACTTGATGCCTGCCGTGGAGGTGAAGAGCCGCAGGGTAGGGGGAGCTACCTTTCAAGTACCCGTGGAAATCCGGCCCGAACGCAAAATAAACCTGTCGATCAAGTGGTTGATTGACTTTGCGCGCCAGCGTGGCGAAAAGACCATGATGGACAAGTTGGCAGCGGAAATCCTTGCCGCCAGCAAAGGCGAAGGAGCGGCCATCAAGAAAAAAGATGACACGCACCGCATGGCCGAAGCCAACAAGGCATTCTCTCATTTCCGATTCTAAACGGTAAATCCCCACAAATCGGCAATCCGCAACTTCTAAATCGTACATCAGGTAATGGCAAGGGATTTATCATATACACGTAACATTGGTATCGCAGCGCACATTGATGCCGGCAAAACAACGACCACCGAGCGTATTCTGTATTATGCCGGGGTGAACCATAAAATTGGTGAAGTGCACGAAGGAGCCGCCACCATGGACTGGATGGCGCAGGAGCAGGAGCGTGGAATCACGATTACTTCGGCCGCCACCACCGTGCACTGGAAGTACCGCGGGAACGAATATCACGTCAACATCATTGACACCCCCGGTCACGTAGACTTTACGGTGGAAGTAAACCGCTCGCTGCGGGTGCTGGACGGCCTCGTGTTTTTGTTCAGCTCGGTCGATGGCGTAGAGCCGCAATCGGAAACGAACTGGCGCCTGGCCGACAACTATAAGGTGGCCCGCATTGGGTTCGTAAATAAAATGGACCGTAGCGGGGCCGACTTTCTGGGCGTTTGCAAGCAGGTGAAGGAGAAACTGGGCAGCAAAGCCGTGGCATTACAGTTGCCCATCGGTGCCGAAGACAACTTCAAAGGCGTAGTAGACCTGATCAATAACCGCGGCATCATCTGGAATGAAAACGACAAAGGGATGACCTATGAAGTGGTACCCATTCCGGAGGATATGAAAGAAGAGACCCACGAATACCGCGAGAAATTGCTGGAGGCCGTGGCCGAGTATGACGAGACGCTGATCGAGAAGTTTTTTGAAGACCCTAATTCGATCACCGAAAAAGAAATATTGACCGCCCTCCGGAAGGCCGTCATCGACATGAAGATCGTGCCGATGGTGTGCGGTTCTTCGTTCAAGAACAAGGGCGTGCAAACCATGCTGGACTATGTGATGGAATTGCTTCCTTCACCCTTAGACAAAGACGTGATTGTGGGCACCAACCCCGATACCGATGCCCCGGTCGAAATCCGTCCGGACGAAAAAGAGCCGTTTGTGGGGTTGGCATTCAAAATCGCCACTGATCCTTTCGTAGGCCGCCTGTGTTTTGTGCGCGCTTACTCAGGTGTGCTCGAATCAGGTTCGTACATCAAAAACACTCGCTCGGGCCAAAAGGAGCGCATTTCGCGCGTGTTCCAAATGCATGCGAACAAACAAAATCAGATTGAACGTTTGCCAGCCGGTGATATTGGGGCCATTGTAGGTTTCAAAGACATCAAGACAGGCGATACGCTGTGCGATGAAAAGCGCCCCGTGGTGTTGGAGTCGATGATCTTCCCCGAGCCTGTGATCGGTTACGCTATTGAGCCCAAAAAGCAGGCCGATGCCGACAAGTTGGGCATGGCCATCTCCAAATTGGTGGAAGAAGATCCTACCCTGCGCGTAAATACCGACCAGGAAACGGGCCAGGTGATTTTGCGCGGGATGGGCGAATTGCACTTGGAAATCATCATCGACCGCCTGAAGCGTGAGTTCAAGGTGGAGATCAACCAAGGTGCACCGCAGGTAGCCTACAAAGAGGCGTTGACCAAGTCGATTGAGCACAAAGAAGTGTACAAGAAGCAAACCGGTGGGCGTGGTAAGTTTGCGGATATCGTATTCGAGTTGAGCCCGCGCGAGTTGGGCCCCGAAGACAAGCCGGGCTTGGAGTTTGTGAACGACATCGTAGGTGGTGTGATCCCCCGCGAATTCATTCCGGCCGTGCAAAAAGGCTTTGAGCAGAGCATGTCAAATGGTCCGTTGGCGGGCTATCCGATTGACTCCATGAAAGTGCGGTTGTTCCACGGCTCTTACCACGATGTGGATTCGGATTCATTGTCGTTCGAATTGGCAGCGCGCATTGGTTTCAAAGAGGCGGCCGCCAAGTGTTCGCCCATCTTGTTGGAGCCTATCATGGGCGTGGAGGTGATTTCGCCCGATGAATACACCGGTTCGGTAACAGGCGATTTGAACCGCAGACGCGGGGTGATGAAGGGCATGGACACACGCGGTGGCGCACAGGTAATCAAAGCCGATGTGCCGTTGAAAGAGTTGTTTGGTTACATTACGGATTTGCGTACGATAACCTCCGGGCGTGCTTCGGCTACGCTCACGTTCTCGCACTACGCTCCGGTACCCAAAAACTTGGCCGACAAAGTAATTGAGGAAGTAAAAGGCGCGGTAGCCGCAAGATAATATCTAAAAGACGTTTAGATCATGAACCAGAAAATCAGAATCAAACTCAAGTCTTACGACCATAACCTGGTGGATAAGTCCTCTGAGAAAATCGTGCGCGCGGTAAAAGCTACCGGTGCGGTGGTGAGCGGTCCCATTCCGTTGCCTACCGAAAAAGAGAAGTTTACGGTGTTGCGTTCACCCCACGTGAACAAGAAATCGCGCGAGCAATTTCAGTTGTGCACCTACAAGCGCCTGGTGGATATTTACTCCAACAGTGCCAAAACGGTGGACGCGCTGATGAAGCTGGAGCTTCCCAGTGGCGTGGATGTAGAGATCAAGGTGTAGTACGCCTCTAACCCATTTTGTTTTCACAGAGAGCACCCTTCGGGGTGCTTTTTGTTTTTTTGGCAAAATTTATCGCCCACCACACAACCTATGCAAAAACATGTACATTTGCATTACTCTACTAAATCTATAGACAAATGGGATATTATACGAAAAGAATGATTTTGAGTGGCATCGTACTAGGGATAGCAACCAGCGCCTGGGCACAAAACGTAGTCAGCGGGGTGGTGAAAGACAGCAACGAAGAAGCCGTGGAAGGAGCCACCGTGGTGGTGAAAGGATCCAACAGCTATACCCTGACGGACAGCAATGGACGCTTTGACTTGCGCGTAAACGAAAAGCCCCCATTTTACATTCGCGTGAGCTACGTGGGCTTTAAACCACAGGATTTTCAAATACTTGAACTAAACGACAAACTCCGGCAGGTACAATTGGTCAATGATAACGAACTGGAAGAAGTGGTGGTAACGGCCCGCAGACGAAACGAGGCCGCCCAACGGGTGCCGATACCTATGTCAATAGTCGGGGGTGACTTTGCCGAAGATGCCGGAGCCTTTAACGTCAATCGCGTTAAGGAATTGGTGCCCACAGTGCAATTGTATTCGTCCAACCCGCGTAATACAACGTTAAATATTCGAGGGCTGGGATCTACGTTTGGGTTGACAAACGATGGCATTGACCCGGGCGTGGGCTTTTACGTGGATGGTGTTTATTATGCCCGCCCCGCGGCTACAGCACTGGATTTTGTCGATATTGAGCAGATCGAAATCCTGCGCGGCCCGCAGGGAACCTTGTTTGGAAAAAACACTACCTCTGGGGCGTTTAACATCACCACACGTGCGCCCAGTTTTACCCATGGAGCCACGTTGGAGGTGAGCTATGGCAACTACGGCTTCATCCAGGCGCGTACGTCTGTGACGGGGGCCGTTACGAAAAAGCTGGCGGCCCGTTTTTCCTTTTCGGGCACCCAGCGCGATGGCGTCATCGAAAACGTGTCTACCGGGCAAATGATCAACGACTTGAACAACCTGGGTGGCCGTCTGCAACTGCTGTACGTGCCTACGGATAAGCTTCGGATTACGGTGGCCGCGGATGCCTCGCGCCAGCGGCCCAATGGATACGCGCAGGTAGTCGCGGGCGTGGCCCCCACCTTGCGGCCCCAGTACCGGCAGTTTGAACAGATCATTGCTGACCTCAACTACACGTTGCCCAGTCGCGATCCCTTCGATCGAAAAGTGGACCACAATACTGCGTGGCGTTCGGGTAACGACCTGGGTGGCATTTCGCTCAACGTAGACGCCCGTCTGGGCCGTGGCACGCTCACATCCACCACTGCCTGGCGGTATTGGCTGTGGGATCCTTCCAACGACCGCGACTTTACCGGTTTGCCGGTGCTCACGTTGTCGCAGGCGCCCTCGCGCCACCGCCAGTGGACGCAGGAGGTTCGATATGCCGGTGAGCTATCTTCGCGGGTGAGTGCGGTGGCGGGCGTGTTTGCTATTTGGCAGGACTTGGAAACCAACCCCTACCACACCGAGGAGTCGGGTTCCGCGCAATGGCGGTTTTCGCAAAACTCCACCAGCGACCTGTGGCGAACGCCCGGCCTGCTGGACGGCTATGGCATACGCACCTTTTCAACCTTGAATTCCCTGGGCGCGGCCGTGTTTGGCCAGTTCGACTGGGCGATCACCAAAAAAGTACACGTACTGGCGGGCCTTCGGTACAACTACGATCAAAAGAAGGTTGATTTCAACCGCGTCACGTACGGAGGCTTGCAAACCGATGACCCGCAACGGCTCGCACTTCAGCGCGTGGTTTATACCGACCAGCGGTTTACGGCTAACGTGGACGAATCCAACGTGTCGGGCCAGCTTACGGTATCGTATCAGCCATCCAACCGAGTGAACGGCTTTTTCACGTACGCCAACAGCTATAAACCGGTGGGTGTCAATTTAGGCGGGCTACCCACGGCCAATGGCGAAGTGCTGACCGATTTGGCCCGCATCCGACCGGAGTATGTCAACCATCTGGAGGCGGGCGTCAAAACGTCTCCTTCGGCTCGCGCCACCGTCAACCTGACGTTTCATCACACCACCATCGATGATTACCAGACCCAGGTGCAAACAGCCGAAGTGGGCGTTAACCGTGGCTATCTGGCCAATGCCGAAAAGGTTCGCGTTTATGGGGTGGAGGCTGACGGCAACCTCCGGCTTTCAAAAAATTGGTCGACTTACGCAGCGCTGGCGTATACGGTGGGCGAATATGTATCGTTTGTGAATGCCCCGGTGCCATTGGAAGAAACAGGCGCCCCCAACGCGTTCAAGGACGTTTCCGGAGAGACACTGCCGGGCATCTCGCGCTGGGCCGGGTCGGGGGGTGGCGAGTGGCTGTCGAATGGGACGACCATCCTGGGGCAGGATGCGAAAGTGTTTGTGGCCCTAGACGGATTCTATCGTTCTTCGTTTTCGTCCAGCGCCACCCCGTCCCGGTTTTTGGTGGTTGAGGGCTACGCCCTCTTGAATGCGCGGTTGGGTTTGCGCTGCGTAAACGGGCTGACTGCGTTTGTGTGGGCGCGGAACCTGACCGACACCGATTATTTCGAGCAGTTGCTGCCCGCGGCTGGCAATGCCGGACATTATGCAGCCGTGCTTGGCGACCCTCGCACTTTTGGGTTAACTTTGCGCTACACGTACTGATGAAGCCCCTTTGTTTTCTTTTTGCGTTAG
>JALONI010000032.1 GCA_025455015.1 Cyclobacteriaceae bacterium | reverse complement strand
CGCTCGTTTGCTGATTATGTTTTTCGCCCCGCGCATGTTGTTTATCCAACGCCAAAAAGGAGCCCACTGTGCCTTTGTGTCTTTGTGGCCTCCTCAAAAAAGTCCCGTTATTCCGGTGATATTTGCTCCGCTCCGCCTTTCTTGGTGTTGCGAGTGAGAAGAAGGGGCGGGAGCACCAACAAATGAGATGAACTCGGATATCTCCGTGTATCCGAAACGGGCTTTGCGAGTTTCCTGAACACCACAAGTATTCAAGCGCGCGGCTTTATCGGAAAAGCGAGAGGGAGTGGGTATTTTAAACACGCTGCGAGGGTTGAATCGAAATCAGACATGGCGATCGCATTTGTTGGTTAACCCATCCGTGTTACTTAGATGCCGCTCCTACAATAGCGAAGAAAATGCAATCCAAAAATTGATTATTTTTGAAGGTGTTGAAACGATATGAAAGCAGCAGACGTTAAATTTAATCCAATTGACAGCTACCTGGCACTTCTACACAATTTAAGTCCGGAGGGCAAACGCGAATTAATCTCGAGGCTTTCGGAGTCATTGATCCGTTCCGGAAAGGCGACAACAAAGTCATTAAACGAGTTATACGGTGCATTTATTTCAACAAAACCAGCTGACGAAATCATAGCTGAATTAAAAAGCAGTAGAAAATTTAACCGTAAGACTGAGCAACTTTGAAAAAATACCTTCTTGATACGAACATCTGTATTTACTTCTTAAAAGGACTCTATAACTTAGATGAGAGAATCGAAAAGGGCGAAATAGAAAATTGTTTCGTTTCGGAAATTAACGTTGCTGAGTTAAAATTTGGTGTAGAAAACAGCGAAAACCGGGAAAGGAACAGGAAAACAGTTGACGAATTTGTCGGCAAATTCACCATCATCCGATTTTCAATTCCCTCGACATTTACGCAAAGGAGAAAGCAAGATTACGCGAAAGAGGACTTCCGCTTGCCGACTTTGATTTACTTATTGGCGCGACAGCTATCGCAAATAAGTTGACGCTTGTAACAAGAAATGTTTCTGACTTTGAAAGACTCAACGGAATTGAAATAGAAGACTGGGTGATGGGGTAGCGGGTACACGCCACCACAAGAATTTGTCCCAGCACCTCCGCAGGCACTGTGTCAATATCCAACGCCAAAAAGGAACCCACCGTGCCTTGGTGCCTTTGTGGCCTCGTCAAAAAAAGTCTCTTATCCCGGTGATATTTGCTCCGCCATCGGCACATAGGTATAAAAGCAACCAATGACATGACCGACACACTGGAACAAGCCCCGCGGGTGACGTCCCCTCCGCTGGAAGCGCTATATGAGTCGGGCTTCCCCACGGTGGCCCGCTGGGTGGCTCGCCAGGGCGGCTCCTTTGCCGATGCGCAGGACATCTTCCAAGACGCCCTCGTCATCTACTGCGAGCAGCGGACAAAAGGACTGGCCCTGCGTACATCGGCCGAGGCCTACCTGATGGGCATCGCCAAGCATTTGTGGCTGCGCCAAACACGGCAAGCGCGGAACACCGTTTCGCTGACAGATGCAGAATATGCCTTGGAAATACCGAACGACTATTTCCCCTCGCTGCAGACCTCCGTGCTCATGACATTCCTGGCCACGGTGGGAGAGCGCTGTCTCAAGTTGCTGAGCGCCTTCTACCTGGAGGAAACCGGGATAAGTCGCATCGCTACGGCTTTTGGCTTCCGGAGCGAACACTCGGCTTCGGTGCAGAAGTATAAGTGCCTTGAAAAATTACGCGAAACGGTACGACAAAACCCCCATCTGTATGAGAGCCTCGTTGACTGACATCCACGCCATCGAACAATTTCTAACCGGTCGATTAAGCCCGGAGGACAGACTCGTGTTTGAGGCGCGGTTGCTTACCCAGCCCGCGCTGCAGCGCAATGTGCTCCTGCAACAAAAAATACAAGCGGCTGCGGTGGCGTTTGGCCGCCATCAACTAAAGCAGCAGCTAAAGGCGGTTCATCAAGACTTGTTTTCGCATCCGCGAAAGCGGCTATGGCAGCAACGCATTCTTCACTACTTTAATCAGTAGACCATGACACATGCAAATTTGATTCCGATGGTCGTGGACGGCCGCGGGGAGCGGGCCTATGACATTTTCAGTTTGCTGCTGAAGGAGCGCATCGTGGTACTGGGCACGGCCATCAACGATGCGGTGGCCAACGTGATCGTGGCGCAGTTGCTATACCTGAACAGTTTGGATCAGAAACAGCCGATCAGTCTCTACATCAACAGCCCCGGGGGCGAGGTTTATGCGGGCCTGGCCATTTATGACACTATGCAGATGATCCAGGCACCCGTATCCACCGTGGCCATCGGGGTGACGGCCAGCATGGGCACCGCGTTACTCAGCTTTGGCGCCAAAGGAAAGCGGTATGCCTTGCCCCACGCCACCATTCACATGCACCCGACCGGTGGCGGGGCTCGGGGCTACACGGAAGACGTGCGCATTGCCGTGCGGGAGCAGGAGCGCTTGCAGGCGCAGCTTTTTCTCTTGATCGGGAAGCACACCGGCCATACCTGGCAAGAGATCGAGGCGCAGTTCATCCGCGACAAGTACATGACCGCCCCCGAGGCCAAAGACTATGGCTTGATCGATGAAATCCTGGGCGATGTGAAAGACGTGGTGAAGGTGAGCCCGGGTACGTTCGAAGTGGCTATGTATGAACGTGCATAGCCGCGTGAACCGGCACACGCCCGCGCGGTGAGACCTCCATTAGAAATCGTTTCGGCTCTTGGGTCTTTTGATGGCATCGTCAATTTTTGTGTGCGTTGATGTCACTCGTTCATGAAACCCGAAAAAATCGCTCACGTACTCACGCCTATCAGCCGTTTTATCCAAAACGAGTCGGCCGCGGGCATGTTCTTATTGGCATCGGCTGTAGCCGCGTTGGCAATATCCAATTCCCCGTGGGCGGCCAGCTATCACCACTGGTGGGAAATCGACATTTCCATTGGCGTGGGCGATTACTCCCTAAGCCGCACGCTGCATCACTGGATCAACGATGGACTCATGGCGATGTTTTTCTTTGTGGTGGGATTGGAGCTGAAACGCGAGATCGTAGGAGGGGAGCTGTCCACCCCGCGGCAGGCGTTGCTGCCCCTGATGGCGGCCGTGGGCGGCATGGTGTTGCCGGCCGTGATTTATCTGGTTGCCAATCCACAGTCGCCCGCCCAAGACGGCTGGGGTATACCCATGGCGACAGACATCGCTTTTGCGCTGGGTATTTTGTCTTTGTTGGGCAACCGCGTTCCGCTGTCGATCAAAGTTTTCTTGACAGCCTTGGCCATTGCTGACGATCTGGGAGCGGTGCTTGTGATCGCCTTTTTTTACACCTCTGACATTTCAGTTGTGAATTTGGCCACGGGTGCGGGTTTTCTGGCACTGCTGGCCATGGGCAACTACCTAGGTGTGCGCAATGCGTGGTTCTATGGCCTGGTGGGCATTGGTGGGGTGTGGCTGGCGTTCTTGATGTCGGGGGTTCATGCTACCGTGGCGGGCGTGTTGGCGGCTTTGGCGATACCCGCGCGCACCAAAATTGACGAGGCAGGCTTTGCTGCGCGGCTTCGG
Source organism: Cyclobacteriaceae bacterium (assembly GCA_025455015.1). GTDB lineage: Bacteria > Bacteroidota > Bacteroidia > Cytophagales > Cyclobacteriaceae > ELB16-189. Next base: position 26,433 of record JALONI010000032.1, on the reverse strand, counting down.
AGTTACGTGACCGAGTTTGAACGGATCCCGCCCAACAGCACATCGCTATTGGCACCGGAGCAGCACCACGTAGTTGAAAAAATAAAGCGGCTGACCCAGGCGGCTGATACTCCGTTGCAGCGGTTGGAGCATGCGCTACACCCGATCGTGGCGTTTGTGGTCATGCCGGTCTTTGCGTTTTCGAATGCCGGTATCTCGCTGAACGAGTTGGGCTGGCCAGACGTGGCCGCACCGGTGAGTATTGGCGTGGGACTGGGCTTGCTAGTTGGTAAGTTTATCGGAGTGGTGGGCAGCACCTGGCTGTCGGTACGGTTGCTGGGTGCCAAGTTACCCGAGGGAATGACGTGGCGGCACCTTTGCGGAGTGGGTTGCCTGGCCGGTGTCGGTTTCACCATGTCACTCTTTATTGCGAACCTTGCTTTTGAGGCCGACAGCTCCCTTTTGCAGGCCAAGGTGGGCACGTTGGTTGCCTCGCTGGCCGCGGGGCTCCTCGGGTTTTTAATCTTGAAAAGAACCGTGGCCCGGCCTTCGTAAGAACGTTGCTGTTTATTTTCCCGCTGCCTTCCCCAGCAACCGGTCGAACTCTTTTCGCAGGCGGGGGTCCGATGGGCGTTTGGCATCCAGATTTGCGTGGCTTCCGTCTTTGTTCAGAAGAACGTAGCGTGGGATGGAGGTAACGTCATACAAATCTGACAGGCTTGATTCGGGGCCGATGCGGAAGTGATGAAATCCGCTGGCCAGGCCGTATTTGGCAAGGGCATTTTTCCACCGATCCTCGTGCCCATCGAGCGAAAGCATCACGAAAACGATGTCGTCCTGATACTGTTGTTGCAGTTTTTTGGCGTCTTCGAATTCCGCGAGGCACGGGCCGCACCAACTTGCCCAAAAGTCGATGTACACCAGCTTTTTCCCCCGACAACTGTCCAGCAGTTGAACAAACGCCTGTTCATCACCTTGCCTGTTCAAGGTCACATCTTCCACGTTTCGGTAAGTCGCAAACTGCCTTTTGAGGGAGTCTTCACCTCCCAAATCCCGGATGATTTTATCTTCCAGTTGGGTTGCCTTCAAAATGTTGTAGGTATCCCAGAATGTGGAGTCGAACGGGATTTGTGCCAATGCTTCGCGGCTTAGTTCCTGGGGTGGAAATGCAACAGGGTTCTCTTCGAGGATTTCGGTGGCCATCATTTCGATGTGGAACCAATGGTTGTCGTCTTTTGTGAGCCCGTCCTGAATGAGCTGATAGGGGTAATAATAACGGCCATAAGGGCGGTAGTAGGCGGTGGTGCGCAAGGTGTCGCCCTGGCCGATGCGGGTATTTTCGGTTTTGACAAAAGCGTACGTATCGGTGGTGATAAACAGCTTACCGGAAAGGCGAGCGTAGTAATAAAGTTTGAAAAGCATGCCTCCCATACGGGCCACATCGCCAACGGACTCGTAGTGGATTTCAAACACCTCTATTCCATCGTAGGTGGTGATGCCCGCCAGCGTGTACTTGTATTTTGCCGCGTCTTTCAAAAGCCCACTGATGGTTCCATTTAAGTACGATGGGCGAAACCGGCCCTTTCGCATCTGGTAGCCCGCCACATCGCATTCCAAGATGGAAGAAACGGAGATGGGGACATGGCGTTCTTTCAGCCGGGTGCGGTCAAAGCTTCTGCGCAGTTGCAACACCCGGATGTATTCGCGGTCGCCCGCGGCTTGCCGAAAGACTTTGTATCCATTCTTCTTGTGGACCTCCACAGCCGCTTCAATCAACCGGCCATACACACTGTCATCCCGGCAATAGTGGCGGTAAAAAAAGCGCTGGTTAAACGCGCGCGCATTGAAATTTACGGGCACGTTTTTGAACGCCTTTTTCAAGATATCGGTGGCGTCCAGTTTTTTTCGGCTCACCAGCACGGGTGCCAGTTTGGTCACAGACTGGGGCAAGCGTATCACCAAGGCCGCCTCGGTCGGTTTGAACCGTTGACTCTCATAACCAATGCAGGTGATCTTGAGCGTGTCGGCTTCGGATAGCAAAATGGAGAAGGCTCCCTCGGCATTGGTGCTGGTGCCTTTGGCTGTGCCAATGACGCCCACCGAGGCGAATGGGATTGGTTCCCCGGTCTTGCTGTCAATAACCACACCACTCACCCGTTTTTGAGCATAGGCGGCCAGGGCGATGATCATCAGGACGATAGTCAGGCCGGGGGGTAGACTTGTGCGCAGCCAAGGGGGTATTAGGCGGGCGCGCTGCTGCTGGACTGCGTCTGTTTTTGAAACCTGGGGGATCATCGCGAGGATTGGTTGTAGGTTCTCAGGATGGTGGCGGGCGGCTTATTTGATGGTAAACTCCGTGCGCCTGTTGTACCTGCGGCTCGCTTTTGTTTTGTTGGGCACCAGCGGGTTGGTTTTGCCATAACCAATAGCGTCCACGCGTGCCGGGTCAATGCCTTTGTCCACCAGATAGCCGCGTACACGGTTGGCCCTGCGCTCGCTCAGTTGCTGGTTGTAGGCATCGTTGCCGATGTCATCGGTATGGCCGGCAATGATCACACGCAAGTGTTTGGAGGCTGCCAGAAGTGCGGCCAGCCGGTCTACCTCGCTGTAAGAGTTGGGGATGTCGCTGTCAAAGTTGAAGTAGATGTTGAGGATTTGGGGGATGTCGCGTTGGATGCGCTCCAGCAGAATGGTGTCGGTGCGAACCGATGTGTTCATGCCATCAAACACAAACGATTTGCGTGCCGAGGGAAGGTAGCCATCGCTGCGCGCCACGATCGAAAACCCGGGGGCCGATTCGATGCGAAACTGGCCGGGCCCCACGTTGTGCACGCGCGTCATGGGCCCCGCTTCGCTGCCAAGGTCCACCTCCGAAACCAGCGGCTGTTGCGTGGCGGCATCGGCCACGGTCAAGTCCACCACAAAATAGACCACGGCCGGAGCCATGACGGGGGCCATGATCGTGGTGTCCGGTGCCAGCCGGCTGAGCGAGTCCTGCTGCTTTTTTTGCTCGTAGATTTTTACGCGCTCCGCGTACGTCACCGGTTTCCAGAAACGCATGTCGGCCCGGTAGATGTCCTGCTCGCCATGGTTTTGAAACTTGACGGATGAGAAATAGGCATACCGTTCATCGCCCGTCAGGGCAAAATAAATATCGTTCTCGGTGGAATTGATGGGATAGCCCAGGTTGACAGGTTCGCTCCACGAGTCGGTCAGCGAATCGTACGAGGATCGGAAGATATCCAAGTCGCCCATGCCGATGTGGCCATTGGAACTGAAGTACAAATGCTGGCCGTTGGCCGCTATGAAGGCTCCGTCTTCGTCATACGGGGTATTGACCACCGGCCCCAGGTTTTTGATATTGCCCCACTTGCCCTGCCGGGTGCGTGTGGCCTGGTAGATGTCGGTACCGCCCATGCCGGGTGGGCGGTTGCTGGTGAAAAACAGCTTTTGGTTGTTGGCCGTGATGGACGCAGAGTTTTCCGCAAAGGGCGTGTTGATTTCCTGCAGCGGCTCGGGTGCCGTCCAGGTGCCATCCGGTTTTTGATAACTCACGAAAATATCGCCCCCGTATTCATCGTGGTAGATAAACATCTCTTTGCCATCGGGCGACAGGTTAACGCTGGCGTTGTGGTAGCGGTCGTTCAGGGGCGGGCCGATATTTTTTGCTTCTTGCCATTCACCATTCTTGCGATAAGCCACGTAGATGTCTTCGTAATATTCTAAGTCAGCCGCGAGCTTCGGGTTTAAGTTTCCATCCTGCCTGCGCGAGGTGAACACCAGGAGCGACTCATCGGCTGTGACGGTAGGGGCGTAGTCAGGATACTCGCTGTTTACCTTGTTGCTCACGTGCACGATGTCCACGTTGGCGGGCGAGGCCATGAATATTTTGGCTTGGTCGCATTCGAGCAGTTTGCGTTTTACTTCCGCACGCCTGACCAATTGCAGCGAGTCCGTGGTTGACTCCGTCAGCGACAGGTAATCGGTATATTTTGTTTTTGCGCTGTCCAGCAGTTCGGAATATTGATAGGCCTGGCCCAGGTAATACAAGATGTCTTTGTCTACGGCCGGGTCCAGTCGCTGGGCGCGCTTGAAATAGGGGAGCGACTGCTCCTTTCGGATCGTGAGCATGATCGACTTGCCCGTCATGAAGTGGGCTTTGGCGCTGCGGGGGTTCATTTGCGTGGCCAGGGTGAACAGTTCGGTGGCTTGCTTGCGGTGGGTGAAATCAAAGATTTCCATGCCCATGCGGTAGTATTCGTCAGCTAACGCAGCCGAATCTTCCTGTGCGTGGACGGACGCGGTCCACCCGCTTGTGATCCCCACCCACAGCAGGATGGTTTTTGCCAAATGTGTTCGTTGCCATGCCATAGACCTACCAAAGTATAAATCTTTCCTGAGATGTTGAAATTTAGGCGGTCTCGTCCCGGAGATTTTCCAGTTCGGCCAGCGTTTTCAGGTTGCGCTGGGTACGTGCCACTGCCGCACCCCGGTCAATGGCGTGGAGTGCCTCGGTGGCCTGGCCTTCGCGCAGGCACAGCAGGGCCAAGTGGTAGTAGTTGGGCAGGTAGTCGGGAAAGCGCTCGGCCACCTGGCGATGCAGCGCCAACGCTTCGCGGGGTTGCGTGGGCGCCAGTTCGAGTGCCAACGCGTAAAAGGCGAAGGGATCTTCGGGGTCGTCAGCCATGCATTGCCGCAGGTAGGTCAGGCGTGTTTCGTTCATGGGGTAAAATCAGGCGGCTGGTTCGGTTTTTTGAATTTATCGCCTATCTTGAGCCCAAATTTAATTCCGCGGTCGCAGACCGCGTCAACCGTTAGCTGGAATTTGTGCTATGAAGATTCTTGTGTGTATTTCGCATGTGCCCGACACGACCTCGAAAATTACGTTTACCGACAACAATACGCGGCTGGATACCAACGGGATACAGTTTATCATCGGCCCGTACGATGATTACGCGCTGGCCCGCGCGGTGGAGTTGAAAGAAACACAGGGGGCCACCATCACGGTGTTGAATGTGGGCCCGGCTGAGACTGAGCCCACGCTGCGAAAAGCGTTGGCCATCGGTGCCGATGATGCCATTCGGGTAAATGCCGAGCCCACGGATTCACTTTTTGTGGCCACCCAAATTGCCGAACACACCAACGGCTACGACCTCATATTAATGGGCCGCGAATCTATCGACTACAACGGTGGGGTGGTGCACAGCCTGGTGGGTGAGTTGCTGGGGCTGCCTTCGTTTTCGCCTGTCATGAAATTGGAACTGGCGGGGAACACGGTGAAAATGGCGCGTGAAATCGAGGGCGGCAAAGAATATCTCGAGGCTTCGCTTCCCCTGGTGGCGGGCTGCCAAGAGCCCATTGCTGAATGGAAAATCCCAAACATGCGCGGCATCATGTCGGCCCGCACTAAACCCTTGAAAGTGGTGGAACCAAAGGGCCTGGAGTTGCCTACCGTAAACAAGAAATTTGAATTGCCTCCGGCCAAAGGGGCCGTAAAAATGATTGCAGCCGAAAACGTGGCGGAACTGGTGACGCGGCTGAAGAATGAAGCAAAAGTATTGTAACAACAAACCGGAAAGTGGATATGAAAATAGTGGTGTTTGTCGAGCGGGCAGAGGGGAGCGTGAAGAAATCATCCTTGGAGGCGGTGGCTTTTGCCAAAGCCATGGGCGGAGACGTGACCGCGTTGGCCTTGGGAACAGTAGATGCCGCCAGCCTGGCCGATTTGGGCAAGTATGGTGCGGCCCAGGTTTTGCATGTAGCCGACAGCCGGTTGGATCAGGGAATTGCCAAAGCGTATGCCAGCGTGATCACAAAGGTCATGGGCGATGAAGGTGCCGACTTGTTAGTGCTGGCGGGTTCGTCTCTGGGTACACCCGTGGCAGCTCAGGTAGCTGTTCGGATCGGGGCCAGCCTCGCCACCAACGTGGTGGAGTTGCCAAACCAGTCGCAGGGCTTTGTCGTGAAGCGCAGCATTTATACAGGTAAGGCGTTTTCGTTTTTGGAAATGAAAAATGCCAAGAAGGTGCTCGTGATTAAAAAGAATGCCGCGGAGATAAAAGAAGTGGGCAGCGCAGCAACGGTCACTCCGGTTACGGTGCCGCTTGCCGACAGTGACTTCAACGCTACGATCACCCAGACGGAGAAGGCCACGGGCGAAGTGTTATTGCCGGAGGCCAATATTGTGGTGTCGGGCGGTCGCGGGCTCAAGGGCCCCGAGCATTGGGGCATGTTGGAAGAGTTGGCGCACACACTGCACGCGGCCACCGGCTGCAGCAAACCGGTATCTGATATGAACTGGCGGCCACACCACGAGCACGTAGGCCAAACGGGCGTAAAGGTAGCGCCACAGTTATACATTGCCGTGGGCATTTCAGGGGCCATTCAACACCTGGCGGGCGTTAACTCGTCCAAGTGCATTGTGGTTATCAACAAAGACCCGGAAGCTCCGTTTTTTAAGGCGGCCGACTATGGGATTGTGGGCGATGCGTTTGAGGTGGTGCCCAAATTGACCGAGGCCATCAAAGCCGCTCGGTAAAGTGTAGTTTTGTCTTTATTTTTAGTCGGTGAAGAAAATCAAGCTTGAAATTCTGGGCCTATCGTCCAGCCAATCACAGTCCGGTTCGTTTGCACTGGTGTTGGGCGAGGCAGACGGCAACCGAAGGCTGCCCATCATCATAGGCATGTTTGAGGCGCAGGCCATTGCCATCGAGATCGAGAAAATCATCCCGAACCGGCCCATGACCCACGACTTGTTCAAAGCCTTTGCCAATTCCTTTCATTTTCATGTGGAGGAGATCGTGATCTCCGATTTGAAAGAAGGCGTGTTCTTTGCGAAGATCGTGTGCACCGATGGGCTTAAGAAAACGGAGATCGATGCGCGCCCGTCTGATGCCATTGCCGTGGGCCTGCGGTTTGATGCACCCATTTACACGTACGAGACGATTTTGGCCGAGGCCGGCATTGTGCTGACGGACGAAGAGGAAGAGGAAGAAAAGGAAAAGACCGAGCCCAAAGCCGAAAAAGCGCGCGTTAAGAAAGAGACCCCGCGCAAAGGAGACGATTTCAAGAACTATACATTGGACAAACTCAATGACCTGTTGAAGGAGGCCATTGAAAAAGAAGACTATGAGCGGGCGGCCAAAATCAGAGATGAAATGGGCAAACGCAATTAAGCAGACCAAACCAATTCTGATGGACATACTTCGCGGGCTGATTGGGTTGCTCGTGCTCACGGGCGTAGCCTTTCTGCTTTCCAACAATCGTAAGGGTATTCGCTGGCAAACCATCGGCATTGGTATCGCGCTGCAGATTTTGTTTGGCTTGGCCATCTTCAAAGTCGGTTTTGTCAATGACGGCTTTGCGTGGGTGAGCGGTAAGTTTGTCGCGTTTCTGGATTTCGCGCGGCAGGGGGCCATCTTTCTTTTCGGGGGGCTTTCCAAAAACAGTTTTGAAGACCCGGCCGCGGGGCACAGCCTTGGTTTTCTGTTTGCCTTTCAGGCGTTGCCCACGGTCATCTTTTTCTCGGCTGTTACCACCGGCTTGTACTATCTGGGTATTCTTCAAAAAATCGTCTACGGATTTGCGTGGGTCATGACGCGCACCATGCGCCTGTCGGGTTCCGAAAGTCTATCCGCGGCAGCGAATATTTTCATGGGTCAAACGGAAGCCCCGCTGCTGGTGAAGCCGTTTATCGCACGCATGACCAACTCGGAGTTGTTTTGCCTGATGACGGGCGGTATGGCCACCATTGCCGGCAGTGTACTGGCGGTGTACGTGGGCATGTTGGGCAGTGGTGATCCCGCCAGCAAAGCCACCTTTGCTACCTACTTGTTGTGCGCCTCCATCATGAATGCCCCGGCCGCCATTGTCATGTCAAAAATCATTTTTCCTGAGTCAGAGCCCGAGAAAATCGATCAATCGTTACAGGTCAATCGGGAAACAATCGGCACCAACTTGGTGGATGCCCTGGCCAGCGGTGCGGCCGATGGGTTGAAATTGGCGCTGAACATCGGGGGTATGTTGCTGGCGTTCATCGCCATTATTCTGGCATTGAATTGGGGATTGCAAGGGTTGGGCGACCTGGTGGGCATAAATGAGTGGATCAGGAACTCGACTGGCGGAGCGTATGCCGGGCTCAGCCTGGAGTATGTGCTGGGGCAGGTGTTTCGCTTTTTTGCTTTTGCCATGGGGGTGGATTGGAAGGAGTCGTTACACGTGGGCAGCTTGCTGGGCAAGAAAATGGTGTTGAATGAGTTTTTGGCCTATTCGGATTTGACCGCTTTTAAGACAGGCGGCTTCTTGAGTGAGAAGGCGGTGCTCATATCGACCTATGCGTTGTGTGGTTTTGCCAACTTTAGTTCGATCGCGATCCAGATAGGGGGTATTGGTGGCATGGCTCCGGGCCGTCAGGGCGATTTGTCGAGGTTGGGGCTGCGGGCTATGTTGGCGGCCTCGCTGGCTACCATGATGACGGCCACCATTGCAGGCGCCATTTTCTGATATGCTTCGAAAGATTATCAACGGACTGTTGGCGCTGCTGTTTATGGCGTTTGCCTTCGTGCAGGTCAACGACCCTGATCCCCTAGTGTGGATTGCCATTTATGGCTCAACCGCGGTGGCCTGCATCATGGCCATGTACCGCTATTATCCACGGCCTTATCTGGCCGGGTTGCTGGTGTTGTTTTTGGTCTACCTCGCCTTCCTGTTTCCCGGCATGGTAGACTGGTATCGTTCTGCCGACCGGTCGCTGCTTTTTGACGATGTGGCCAAAATGCAGTACCCGTACATTGAGGAGGCTCGGGAGTTTTTAGGGCTTGCGCTGTGCGCGATTGCCGTGGCGGTGTACCTTGTCTTCGGCCTTGCGCGCCCCGCTGAATAGTAGCACAGCCGGCACATTTTGGGGCTTTTCTTTCGATTTTTCGGCTTCCGGCCACTTGCATTGACAAGCCTAATTTTTACCTTTAAACGGATGAAAAAGTGCTTTTTTATGCTCCTGTTGGCAGGAGTGTTCGCTTGTCAAACACGTCCCGAAAAAATACCCGTGCCCATGCCTTCCTCCTCCGGTAAGTGGATCATCTATCAAATGATGACGCGCCTTTTTGCAAATACCCAAACGGCCAACAAACCCCACGGCACCTTGGAAGAAAATGGGGTGGGGAAGTTCAACGACATCAACGACAAGGCGTTGGCGGGCATCAAAGCCCTTGGCACCACGCATGTGTGGTACACCGGGGTGTTGGAGCATGCCCTGTTGACCGACTACTCGGCCTACGGCATTCCGCTGGACGATGCCAACGTGGTGAAAGGCCGCGCAGGATCGCCCTATGCCATCAAAGACTACTATGATGTCAATCCGGACTTGGCCGTGGATGTTAAAAACAGGATGGCCGAGTTTGAGCAACTGATTGCGCGTACCCACGCACACGGCCTCAAAGTGATCATCGACTTTGTGCCCAACCACGTGGCGCGCGGCTACCGGTCGGATGCCAAGCCCGAAAACGTGAAAGATTTGGGCGAGGGCGATGATACCTCCGTGTCGTTCAAGCCATCCAACAACTTCTACTACCTGCCGGGCCAATCGTTTCAGCCGCCCCAGGAGTATTCCCCGCTGGGTAATCTTCCGCACCCGACCAAAGACAGGCAGTATGTCGAAATCCCCGCCAAGGTTACCGGCAACGATCAATTTACGGCCACGCCCGGTATCAACGATTGGTTCGAAACGGTCAAACTCAACTATGGCGTAGACATCCGAAACGGCCGCCAAACATATTTTGAGCCGGTGCCCAACACGTGGGAGAAAATGCGCGACATCCTGGTGTTTTGGGCCCATAAAAAAGTGGACGGCTTTCGGTGCGACATGGCCGAGATGGTACCCCACGAGTTCTGGGGTTGGGTTATCCCGCAGGTGAAAGCCGTGAATCCCGAGATCATCTTCATTGCAGAGATATACAACCCAAGCCAATACCGAAACTACATCGACAATGGCCGGTTTGACTACCTGTATGACAAGGTGCAACTGTACGACACGCTGCGGTTGCTCGTCAACGGCCAATCGGCTACCCAGCATATTGCAGGCATCCAGCAGAGCCTAAGCGGCATCAATCACCGCATGCTTCATTTTCTGGAGAATCACGATGAACAACGAATTGCTTCTCCCTTTTTTGCGGGCGACCCGTGGAAGGCGGCACCGGCCATGGTCATCAGCGCCTGTGTTGATCAGGCACCGGTCATGATTTATTTCGGTCAGGAGGTGGGAGAGCCGGGGGCGGGATCCGAGGGCTTTTCGGGCGAAGACGGACGCACCACAATCTTTGACTATTGGGGTGTGCCGCACCACCAAAAATGGATGAATGGCGGTGCCTTTGATGGGGGGCAGTTGACGGACAATCAAAAAGCCCTTCGACAGTTTTACGGAGATATCCTCACGTTGGCGCGCGACAATCCCGCCATCCACTCGGGCGAGTACATTGATATTACGTCTTTCAACCAGGCCAGCGGAAACATCAACCACCTCATGCATGCGTTTGTCCGCTATTTTGGCGATGAGCGACTCATCATTGTATCCAGTTTCAATGCAGCACCCCTGCCCGCCAAGATTGCGCTTCCACCCGAGGTGGCCCAAAAAATGGGATTGCAACCGGGCGTGACATACGTAGGGCGCGATCTGCTTCGCAGCGGTGCCGACATGGGCCTGGATGAGCATTATTCATTTTCCCTCGAACTTCCATCATACGCTTCCTTCATCTTCAAAATCAAATGAGAAAAGTTTCCATTCTTTGGGTCGGTCTGCTATGGGCCGTTCCGTTTGCCTGCCAGCAACCCAAGCCTGTGGCCCAATGGCCGCAAGGAGTCAACTATGAAGTATTTGTACGCTCCTTTGCCGACAGCAATGGCGATGGCATCGGTGATTTCAATGGACTCACGGCACGGTTGGATCACCTACAGGAATTGGGCGTGGGGGGCGTGTGGCTCATGCCCATCATGAAATCGCCCACCTACCACAAATACGATGTGACCGATTACAAAAGCATTGATCCGGAATACGGCACCGTGGAGGATTTCAAAAAATTTGTGGACGAAGCGCACAAGCGCAACATCCGCGTGTTGGTGGACCTGATCCTCAACCATACCGGCTATGACCACCCGTGGTTTCAACGGGCCATCAACGAAAAAGACAGTCCGTACCGCGATTACTATGTGTGGGCAAAGAAAGATTCCATTCGCCAGCAGATTTCAAAAAAAACCATCTCGCTGGATTCGGATAACATCACCCAATGGCATCCCGTAAAGGGCGATACACTGGCTGAACATTACTATGGATTTTTTTGGGGAGGCATGCCCGACCTCAACTTCGACAACCCCAACGTGAAGGAAGAGTTTGTGGACATTGGATCGTTTTGGCTCAAGGACATGAACGTGGATGGCTTTCGCCTGGATGCGGCCAAACACATTTTTCCCACCGAGCGCGCGGCTGATAATCACGCCTTTTGGGTATGGTTCCGCACCGAAATGACAAAAATCAAACCCGAGGTGTACTTGGTAGGGGAGGTGTGGTCAAAAGCAGAAGACGTGGCACCCTATCTTAACGGCCTGCCCGCGTTGTTTAACTTCGATATGGGCTACGCCATCACCGAGGCGGTACGCAAGGGGGTCGATTCCACCGGACTCATTGCTACGTACAAACGCATCAACGACTTCTACCTGCAAACAACCGATGAATACATCGATGCCACGTTTTTGAAAAACCACGATCAAAACCGGATACTCAGCGAGTTGAAGGGCGACCTGAACCGAATGCGCGTGGCCGCCAGCATTTTGATGTCGCTGCCCGGCACACCGTACGTGTACTATGGCGAAGAAATCGGCATGTTGGGGATGAAGCCGGATGAATACATCCGCGAACCGTTTGTGTGGGATGCCGGCACGGCCGATGCGATGCAAACCAAATGGGAAACACCGCGCTACAGCACCGACCAAACGGTGGTGCCCCTGGCACAGCAGAAAAAAGACCCCGCTTCGCTGTTTCATTTTTACAAAAACTGGATTCGCTATCGCAATCAAAGCGAAGTGCTGACGTACGGTAGACTGGAGGAGAGCCCTATTGCCGTACGCGAGTTGGTAACCCTGATCCGGAGCCATGGCCAGGAAAAGCGGCTGATCATTCACAACCTGTCGGATGTGGAGGTGACTGTGCCCGTGACCGAGGCGTTGAAGGAATTTACCCTCCTTGATTTCACCACCCATCCGGCCGCCTCGGTGTCTGCCACAGACATTCGGGTGCCGGCATATGGTTCGCTCGTTATCCAATAGCATCATGACAAAAGCCAGAGTAATCATTGAGTCCGTACAGCCACAAGTTGATGGCGGGCGGTATCCGGTTAAGCGCACGGCAGGCGAGCGCGTAGAGGTAAGTGCGCATATTTTTGGCGATGGCCATGATCACGTGCGCGCGCGCGTGATGTATCGGCACGGAAAATCAAGCCCGTGGCAGTGGGCGGAAATGCATCCGACTGTAAACGATGAGTGGGTCGCTAGCTTTTATACCGAAAAAGTGGGAGCCTATTCCTTTTATGTGCAGGCGTGGGTGGATCACTTCGATACGTGGTACGATGGGTTTAAAAAGAAGGCGGCCGCAAAGGTGGATGTTTCGGTGGAACTGCTGGAAGGAGCCCTGTTTTTGCGCCAGTTGAGCCAGGAAGACGAAACGCTGAAGGCCTACGCAGCGAAGCTGGAAGACAAATCAAAACAAGGCGAAGCCATTCAATGGGTGCTGAGCGAGCCGTTTGCCCGGTTGGTGCATGCCCATCCGCTGATTGCCCACGAATCAAATTCGCCCGCCCTTGAAATCTCGGTCGAGTACAGCCGGGCGCTGTTTAGCACGTGGTATGAATTCTTCCCCCGCTCGGCTTCGCTCGAAGCCGGCAAGCACGGCACGTTCAAAGACTGTGCGCGCCTGCTTCCGCGCGTGGCCGCCATGGGCTTTGATGTGCTCTATTTTCCGCCCATCCATCCTATTGGCAAACTTAACCGGAAGGGAAAAAACAACAACGTGCGGTCGCAACCCGGTGAGCCCGGCTCGCCCTGGGCCATCGGGAGTGAAGAAGGCGGGCACAAGTCCATCCATCCGGCCTTGGGTACGTTGGACGACTACCGCGACCTGATCCGCGAGGCGCGCAAACTGGGCATCGACATCGCACTCGACCTGGCCTTTCAGTGTGCGCCCGATCATCCGTATGTGAAGGAACATCCGGAGTGGTTCAAACAGCGGCCCGATGGTTCCATTCAATACGCAGAGAATCCACCCAAAAAATACCAGGACATCTATCCGTTCAACTTTGAGACGGATCACTGGAAAGAGCTGTGGGAAGAACTGAAGTCCGTGATCGTGTTTTGGGTGGAGCAAGGCGTCACGATTTTCCGGGTCGATAATCCGCACACCAAGCCCATCCCGTTTTGGGAATGGGCCATCACGGAAGTGAACAAAAAATACCCCGAAGTCATTTTTCTGTCGGAGGCTTTTACGCGACCCAAGGTGATGGCCTCGTTGGCGAAGGTAGGCTTTCAGCAAGGATATACGTACTTCACCTGGCGTGTGACCAAGCCAGAGATCATGCAATACATGAATGATTTGGTCAATGGCCCCTCGCGAAACTACTTCCGGCCCAACTTTTGGCCCAACACTCCCGACATCTTACCCTATCATCTTCAGCACCAGGGTGAGAATATCTTCATCATCCGTTTTGCCCTGGCGGCCACCCTGTCGGCCAGCTACGGCATGTATGGACCGGCTTTTGAGATGTATGACAATGTGCCCATCGAAGGAAAAGAAGAGTACTTCAATTCAGAGAAATTTGAAATCAAACACCACGATTGGAAGCGCACCAACCGGATGACGGACATTATCTCGATGGTAAACCAACACCGCAAAGAGCACAAGGCCCTGCAGTCCACCTGGAATATTCACTTCCTCACCATCGAAAACAACCAATTACTGGCTTACCTCAAAGCCACCGATGACCTGTCCAGCATCATTTTGGTGGTGGTCACGCTCGATCCGCACGCCAACCAGTCGGGCTACGTACAAGTGCCGAGGCAGCGGCTGCGCCTGGGCCAGCACATCAACTTGAAATTGCATGATTTGATGACGGATGAACGCTACACCTGGACGCAGGAGTGGAATTATGTAGAATTAAATCCGCACAAAATGCCATTTCATCTATTTAAAGTCGAAATTCACGAGTCGAACATGTAACCATGGCCACCCCGATAAAAACGAACGATCCGCTTTGGTTTAAAGACGCCATCATTTATGAATTGAGCGTACGCGCCTTTTACGACAGCAATGGCGATGGCATTGGCGATTTTGCGGGCCTGGTGCAGAAGCTTGACTACTTGGACGACCTGGGCGTAAACGCCATTTGGTTGTTGCCGTTTTATCCCTCGCCCCTGAAAGACGATGGGTATGACCTCACCGATCACTACGACATCCATCCGGAATACGGCACACTCACCGATTTCAAGCTCTTCCTCAAGGAAGCCCACCGCAGGGGTATACGCGTCATCACCGAACTTATCCTCAACCACACCTCTGACCAGCACCCGTGGTTTCAGAAGTCGCGCAAGGCGCGCGCTGGCTCGCGCTACAAAGACTACTACGTCTGGAGCGACAAGCCGGATCGGTACAAGGAAGCGCGCGTCATGTTCAGCAGCGAAGAGAGCAGCAATTGGAGTTGGGACAACGAGGCCAAGGGCTATTTCTGGCATCGCTTCTACCGCCACCAGCCGGAGCTGAACTATGACAACCCCGAAGTGCAATTGGAGATGATCAAAATTGCCGACTTCTGGCTGAAGATGGGCGTGGACGGGTTTCGACTGCCCAACGTGCCTTTCTTGTTTGAGGAAGAAGGCACCAATTGCGAAAACCTGCCGCAAACCCATGCCTTCTTGAGGAAGTTACGCGCGCACATCGACAAAGAATACAAAGACCGCATTTTGATGGCCGAAGCCAACATGTGGCCCGAGGATGCCGCCTCGTATTTTGGCAATGGCGAAGAGTGCCACATGAATTTCAACTACCCACTTATGCCACGCCTGTTTCTGGGCTTGCGCACCGAGGATAGCTACCCCATTATTGACATCATCGAGCAGACGCCCCAAACACCACCCAACAGCCAATGGGCCTTGTTCCTGCGCAACCACGATGAGATCGGCCTCGAAATGGTGACGGAAGAAGAGAAAGACTATCTCTTCAAGGCCTATGCCAACGACCCCAACACCAAACATAACTTAGGCATACGCAGGCGGCTAGCCCCGCTGCTCAACAACGACCGCAGGAAAATTGAATTGCTCTACACGATTTTGTTCTCGCTGCCCGGCACGCCCGTGCTCTACTACGGAGACGAAATAGGCATGGGCGACAACGTGTACCTGGGCGACC
The DNA here is from genome assembly GCA_025455015.1 of Cyclobacteriaceae bacterium. Lineage (GTDB taxonomy): Bacteria > Bacteroidota > Bacteroidia > Cytophagales > Cyclobacteriaceae > ELB16-189. Next base: position 11,015 of record JALONI010000032.1, on the reverse strand, counting down.
GCTTTGGTGTGCGCACGCCCATGCAGTGGAACATGAACCTGAACGCGGGCTTCTCCTCGGCCAACCCGCAGAAGTTATACCTGCCCATCATCACCGACCCCGTCTATCGGTACGAGTCCGTCAACGTAGCCTCGCAGGAGGAGAACCCCTCATCGCTGATGTGGTGGATCAAAAACGTGCTGGCCATGCGCAAGCGGCTGCATGTGTTTGGCCGGGGCGACTTGAAATTCATCGACAGCTCCAATGCCAAGGTGCTGGCCTTTGCCCGCACGTTTGAGCAGCAGCGCCTCATTGTGGTGGCCAACCTGTCGCAGTTTTCGCAGGCCACCACGCTGGATCTTTCCGCGTTCAAAGACTGCGACATCACCGAGGCCTTTAGCCAGAACCGCTTCCGAAGCGTGGATGGTGGAGAGTATCCCATCACCATTGGCCCCTACGGCTACTTCTGGTTTCAGGCAGACGACTCCGAGAAGAAAGAAGCCGGCACGGGGGGAAGCGAGTTGCAGTTGCTCAAAACGGACATTTCATGGGAGCGTGTTTTTGGTAACTACAACGAAGTGCGCGTGTTTGAGCGCAAAATACTGCAGCCCTTTATGAAAAAATGCCGGTGGTTTGGCGGCAAGGCCAAAATCATCAGCAAGATGGGCGTAAACAAAGTCATCCCGCTGAAAGTGGAAGGCGAAACCCATTTCCTCACGATCATCGAAGTCCACTACGTGCAGCGGTTGCCCGACTTGTATTTTTTGCCCATGTGCTTTGTGCCGTCCGACAGCATGTTTGACAAAGTGGAATACACCTCGCAAAGTGTGGTGTGCCGTGCGGAGATTCAAGGCAAGTCGGGTTTTATCCTGGACAGCAGCTATGACAAGGGCTTTCGCGATTTTTTGTTCCAGGCCATGGACCGAAAGGTGCGCCTCAAGGAAGACGAGGGCACGTTGGAGTTTCACTCCAGCGTATTTGCCAAGCTGAACGCCAGCGAAGTTGATTCCAAAATCCTGAAGGCTGATCAGAGCAACACCGCCATCATCTATAACGACCAGTACTTTTTTAAATTCTACCGCAAGCTCGAAGAAGAGATCAATCCCGATTTGGAGATCGTCCGGTTTTTGTCGGAGAACACCAGTTTCAAAAACTCGCCCAAGTATGCCGGCAGCATGGAGTTCCACACGACAGAAGGGAAAACCATCGTGTTTGGCCTGCTGCAAGAGAAGGTGGAAAATCAAGGCGATGCCTGGAATGTCACCATCGACTCGGTGGGCCGGTTTTACGAGCGGGTGATGACCAAAGCAAAAAAAGAAAAGCTGCCCAAGCTCATCAACAAGGCCGCCATCAAGTTTGAAGAGGCACCCGAGATCATACAGGAGTTTATCGGACGCGGGTTTTACGAGCGCGTTGTGCGCCTGGGCCAGCGAACGGCCGAGATGCACCTGGCCCTGGCCAGCGACACCTCCAACCCGGCTTTTGCGCCCGAGTATTTTACAGCCAACTATCAACGGTCACTGTATTCTTCGCTGCGCAAGCTGCTGAAAGACCGGTTTAAACTACTGGAACAACAAAAGCCGAAACTCAACCGCGATGCGCAAGCCCTGGCCGACAAAGTGCTGGCAATGGAGGATCAAGTGCTCGAGTGCTTTGGCGAAATCTATCAAACCCGCATCAACGCCATCAAAACCCGCATCCATGGCGACTACCACCTGGGGCAGGTGTTGTTTACCGGCAAAGACTTTGTCATCATCGATTTTGAAGGCGAACCGGGATTTAGCTTTAGCGAACGCAGGTTGAAGAAAAGCCCGATCAAAGACGTGGCCGGTATGATCCGTTCGTTTCACTACGCTGCCTTTGGCAAGATATTGTTGAACGAAAACTACCGCGAGAAGGACCTGGAGTTTTTGGAACAGTGGGCCGAACAGTGGCAACATTACGTGAGCCGGTTTTACCTGGGGTCGTATCTGGAGCGCATGGGCTCGGGCATGACGCTTTCGGACGAAGACGAAGTGCTGATACGGGTGTACCTGATCGAAAAAGCGGTGTACGAACTCGGGTATGAACTCAACGGCCGCCCCGATTGGGTCGTCATCCCGCTGCGCGGCATCTACTATCACATGCAACGCTACCTGTTGGCCAAAGAAGAACGCGAGAAGAAAAAGAAGTAACCCCTTTTGAATCATGGGAAAGAAAAAATCATCCGCCAACGAAGCCGAACAGCCCACCACGCTGCTCACCGACTTCGACATTCATCTGTTTCGCTCGGGCCGGCACTTCAAGCTGTACGAGAAGCTGGGCGCGCACATCACCGAGTTCAACGGAAAAAAGGGAACCTATTTTGCCGTGTGGGCACCCAATGCCCGGGCTGTGTCCGTCATTGGCAACTTCAACGGATGGAACCACGAATCGCACAAACTGAACCCGCGGTGGGACGAGTCCGGCATTTGGGAAGGCTTCTTCACCGACATCCAGCGCGGGGAAATTTACAAGTATGGCATTCACAGCAACACGGGGGCCATCTTGGAAAAAGCGGACCCCTTTGCCACGTTTGCCGAAACCCCGCCCAAGACGGCTTCCATCGTGTGGACCACCGACTATCCGTGGAAAGATGGCGTGTGGATGAATGAACGCAAAAAGCAGGCAGGCAAAGCCAAACCGTATTCAGTGTACGAAGTGCATTTTGGCAGTTGGCGCAGAAAGGTAGAAGACGGCAACCGCTCACTCAGCTATGGCGAGATGGCGCAGGAACTGGTGCAATACGTGAAGGAAGCCGGCTTTACCCACGTGGAGTTTTTGCCGGTGATGGAACACCCGTTTTTCGGCTCGTGGGGCTATCAGCTCACGGGCTACTACGCGCCCTCCAGCCGCTATGGCTCGCCTGAGGAATTTATGTACCTGGTGGATTGCCTGCACCGGGAAGACATTGGCGTGATCCTCGACTGGGTGCCTTCGCATTTCCCGGGCGATGCCCACGGCCTCTTCCAGTTTGACGGCACCCACCTGTATGAACATGCCGATCCCCGCAAGGGCTTTCACCCCGATTGGAGCAGCTACATCTTCAACTATGGCCGCAACGAGGTACGGTCGTTTTTGATCAGCAATGCCTTATACTGGCTCGACCGCTTTCACATTGACGGCCTGCGTGTGGATGCCGTGGCCTCCATGCTTTACCTGGACTATTCGCGCAAAGCAGGCGAGTGGATACCCAATCAATACGGAGGCAACGAAAACCTGGAGGCGATCCAATTCCTGAAAGAATTTAACGAAACGGTGTACGGCACCTTTCCGGATGTGATCACCATAGCGGAAGAATCCACCGCGTGGCCCGGGGTTTCAAAGCCCACATACTTAGGAGGCTTGGGCTTTGGGCAGAAGTGGATGATGGGCTGGATGCACGACACGCTCAGCTACTTCAAAAAAGACCCGATCTACCGCAGGTATCATCAAAACGAGATCACGTTCAGCATTGTCTACGCCTTTACTGAAAATTTCATGCTGCCGCTGTCGCACGATGAAGTGGTGCACGGCAAGGGTTCCATCTTGGGCCGCATGCCGGGCGATGAATGGCGAAAGTTTGCCAACTTGAGACTGCTGTACGGCTATATGTTCACTCACCCGGGCACCAAGCTGCTGTTCATGGGGGGCGAGTTTGGCCAGTCGGCAGAGTGGAACCACGACCGCAGTTTGGATTGGCACCTGCTCGACCACGCTCCGCACCGCGGGGTGTTTGAGTGGATTAAGACGTTGAACGCGCTGTACAAGTCCGAGCCTTCGCTGTACACCTATCCCTTTGATGGGCGCGGGTTTGAGTGGATCGACTATGCCGACCGCGAGAACAGCGTGATCATTTATCAGCGCAAAGCCGAGGCAAAAGAAGAGACGCTCGTAATCGTTTGCAATTTTACCCCGGAGCCGCGCCATCACTACCGGGTGGGCGTACCCTACAGGGGCACGTGGAAGGAGATACTCAACTCTGACAATCAAGCGTTTGGCGGCAGTGGCGTTCATAACCCGGGCGTCTTGCACACCTCGCCCGTCAAGTACCATTCAAACGACTATTCATTCACCATGACGTTGGCCCCCTTGTCGGTGAGTGTGTTGAAACTGCACGAAGAGGTTGCCGAGTTTGAGATACAATAGTGTATTTTTACCGTTTGCCGCGAAGCCGCGTTCCTTCCAATCGCGTGTCGCTTCGTGAAAAACGCTGTTATCAGACACCCAACCGATGCCGCTGAATAAGTTTGTTTGCATACACGGCCACTTCTATCAGCCCCCGCGCGAAAACGCGTGGCTCGAAGTGATCGAAGTACAAGACTCCGCCCATCCCTACCACGACTGGAACGAGCGCATTTCGGCCGAGTGCTATGCGCCCAATGCCGCTTCGCGTATTTTGGACGAAGACCGCGTCATCAACAAGATTACCAACAACTACGCGCGCATCAGCTTCAATTTTGGCCCCACGCTGCTTTCGTGGATGCAAGAGAACGACTCGGAAACCTACCAATACATTTTAGAGGCCGATAAAGAGAGCAAAAAGTATTTTGGCGGCCACGGCTCGGCTATGGCGCAGGTGTACAACCACATCATCATGCCGTTGGCCAACCGCAGAGACAAAGTAACGCAGGTGGTGTGGGGCATCCGCGATTTTGAGTCGCGCTTCAAGCGCAAACCCGAGGGCATGTGGCTGGCCGAGACCGCGGTGGATATTGAGTCGTTGGAGATTTTGGCGGATCACGACATCCGGTTTACCGTGTTGGCACCCCGCCAGGCAAAAAGCATCCGCGCAGCGGGGGCTGACGAGTGGCAGCCCGTGAGTGACCGTACCGTGGACACGCGCAGGCCTTACTGGTGTCCGCTGCCATCGGGTCGCAGAATAGCCGTATTTTTTTACGATGGCGACATCTCGCAAGGCGTGGCCTTCAACGGCCTGCTCAACGATGGCAGGCGCTTTGCCGAAAACCTGACCGCGCCCCTGGAGTTGGCTGCGGAAGAGCCGCAACTGGCCCACATTGCCACCGATGGTGAAACCTACGGCCACCACCATCGCCATGGTGACATGGCCTTGGCGTTTTGCCTGGAGCAGATTGAAAAAGATCCCCACGTGGGGCTCACCAATTACGCGCAATTCCTGGCGCTCTTCCCGCCAGCGTACGAAGCACAGATTGTCGAAAACAGCTCGTGGAGCTGTGTGCATGGCGTGGAGCGCTGGCGCCAGAACTGCGGCTGCAACAGCGGCAAGCCCGGCTGGCATCAACTGTGGCGCAAGCCTTTGCGCGAAGCGCTTGACTGGCTGCGCGATGAGGTGGCGACCATCTTTGAGCAGGAAGGCGGCAAGGTATTGCGCGACCCCTGGGCCGCGCGCGATGAATACATCCACGTGATCTTGAAGCGGGGAGATGCCACCGTGAAGAAGTTTTTGAAGGATCATGCCAATGCCGATGTGAACGTGACCCGCGTATTGCGGCTGATGGAAATGCAGCGCAACGCCCTGCTCATGTACACCAGTTGCGGTTGGTTTTTTGATGAGATTTCCGGCATTGAAACCACGCAGGTGATGCAGTATGCCTGCCGCGTCATTCAGTTGGCTAACCAACTGGCGGGCGTAAGCCTGGACGAGGAGTTTTTGCGAAGGCTCGCCCTGGCCCCCAGCAATGTAGCCTCGTGCGAAAACGGAGCCGTGGTGTACACGAAGTACGTGCTGCCGTCCAAAACGAATTTGCAGCGTGTGGGCATGCACTATGCCGTGTCTTCCATCTTTGAAGAGGAGCCGGAGTCGCTGCCGTTGTTCAACTACTCGGCTGCCAACGAATTCTTTTTGAAGAAAGAAGCAGGCGAGCAAAAACTGGTGCTGGGCATCACCAAGGTGCGCTCGTTGGTGACGCGCTCCGAAAAGAAATTTGCCTTTGCGGTGGTGTGCATCGGGGTTCACAACATCATTGGCAACATTTCGCTGGACATGGACCCCGACCAGTTTGCCAGCATGCAGTTTCGCATCACCCATGCTTTTGACAACGGCCGCCTGGGCGATGTGATCGGTATCATGCAAACCTATTTCGGTCCCGACAAGTACACCATCTGGCAATTGTTCAAAGACGAAAAGCGCAAAATCCTGGACATGATCGCCAACAAGAGCCTGGAAGAGTTGGAGCAATCGCTGCGCAGAACCTACAACCGCGACTACCCGCTCATCAACGCACTGGCGAATAACGAAATCCCCATCCCCAACGCCTACCGCACTACGTTTGAGTACATCCTCAATGCCGATCTGATCGATTGCTTTGAGTCGGAGAAAATCAACATCAAAGAAGTGGAGCGCATTTTGGCCGAGATGGAAAAGTGGCAATTGACCATCGAAGACCCCGACAAGGTATCACGCCTGGCCGGGCAAAGCGTGTTCAAAGAGTTGCATCGCATTAACAGCGAGCGCGAAAACGTCAAACGCATTCAGCGCTTAAACCGGTTGTTTCCCCTGCTCGCCAAGTTTAAGATCGAGTTGGATCTTCACCATACGCAAAATCTCTACTTTCAAATGTCGGTGGAGAACAAAAGCCGCGAAGTGCACGAGCACCATGCCGAATGGCTGGAGCAGTTTGTAAAGCTGGGAGGTCACTTGGGCGTAAAGGTGGCGTAGGCGACCGGCTTTATCGCTTGGGCGCGCTGGGCAACGCCTGGCCACTCAAAAAGGGAAGACTCGATAGCACATTCAACCGCAGGCTGGTGGAGAGCAGGTCGTCCACTTCATAGAACTGTACGGCAATTTCGGTCGAGATCTCTTTTCGAAGCTTGTGATAATACCGTTTTCGGATGTTCAGGTCTTTGCGTTGCACCCGTCTGGTTTCTTTGATAAACCGGCCCATGGCTTTGGGCGACATGCTCTGGTAGCCCTCGGCATAGGTCACAAACTTGTTGATCAGCAACTCGTCCAGTACGCGTTTTTCGCGGTTGTATTCCACAAAAATCGGATGAAAGACGGAGGCTTCGCTGACGGACAGCCGCAGCGTTTGGATGAATATCTCTTCGCGTTCGGCCTGCAGAAACCGCTTGGCCTGTTCCAGCGTCACCGCATTGGGCGATTGGCCCCAACTATACACAGCTACCGCACAAAATACAAGCGAAAAAAGGTGTTTCATGCAGGGGAGGATAAAAGGGATACGTAGGTCAGGCGCACGGAAAAAGGGTACAGAAATGCGTTTGCGTATCATAACGTAGCACAGCGCGTAATGTTTCTGGCCCCGCAACACCCGCCAGGCGCACCCCCTCTTAACCCTACTCAAAGCGTGGAGGAAGCCCTCCCCACCACCAACCCGGGGAGACCGGGCCAGCGTGTGGATTTCAAGGCGCCCCCGTTTTTACCCTGCCGTCATTTTGCTACCTTCACCACTTCAACCCCCACGGATATGCCCATGTACACGCTCCACATAAACGGCAAGCCCGTTCAGGCCGAAGTCGACAGTGACACCCCCTTGCTGTGGGTGCTGCGCGACCACCTCGGGCTGGTAGGCACTAAGTATGGATGTGGTATCGCCCAATGCGGTGCCTGCACCGTTCACCTCAACGGCAACGCAGTACGCTCATGCACGCTGCCGGTTTCAACCCTTGGCGATAGAAAAGTGGTGACGATTGAAGGGCTATCCGAAAAGGGCGACCACCCCGTACAGCAAGCGTGGCAAGAAGTGGATGTGCCGCAGTGCGGCTATTGCCAGGCAGGCCAGATCATGCAGGCCGCAGCCTTGCTGGCAAAAAAGCCCAACCCCACACACGCGGAAATTGAAACGGCCATGAACGGCAACCTCTGCCGCTGTGGCACCTACCACCGCATACACGAGGCCATCGTACGTGCCAGCGCCAAAACCAACCCGTAACCATGGAAACCATTGCCAAGTCGTCAAGACGCGATTTCTTAAAGTTGGGCCTCACCGCCACAGGCGGCCTGCTGCTCGGGTTTCATTGGAACGAGGGCCAGGCAGCCACCCTGGAAGTGGTGAACGCAACCAACCCGGTGGCCTTCAACAGCTACCTGTCCATTTCACCGGACGATGTAATCACCATCTTCTCCCCCAACCCCGAACTGGGTCAGAACATCAAAACATCCTTTCCGATGATCGTGGCCGAAGAGCTGGATGCCGACTGGACGCGCGTAAAAGTAGTGCAAGCTGCGCTCGACACCCAAAAATATGAACGCCAACTGACGGGCGGCAGCGGGGCCATCCCACATTCGTGGGAGCGGCTGCGCAAGGCTGGGGCTACCGCCCGCCACCTGCTGATGGAGGCCGCGGCCCAACGCTGGGGCGTGCCATCAGCGGAGCTGACTACCGCGCAAGGAAAAGTCGTGCATGCGGCCACGGGCCGCGCACTCACCTATGGCCAATTGGCGGCCGAGGCCGCAACCATGGCCGTGCCTGCACAAATCAAGCTCAAAGACAAAAAAGAGTTCAAGATCATCGGCCAGCCCATCGGCAACGTGGACAACCCCGAGATGGTGACGGGCAAACCCCTGTACGGATTGGACGTGTACCGAGAAGGCATGCTGCACGCCATGATCCAGCGGCCACCCCAGTTTGGCAGCAAAATCAAGTCGGTGGATGCTGCGGCCGCCAAGGCCTTGCCGGGTATTGTTGACGTAGTGACGTTCAAAAACAATGTGGCCATCGTAGGCAAATCCACGTGGCAGATACTGAAGGCGCGCAAGGCACTGAAAGTCGAATACGAAAAAGACACCGCGCTTGAAAGCACAACCGATCACGACAAGCTGTTCAAAGAATTGCTCAACGCCACCGAAGGGGTGACCGTGCGCAGAAAAGAGGGCGATGTGGACAAGGCGTTTGCTACCGCAGCCCGCGTAATCACGCGCGAGTACCAATGTCCCTTTTTGGCCCATGCGCCCTTGGAGCCCATGAACTTTTTTGCCCACGTGCGGGCCGATGGGGCGGAGTTGGTGGGCCCCTCGCAAACACCCGACATGGCGCGCAATGAGGTGGCCAAGTTGCTGGGCATGGCACCCCAAAAAATTACGCTGGAACTCACGCGCCTGGGGGGCGGCTTTGGGCGCAGGCTCAAGGCCGACTATGTGATCGAAGCTGCCGAAGTATCCAAGCTGATGAACGCGCCCGTCAAGGTTACCTGGACGCGCGAAGACGATATGACGGGCGGCAGCTACCGCCCGGCTGTGCGCTACCGCTTTTCGGCCGCCCTCGATGCCAGCGGCAACCTCATCGGCTACAAGTTGCGCGGGGTGGGCATCAACGCAGGCAACCCCACACGCGAAGACAACTTTCCTTCGGGCGCGGTGGAGAACCTGCTGATCGACTCGGTGGAACATAAATCGCCCATCACCACGGGGGCGTGGCGCGCGCCCATCACCAACTTTTTGGCTTATGCCGAGCAAGCCTTTTTGGATGAGGTGGCCGAGGCCGCCCAGAAAGACCCCGTGCAGTTCCGCCTGACGTTGCTGGACAAAGCCAAGAACACACCTGCCGGGGCCGTCAAGTACGATGTTGACCGCATGCGCCAGGTGATTGAGCTGGTAGCAGAAAAAGCCCAGTGGGGCACCAAGAAAAACGTGTCGCAAGGGTTTGCCGTCTACTTCTCGCACCGCAGCTACGTGGCCCAGGTGGCGGAGGTGGTCATGCGCCACCACACGCCCGTCATCGAGAAAATCTATGCTGCGGCCGACTGTGGCATTGTGGTGAACCTGAGCGGAGCCTACCAGCAGGTGCGGGGTGGCATTGTGGATGGTATGGGCCACGCGTTGTTTGGCAACCTCACGTTCAAGGAGGGTGCAGCCGAGCAGCGAAACTTCAATAGCTACCGGCTGATTCGCTTCAAGGAGGTGCCGGCCATGGAGGTTCACTTTGTAGACAACGGCATAGACCCTACCGGGCTGGGCGAGCCCGCCTTACCACCTACGGGTGGGGCCATTGCCAACGCCCTCTACCGCGCCCTCGGCAAGCGACTCTATAACCAGCCCTTTAACAAAGAGGAAGCATTGAGAGGCGTGAGGCTGGGGGAGAAGGGGTGAGCCTACGAGTCGTGAACCCATGACGGCTACACAGAAATGTAGAGCCAATCAGAAAGTTCCTTTTCCCTCGCTGGTGCCTGCCTGCGGTAGGCAGGTTCTTCACCAACGAGCGAGAGGAGACAAGCCAGGGGTGTAGATGAATTAAAAAAATAGGAGTGGAGACTTTTGAATGGCGAGTTTTTTCCTGCCCACAGAGTTCCCCCGTGTTGGCGCGCGTTTGTCAGGCGTGCCTTTCCTGAAGAACAGGGGAATATCGAGGAAGGTAAGTGAGGAGTAGAGTAGTGTAGTAAAGTAAAGTAAGGAGTAGACGCAGAGTCCCGAAACGGAGACTCTGCGAAGAAAAGATGACGCGATTTTTAATGCTAAACCAGATAACAATGGGAACATTGATGGAATTGCAGCGATTGATTGGATGATGCTTCACTCATTACGTTCATCAGAAAATGCATTTAATTGGGGAGGATATGATCCTCATGAGAAAGATGATGTTTCCAAAATGACCCTTAAGAGTGAGTTTGCGGACTTGATTACACGAATGGGAGCAAATATTTCAATTCCGAAATCAAATAGATCGATAGATTCGTCAGAGGATGTGGGAGCTATTTCTGATTGGGTAACGAGTGGTAAAAGGGCAGTACTGTTCATAAATTCAAGAGCATATCGTAACCAAGATAGCGGAGATGGTATGGATGGCTGGATAAGCCGGAACTACGGTCGCCATTTTGTTGTAATAAAGGGATTAGCCCAAACAGAGTCAGGTGGAGTTAGTGTAAAGTATTGGGATTTAGGTGAATGGAAGTTAAAAACTAAGCAATTTGAATCTTTTGATGAGTTCAAGAAGTCATCTTTTAGCTATTGGTTGATAAAAAACGAGGGACAAAAAAGCAATCAAAATGAATAGAGTACCTAAATTGAGGCTGTAAAATGAACTGTGTCAAAGAATGCTAAACACTAACTTTGACGTATAATGAAGAATCAAGAGAAGTTTAATCAAGAGGAGTTTAATTTAGAA
>JALONI010000105.1 GCA_025455015.1 Cyclobacteriaceae bacterium | reverse complement strand
CGAACCATCAAGTTTTTTAAACTAATCCTACTTAACTGTACTTTATTTTGGTTTGTTTCTTTGATGATGAGGTTTCTCGTTCGAACTCGCACTCGAACCTTCCCAAAATAGGCACAGTTTATGCAGTCCGGAATAACCAATGGCAGCGGGACCTCTCTTTATTAGCTAATTCACACCCGAACCTACCGTGGCACAGTGGTTCTATGTCCACTGTTGTTGTGCACCGCACTTGGTGAACGAATAAATCCAGTGGTGGAGGTTAGCTAGCGAGGCTGTGATAATTGTTTAGTATGACCGTGAACCTAATTTGCGCCATAACAATTGCGTAGTTGATTGACGGCTGTAATGTTGCAGTGCGTGTGCAAACTTCGAATGCTATGGCTGTAACCGGTGCTTTCTCAACTGCTGCTGTTCCAGCAACGCCAGGTCTTCGCGCTTGGGGGACGTGAAGGGGTGATGCATGGCATGGTAGCGCTGCGTCTCTTCGTTCCACTCCAGCAATGGAAAATCCAACACCCACAGACACGCAAATGTATTTTTATCGCGCAAGCCCAGTTGGCCGCCCACGTGCAGGCGCAACTCACTCAAGGCCTTGCGGGTCTTGTCCGCCTCGCCTGAAAGAATCAACAGCAAGTCGCCCGGGGCAGCCGCAAAAGCGGCCTTCCACTTCGCCAATTCCTCGGCTGAATAGAATTTATCCACGCTGGATTTGACGGAACCATCAGCTTCCACACGGGCATACACCAAGCCTTTGGCTCCAATCTGCGGACGCTTCACAAATTCGGTCAACTCATCCAACTGCTTGCGGGTGTAGCCGGCCGCGCCTTTGGCGCAAATGCCCACGACCAACTCGGCCGTGTCAAACACGCCAAAGCCTTTGCCTTTAGCCAGGTCGGTGATCTCGGTAAATTTCATGTCAAACCGCGTATCGGGTTTGTCGGATCCGTAATACTTCATCGCATCGGCATAGCTCATCCGCGGCAGCGCCCCAATGTCAATGCCTCTGACCGTTTGGAAGAGGTGGCGGATCAATCCTTCAAAGGTAGTGAGGATGTCTTCCTGGGTGACGAAGGCCATCTCGCAGTCGATCTGCGTGAACTCGGGTTGGCGGTCGGCCCGCAGGTCTTCATCGCGAAAGCATTTGACAATTTGATAGTAGCGGTCGAAGCCCGACACCATGAGCAGTTGCTTAAATGTTTGGGGCGATTGCGGCAGCGCATAAAACTCCCCGGGGTGCATACGCGAGGGCACCACAAAGTCGCGGGCGCCTTCGGGCGTGCTCTTGATCAACACGGGTGTTTCCACTTCGATGAATTGTTGCGCATCCAGATATAGGCGTGTTTGCTGCGCCATCTTATGACGCAGTTGCAAACTTTCGCGCACAGGGTTTCTGCGCAGGTCCAGGTAGCGGTACTTCATGCGCAGGTCATCGCCTCCATCCGTTTCGTCCTCGATGGTGAAGGGCGGCAGCGCACTGGGGTTTAAGATTTCCAGTTCTCTGATTTTCACTTCTATCTCACCTGTGGCGATTTTGTCGTTTTTTGACAAACGCTCAGCCACCACACCGGTCGCTCGCAACACATACTCGCGGCCGAGGCTGCGGGCCGTGGCGAGCAGGGCTGCATCGGATTTGCCTTCCTCCAAAAATAATTGGGTGATGCCGTAGCGGTCGCGCAGGTCGATCCACAGCAGGCTGCCTTTGTCGCGCGTGCGCTGCACCCAACCGGTTAACGTAACGGTTTGCCCTACCTGTTCTTTTCGGAGTTCGCCACACGTATGTGTTCGTAGCATAGGTAAAATAACGTAAATTTGAGCCGCGAATTTAGCAAACCCGGCATGCAAAATGCTGACCCACAGCGAAAATTGCGCGGCAGCGTACAAATACCCGCTCCGCCATCGTTGTAAAACCGGATTGAACGAGCTATGACAAACATTTTGGTTTCTTTTCTAGTGGCTTTTTTGTGCGTGTTTACGCCCGATAAACTCGTTAAAGTAAAAGTAAATGATAGCATCACGGTGAGTTTGCCGGCCGAGCTGAAGCCCATGACTCCGGAAGACATCGCGTTGCGCTATCCGTCTGTGCGCGCCCCGTTGGGTGCCTTTACCAACCCCGACCGTGTGGTGGACTTCAGCGTGAACATTTCCGCCACCCAATGGCCGGACATGAACCACGAGATGGCCGCTCAGTTTTTTAAGGCCAGCGTGTTCCACATGTTCGACCGCACCCAAATGTTGGAGGAAGGCATCCACGAGATACACGGTCAGAAATACATTTACTTCAAGTTTGAATCGCGCGTGAATGGCACCAAAGGGATTGCGGGCGAGCAGCCGCCCATTCTGAAATATACGTACATTCAATACCTGCTGGGCTCCGAGCGCACGCTGGTGTTTACGTTTACCTGCCCGCGCGAACAGAAGCTCGAGTGGCAAAAGGTGTCAGAAGAAGTGATGAAGAGCATCAAGATCAAGGCCTGACGTGCTTGACCTCTACACAGACGACTACTACATGAACGAGGCGCTGAAAGAAGCCGCCAAGGCGCTGGAGCGCGATGAAGTGCCCGTGGGGGCCGTGGTGGTGGCCAACAAGAGGATCATCGCCCGTGCCCACAACCAGACCGAGCAACTGACCGATTCCACCGCGCATGCGGAGATGCTGGCCATGACGGCCGCGGCCCACGCGCTAGGGTCAAAGTATCTGGACGAGTGTACGTTGTATGTGACGCTGGAACCCTGCGTGATGTGTGCGGGGGGATTGCACTGGGTGCAGTTGCAACGGCTGGTATTTGGCGCGGCCGATGCGCAACGCGGCTACCGCCTGATGAAGGCCCCCGTGCTTCACCCGCGCACGGAGGTGACCACGGGCGTGCGGGAGGCGGAGTGCAAAGGTCTTTTGTTGGATTTTTTTAAACGTATCCGCGAAAAGCGTTAAGATTGCAGTATGAGTATGGAATTAAAAGGACGCGTAGTACAATTGCTGGCCCCGCAAACCGGGATGGGCAAAAACGGCCAATGGCGCAAACAGGAGTTTATTTTGGAAACTCCGGGCCAATATCCCAAAAAGGTATGCCTCTCCATTTGGGGCGATAAAATCGACCAGTTTGGCGTGGCCGTGGGGCAGGCGCTGACCGTGAGCGTGGACTTGTCGAGCCGCGAAAGCAACGGACGGTGGTATACCGAAGCGCGGGCATGGAAGGTGCAGAAGGAAGGAAACAGCTCCTCGGGCTATGCGGAACATCCGCCCGTGGGCGATGAGCCTTTCAATGCCGGTACGTCATCGGACGATCTGCCTTTTTGATCTTTCGCCACAACGGCACAAAGACACGATCGGGCGAAAGGACGGTTCAGGATGGCCGGTGTTCGTTGCACCTTTCATCTTTCAGTTATGGATGTGCCGAGACCCACTCGTCTCCATCGTCAAACACTTCTTTTTTCCAAATGGGCACGCGTGCCTTTAGTTGGTCGATGATGAATTGACAGGCTTCAAACGATTCCTTTCGGTGCGGGGTGGTCACGGCCAGCACCACAGCCGCTTCGCCCGGTAGCACCGTGCCCGTCCGGTGACAGACGGCCCACGCCTTGATGGGCCAACGGGCATGCGCCTCCTCCACGATCCTCTCTATTTCCTTCAGGGCCATTGCCTCATACGCCTCATACTCCAACCGCAACACGTGTTTTCCCAATCGCGCGTTGTGGTTGCGCACGTTGCCCACAAATACGACCAACCCGCCCGCCTCCACATGGGTGACTTGGGCCAGGATGGCAGCCGTATCGATCGGCAAGGGCGTTAACTGGATCATCGGCAAAAGCAAAAAAATCAGCCTCCGCTCACAGGTGGGATCAATGCTACCTCATCCGTTTCGGTCAGCACATGATCGTCAGGCGCATAGGCGTGGTTTACGGCCACAAACAACGAGTTCAGGTTTTTCAAAGCCGGGTGACGGGCTTGCAATTCGGTCTTCAGTTCCCCAATGGTCTTGGATGCCGTAGACCAGCTTACTTCGCGGCTGCCCAAAATATCACGCGCCACGCCAAACGTCTTGATCTTCACTTGCATGAGGTAAAGGTACGTGTAGCTGTGGAAACCGTCAATGGGGCGTGTCTCAAATTGACACGGATACGCTCTTACCTCACCCGGGCCAACGTCTGCAACAGCGATAGTCTCTGCCCCCCTCTCCAGTGGAGAGGGGAACGATACGCACCGAAAAACTACCGTGCTTGAATGGGGTGAGGTTAATCGCGGCAATTTGAAATGCATCCTTTCCCAAACATCTGCACCACACTTTGTACTTTTGACCGATGGCCGAGCAGCTTTTTGACAATCACGGACGCCCCCTCACCTACCTCCGGTTGGCGGTTACAGACCGGTGCAATCTGCGGTGCTTTTACTGCATGCCTGAAGAGGGTATCCATTATCTGCCCAAAAAAGAGCTGCTCACCTTTGAAGAAATCCAGCGGTTAGTTACGCTGCTGGCGTCCATGGGTATTTCCAAAGTGCGCATCACCGGGGGCGAACCGTTTGTGCGCACCGACTTGATGCACTTGCTGCGGATGATCCGTGCCACACCCGGTATTGAATCCCTGCGCTTAACCACCAATGGCTTGCTTACCGCGCCTCATGTAAAGGAACTGAAACACCTGGGCATCCGCTCAATCAACCTCAGTTTGGACTCGTTAGACCGGCAGCGCTTTCGCGCGATTACGCGAAGGGACGAGTTTGACGCCACCTGGCAAACACTGACCCAACTGGTGGATGAGGGCTTTGACGTGAAAATCAATGCCGTGGTGATGGAGGGCAAGAACATCGAAGACCTGGTTCCGTTCGTGCACCTGACGGAGCAGTGGCCGGTGTCGGTCCGGTTTATCGAAGAAATGCCGTTCAATGGGGCCGGCCACGTTTCAACGCTCGTGTGGACACACCAGCGAATACTGGATCACCTACGTCAGCACTTCCCGTCTTTGACGAAAGACATTGACGAGCCGCACTCCACGGCCTTTCACTACCGCGTGCCCGGGCACCGCGGCAACATCGGCATCATAGCGGCCTACACGCGGATGTTCTGTGGCTCGTGCAACCGCATCCGCATCACCGCGCAGGGCGTGCTCAAAACGTGTTTGTATGACGATGGCGTGCTAAACATCAAAACACGGCTGCGCGAAGGGGCCACGGATGATGAGCTGCGGGCGCACCTGCTCAACGCATTTGCCCACCGCGCCAAGGATGGCTTTGAGGCCGAGCGGCAGCGGGCCAACGGCATCACCGAGTCTATGTCAACCATTGGAGGATAAACGATGAACCATTTTTTCCAGACGTGTGCGGTGCGCACGTCCGTTGTCACCGCTTTTGTTTTGTGCCTGGGCTCGTCATGTTCACGGGCGCAAGCAAAAACCACTTCGTTTACCGTGGTGGGTGCCGTGGCTGCCCCCGTCACGTTTTCAAGCGGTGACATCCAACGACTGGCCCCGGTGTCTTTGGGTGATGTAACCATCACCAATCACTTGGGCGAGCAGAAAAAGAAACTGCTGGCCGTGGAGGGTGTGCCGTTGGTTGAGCTTTTAAAAACCGTGACGATCACGGCTGAAAACCCCCGCGCGCTCAGCGAGTATTACTTTGTCTTCATTGCCAAAGACGACTACCGCGTGGTCTTTTCGTGGAATGAACTCTTCAATAACCCCGCGGGACAGCGGGTATTTTTGGTGACGGCCTGCCAGGGAAAGCGCCATGAGGCATTGGAAGACGGCCTGCTGCTGTTGGTGCCGGACGACCTGCGCACCGGGCGCAGACACATCAAGTCCTTGGATCGCATCGAAATCAAACGCGCGCGTTGATGGCAAGCTTTTCACTGCTCGTCATCGCCTTTTTTCTCATTGCGCTGGTGTACGCCACTGTGGGGTTTGGCGGTGGCAGCAGCTACCTGGCGCTTCTCGCCCTTCCCGTGTTTGCCTTATCTCCGGATGTGATTCGGCCTACGGCCCTGTTTTGCAACCTGGTGGTGGTGGGCGGCAGCTTATGGGTGTTTCACCGCCAGCGTCTGCTCAACTGGAAAGCTTTTTGGCCCTTCCTGGTGTTGAGTGTGCCGGCTGCCTACGTGGGTGGGCTGTGGCGATTGCGCGACCAAGTATTTTTTGTCGTCTTGGGAATCACGCTGCTGGCGGCCGCGGCCGCGTTGTGGATTCAGCCGACAGGCCGTACTCGGGCGCGCATAAACGCCCCGGTACTCAATGTAGTCATGGGGGCAGCCATTGGCTTTCTGTCGGGGCTGGTGGGCATCGGAGGCGGGATTTTTCTATCTCCCCTGTTGCTTTTACTGCGGTGGGCAGAACCACGCCACATTGCAGCACTGGCCAGCGTGTTCATTTTTGTCAACTCCGTAGCGGGCATGCTGGGTCAGTGGCAGCGCGGCCTGCCCGCTATTGACCCCCGGTTTTTAGGGCCGCTGTTGCTGGCCGTGCTGGCGGGCGGCCAGGTGGGGGCGCGGTTGGGGACGCGCGCATTTGAAGCCACGCACATCAAGCGCGTCACCGCGGTACTCATCGGGGTGGCCGCGTTGATTATTTTGGTGGATGTACGCTGACGTCAGCATGTGTGGTCAAACACCACCACCCACCGGCCTTGCTTTTTCTGAAAGATGAGCGTGAACGGGCCCGTGGGCTGGTCGCTGGTGCGTACCAGCGTGTACCGGCCCGAGACCAGCCACGAGCCGCCCGTCAGGGGCAGCACCTGCCAGATGTCAAATTGCAACGTGCCCATGGCTTCGCGTGTGGGGTAGCCTTTTTTGTACCCGTCCAATGTTTGCTGCCATCCGTGCCGGACGGATGAACCGACAAACTGAAGCGAGTCAGATTTCCAATATCCCTCCATAAATACTTCGATGTTGCCCGCGTTCCAGGCCTCTTGCTGGCGAGCCAGCACGTGCCGTATTTCGGTGGAAGGATATTCCGGGGGAACCGGTATTTTTGATGAACAGGCACCCCAGCAAACAACGGCAATTGTGCTTTTGATAAAACAGGCGAAACTTTTCATAGCGTTTGGCGTGATAGAGAAGCGAAGATATCCAAAATTTGACGCGCGAAGATGATGCACCGATACGGAACCGTGATGCTGATGTTGCTCAGCGTGTATGCCTCGGCCCAGCGCGTACGGGGTGTGGTTCGCGATAGCGTCAGCCAACAGCCCGTACCTTTTGCACACGTCACCCTGGCCGACCAGCGGACGGGCACGACCTCCGACATTGATGGTAAGTTTGAGTTGACGGTGCCGGCCGTGTACGAGGACGCCTGGTATGTATCGCACATTGGTTATCAGACCAAAAAACTTCCGGCCTCTGCCCTACGCCAACAGCCGCTCACGATCATGCTGGCCCCACGGGTTACGCAACTGCGAGCCGTTGAGATCGTGGCGGGCGAAAACCCGGCCTGGGAAGTGATCCGCAAAGTGGTGCGCAACCGCGATACCTACGATCCGCTCAAGCAACCTCACTTCCGCTACACCTCGTACACCAAATTGATTTCCACCGCGGAGGGTAAGCCCTTTCCCGTTGATTCGCTGGTGGCGTTGCGGGCAGCCGAGGGAAAACCGCTCACCGAGAAAGACTCTTCGTTTCTGGAAACGGAGGATTTTCTTCAGCGCAACCGCATCTTTGTATCGGAGGCGGTGACGGAAAAAAGCTTTGTGCGGCCCGGCAAGCACCACGAAAAACTATTGGCCCACAAAGTATCGGGGTTTACCTCTCCGTTGTTTGCCTCCTTGCCCAACGATTATCAGCCGTTGGGTTTTTACAACGAAATCGTTACGCTGCTTGGCAAGGATTATCTCAACCCCCTTTCGCGCGGCAGCGAACGAAAATACGACCTGCACCTGACCGACACGTTGTATGCCGGATTGGATACCTTGCTGGTGGTGGAATTTGAGCCTCTGCCCGGCACATCGTTCAACGGCCTGCGAGGCAAAGTGACGGTGGCAACGCCCGATTACGCCATCAAAAACATCATCGCCAAAGCGGCCGACCCCAGCATGAAAATCAGTTTTGCCGTGCAGCAGAACTATGAGCGCACCGATGGCCGCTGGTTTCCTACGCAACTCAATACCGACATCGTGTTTCTGGAGATGAAGCTCGGCACGCGCAGCCTGGCCCTGCAAGCGCGAAGTTACCTGCGCGACCTGCGGTTTGAACCCGCGGAACCCAGGCTCTTCAAAGGTGAGGCACTGAATCTGGATGCTTCCGTGGGGGAGGCAGCCATGGAACGCCTTCGCCCCGTGCCGCTGGATTCCCTGGAAGTGAATACCTATGACTTGTACGATTCGCTGCGGCAGCAGGTGAAGCTGTTTGCCGTCATGGACAACGTCTCGCAGGGTTTTATCAGCAACGCGCTGCCCCTGGGTCCGGTGGATTTGAAATTGAATCAAGTGCTCCTGTTCAACCGGTGGGAAAGCGTGCGTCTGTCGGTGGGCCTGCAAACCAACCCCAAGTTTTCGAAGTGGCTGACGCTGGGCGGGTACGCGGGATATGGCTTTCGCGACAAAGCCTGGAAGTATGGAGGGTTTGCCCAGGTGAACCTGGCCCCGGCTCGTGATTTGTTCTGGCGCGCAGGGTACGACAACACCCTGGCCGAGGCGGGCGTGCAACGTTTCTTTGACGAGACCCCCATGCTAAACAGCCGTGCGTTTCGCGATTGGGTGGCCATCAATTTTGATGGGTACGAAAGTTGGTACAACAAAGTGGGCGTGCGGGTACGGAAGGATGTGCATTTCGCCACGGGTTTGTACACCATCCGCTTCGACCCCCTGTATTCATACACGCTGCAACGCGATGGGCTGCCCGCACAAACCTTTCGCGTGACCGAATGGCAAGGCGAACTCACCTATGCGCGCAACCAGCGGCAGGTGAGTTGGAGCGGCCGCAGGGGCTTGCTCGGCTTTGAGTACCCGGTGGTATCGCTGCGGGCAAAACGCGCCCTGCCCGGCCTACTGGGCGCTGACAACTTTTCGTATACCCGGCTGGATGCGTTGGCCATGTTGCAATGGAAGCATCGAAGACTCGGCCGCACGCGGCTGACCATCAACGGAGGTTGGGTAAATGGCATTGCTCCTTTCAACCGGCTGTACTATGGACGCGGGGCGCAGCAGACAAGCTATTGGGTGGAAAACCACTTTCAAACGATGGGCATCAATGAGTTCATTGTCG
>JALONI010000104.1 GCA_025455015.1 Cyclobacteriaceae bacterium | reverse complement strand
ATCGCGCGGAAGACACGGCCGCCTATGTGGCCGCCATCGAAAAAGAGCGGGCCGATCAGCAAACCTTTATGCGCGAAGACCCCTCTTCGCCTTTTGTGTTGGAGAAAAAAGAATTCAAGGGCCTCTCCTACTTTCCGGTAGACGCTCAATACAGAGTCAAAGCCAAACTGAAGCCGATCGAGAACAAAGAGGTGATGACGCTAACCACCAGCGATGGCTTAAGCCAATCGTACCTGCCCTATGCCCACGCCCATTTTGAACTGGCCGGCACCGCATGCCGGTTGCTCCTGCTTGAGGTGATGCAGATGGGGCCGCAACGGGGCACGTTGTTTCTGGCGTTTACCGATGCCACCAGCGGGCGCGAAACCTATGGCGCTGGCCGATACGTAGCCGTGAAAAAAGTGCGCGGGGCCACCCACCTCGAATTGGATTTTAACCGGGCCTACAACCCCTACTGCGCATATGTCGATGCTTTTTCGTGCCCCTTTCCACCCAAGGAGAACCTGTTGCTGGTGGCTATCCTGGCCGGGGAAAAGGCCTATTAGTTCAATGCTCCTGAATGCTTATTTTTGAAGCCTTTTTAGTTTCGATCGCATGAAAATTTCCTATGCCTGGCTAAACGAGTATGTTGCCATTGCCGACACGGCCGAAGAGACCGCGCAACTGCTGACCTCCACCGGGCTGGAAGTAGAAGCCATATCCCCGTTTGAGACCGTCAAAGGCGGCCTGCGAGGCGTGGTCATTGGCGAGGTGAAAACCTGCGCGAAACACCCCAATGCCGACAAGCTTTCGGTGACGACCGTTGACGTGGGGGGCGACCGCCTTTTGCCGATTGTGTGCGGTGCCAGCAATGTGGCGGCCGGCCAAAAAGTGGTGGTGGCGCTGCCGGGTGCTACGTTGCATCCCGCCAAGGGCGAACCTTTCACCATCAAAGCCACCAAAATACGGGGCGAAGTAAGCGAAGGCATGATTTGTGCCGAAGACGAATTGGGACTGGGCGAAAGCCACGCAGGTATTATCGTGCTGACCACCACGCTCCCCAATGGCACTCCGGCAGCAGACTATTTTCACGTGCTTTCGGATCAGATTTTTGAGATCGGGCTTACACCCAACCGGGCCGATGCCGCCTCGCACATAGGGGTGGCGCGCGACATCCGCGCAGTCAAGAACATCGCTCTTCGCTGGCCCTCGGTGGACAGTTTCCATGTCGCTTCCAACGCGTTGCCGTTTGCCGTGTCCGTTGAAAGCCCCGCAGCATGCCCGCGCTATTCGGGTGTCACGCTTACCGGCATTACCGTCAAGGAATCGCCCGCATGGCTGAAGAACCGCCTGCTCTCCATTGGCCTCACGCCCATCAACAACATCGTGGACGTGACCAATTTTGTATTGCACGAAACAGGCCAGCCGCTCCATGCCTTTGATGCAGCCAGCATTCGCGGCAACCATGTGCGCGTAAAAACGCTTCCTGAGGGAACGCCCTTTGTCACGCTGGACGGCAAACCGCGCCAGTTGCGCTCCACCGACCTGGTCATTTGCGATGAGGCCCACCAACCGCTTTGCCTGGCGGGTGTGTTTGGCGGCCAAGACTCGGGTGTGACGCCCACTACCACGGCTCTTTTTCTGGAAAGCGCCTGTTTTGCACCTGACTCGGTGCGCAAAACAAGTTTGCATCACCAGCTAAAAACGGATGCTTCGTTTCGCTTTGAGCGCGGCACCGACCCGCACATGACGGTCTATGCCTTGAAGCGGGCGGCCCTGCTGATTGTGGAGGTGGCCGGAGGCGAGGTGGCATCACCCATCGTAGATGTTTACCCTGAACCGGCCGCTGACCATACCTTGGACGTAACCTACCGGAATGTGGACCGGCTGATCGGCCAAGTGCTGCCGCGGGATACGATTTTTTCCATCTTGGAACGCCTCGACATCCGGGTCACCCACCGGGGTGATAAATCGTTTTCGGTGAGCATACCCCCCTATCGCGTAGACGTAAAACAGCAGGCCGATGTGGTGGAGGAAATCCTGCGCATTTATGGGTTTAACAGCATCCCCCTGTCGGAGACTGCAGGCACCGATTTCGTATCGCCATTCCCCGAAAAAGATATCGATCACTATCGCAGGCGTATCGGAGAACTATTGACGGCCAACGGTTTTTATGAGTTGTTGACCAACTCCCTGACCAACATCGCCTACCAGCAAAAAGCAGGTCTCACCTTCGGGCTGGACGCAGTTGAAATGATGAACAAGCTGAGTGAAGAGCAAGGCATTTTGCGACAGACGATGCTCTTTACCGGGTTGGAGGCGTGCGCCCACAACATCAACCGGAAGCAAAAGGACTTAAAGTTTTTTGAGTTTGGCAAGGTGTATGGAAAATCGGGCGGGCGGTATGTGGAAGAACCACGGCTGGCCTTGTACATGACCGGCCATACCGAGGCCGAAAACTGGCAACGCCCCGCCAAGAACGTCTCCTACCACGACTTGGCGCAGCACGTGGCCCGGGTAATCGAGAAATCGAGTGTACCACAGCCTGCGTTAGAGAAGCTGGACGACCCGCTTTTTGAATATGGTATGGCGGTGCGAGCACAAAAAAAAGAGCTGGGAAAAATGGGGAAAGTGAAGACGTCACTGGCCAAACAGATGGGCCTCAAGCAGGACGTGTTTTATGCCGAGTTATCGGTGGATTTGCTTTTCCGTTTTGCAAACCCTAAGTTCGAGGTCGCAGAGGTATCCAAGTTTCCGGAGGTCAGGCGCGATCTGTCGCTGGTGTTGGACAAACAGGTTACTTTTGCCGAGATCGAGGCGTTGGTGCGGCAAACCGAACGCCACTTGGTACGAGATATCATTTGTTTTGACGTGTACGAAGGCGATAAGATAGCCCAGGGCAAAAAAGCCTATGCCTTGGGTTTCGCGCTCTCCGATGCGGGCAAAACATTGACCGATGATGAAATAGACAAAACGATGGCGCGCCTCATGGCGGCCTTTGAACAAAAAATGAACGCGGTCATTCGAAAATAAACCAAACGCGCCAGCCCGCAACGAAACAAACACCCCATGGATCAAGAGCTACTAAAATCCAGCCTAAACGGCCTGGAACGCAAGGTTTTGGTTTTGCTAACTGAACACAAAACCCTCAAAAATGAACTCACCGGCCTCAAGCAGGAGAACCTGGAACTGAAAAGTGGCCTCAAAATGCGTGACGAACAGCTGGCCAATTTTAAAAATCAAGTCAAAATCACTAAGATTGTAGAACATATAAACCCGGAAGACGGAAGTAATTCGGAGTTGAAGAGAAAAGTGGACGAGTATATTCGAGAAATCGATAAGTGCATAGCATACCTGAGCAGATAACGGTACATGGAAGACTTATCCATCAAAATCAAAATTGCCGACCGCGAGTACCCCATGAAGGTAAAACGCAGGGACGAAGAACGCATCCGTGCCGCAGGCAAGTTGATCAACGACAAGATAAAGCAGTACCGCGAACAGTTTGGCATTGACGACAAACAAGACCTGCTCGCCATGGTGGCCTTTGATTGCCTGGTGGACAAAATGAAAGACGAAGAAAACCTTCAGGTAATCGACCAAACGGTTGTGGAAAAAGTGAACCGCATCAACCAACTGGTGTCACAAGCGCTCTAGCGCATCTCGCTCCTCCGCTATTCTTTCCAACACTGCAAGGCGTCATTCGGGCATGGCCAATAAACCCTTTACCCATGAACCCCGCCCTGATCATAACCATCGTTACGGCCTCTGTGGCCACCTTACTACTAAGCGTCCTGATCGGCACGCTCTTGTACAAGCGTAAACTGCGCAAGCGCGAGCAAGAGGCAAGCGAAAAGGCCAAGTTAATTCTCAAAGAGGCCGAACTACAGGCTGAGACGATCAAAAACAACCGCATCCTGGAAGCCAAAGAGAAGTTCCTGAAGATGAAACAGGAATTTGAAGAGGAGGCAAACCGGAAAAAAAATCAAATCCTCGCCAACGAACAAAAGATAAAGCAACGCGAAGCCCAACTGAGCAAAGAACTGGAGGCCATCAAACGAAAAGAAGGCGAACTGGACGAAGAACGCCAAAGCCTAGCCCAACAGCACGAGCTGGTCAAAAAACGGAAGGAAGAACTCGACAAGTTCAACGCCCAAAAAGTCGCGGTGCTGGAGAACATCTCCAAGCTCACAGCCGACCAAGCCCGCGATCAACTGATCGAATCCCTGAAGGAAGAAGCACAAACGCGCGCCAGCTCCTACATCAAAGACATCATGGAGCAAGCCAAGCTCTCGGCCACCAAAGAAGCCAAAAAAATCGTGGTTGAAACTATCCAGCGCACGGCCACGGAACACGCAGTCGAAAATTGCGTCTCCATCTTCAACATCGAAAGCGATGATGTCAAAGGTAAAATCATCGGCCGTGAGGGCCGAAATATCCGTGCCTTGGAAGCGGCCACCGGGGTAGAGATCATTGTGGACGATACACCGGAGGCAATTATCATCTCCGGCTTTGACCCCGTGCGCAGGGAAATCGCCCGCCTGTCACTGCATCGGTTGGTGCAAGATGGCCGCATTCACCCCGCCCGCATCGAAGAGATTGTGGCCAAAACCGGTAAAAATATTGAGGACGAGATCGTAGAAATTGGCGAACGAACCGTGATTGACCTGGGCATTCACGGCCTCCATCCCGAGTTGGTAAAAATGGTGGGACGCATGCGCTTCCGCTCCTCGTATGGACAAAATCTGTTGCAGCACTCGCGCGAGGTGGCCAACCTATGTGCCATCATGGCGGCAGAACTCGGCCTGAACGTAAAGCAAGCCAAGCGGGCAGGCCTGCTGCACGATATTGGCAAAGTCTGGCCCGAAGAACTGGAGAAACCACATGCCATTGTAGGCATGGAGTTGGCGCAGAAGTACAAAGAACACCCGGCCATCTGCAACGCCATTGGTGCCCACCACGATGAAATCGAGATGACCAATATCATATCGCCCATTGTGCAGGCGTGCGATGCGATCAGCGGGGCGCGCCCCGGTGCCAGACGCGAGGTGATGGAGCAATACATCAAGCGCCTGAAAGAGCTGGAGCAAGTGGGCCTGAGTTTTGATGGCGTGGAAAAGTGTTATGCGATACAAGCGGGCCGCGAACTACGCGTGATCGTGGATGCCGAAAAGGCCAGCGATGAACGGGCCGGCCAACTGAGTTTTGACATCTCTCAGAAGATCGAAAAAGACATGCAATACCCCGGCCAAATCAAAGTGACGGTGATCCGGGAAATGCGGAGTGTGGCATATGCAAAGTAAAAACAAATCGAGTAAGTGAAATGAGTAAATCTCTGTTTCTTATCTTGGTGATGGCGTTCCCTGCGCAACGTACCTTTGCCCAAGTTGTTAACTTTGGCCGCGGCAACGAAAACTCCATATTGACGGACGTTCGTGGTGAGCCGTTTTCTGAGCGAAAATTTTCAGACGTGGAAGGACACCCTTTTTTGAATGAAAACTGGCAACTGGCTTCTATAACATTGGCCAATGGCCCTACCTACGATCGGCTACCGATCCGGATTAACACGGCAAATCAACAGGTGCATTATCGGTCCCCTGGAACAGGACGCGAGCTGGTATTGGACCGAACACACATTTCTAAAGTAGTCGTTCAAGATTCCATTGAAAAAACTAAACACACCTTCGCGTTCTTTTATGATAACTCAGGAAATGTTTTGATTGCCGAGATTTTGGTCGAAGGCATATCTCGTTTACTCCGCGTTGACAAGAAAGTCGTGCAAGAAGAAAAGCTGTTTAATTCAGCCTCTACGCATAAAAAATTCCAATCAGCAAAGTACTACTACGTGTTTAAGGACAAAGTCTTGCATCCCTTGAAAAGGCCTGACAAGGACCTCATGGAGCTATTCAAGGATCGCGCTGCGGATATCCAAAACCTTTGGGGACCAAAGAAAAAAATAAAGAGGGAGCAAGAAATGATGGCGATTGTCGAGTTATACAACCGGTTGCAGGAAGGGCAGAAATAGATGCTCCGCGCGCTCATTTTACAGTTTATTTGCTTGCTGGAGATTTCGGGGTCGATGGATGTCGTAGCCCAGGAAAAAAAAGTCGCACGCCCCTATCGCTGTGGTTTTCTCGTCCATGACATCTCCTCCGCCCAATCGAATTACCAAAATAGCAGTCAATATTTTCGATGCCAACCAGGCGAACGCATAGCCAGCGTGGGTGCCTCCAACGGCTATATCGAAACGCAGATAGCGCTGTGGGTGGATAGCATTCAGTGGACAATTCAGGACATTGACAGCGCATGTCTCGTTGAATTTCCGAGGGTACGCGCGCATTTTGAGAAGCTTGCGGGCAGGCCAATATCGGCAACTTTTGACCTCGTACTGGGCACTTCGGATAAAACAAACTTACCCAACGGTCAATTTGACCGCATCTTGCTGTCCAACGTGTATCATGAATTGACCGATCGTGATGCTATGATGCGCGATCTCTACACCAAACTTAAACCGGCTGGCGTCATTGTCATTATGGAACGAATGGGCAGAAAAAAAGGCGAACGGCATAAGGACTGTGGCCATGTAAAGCTTTTTGAACCAGACTTTATTCAGGAGATGCATTCATTTTCGTTCCGGCTGCAGAAGAAGGAGGCTAGTGCTGCCATGCCGCGTTTGCAATTTTTTACCTTTGAAGCCATTCGCTAATTTTTCAGCCGCACGGTTGGCCGTTAAGACGATCTTCTTTCTTAACGGTTTTGTCCATGCCAATTACTACTCGCGCCTGCCGCGCATCCAAGACCAGTTCTCCATTCACGATGGCACCATCGGCTTGGTTTTGCTTTCCTCTTCAATTGGTGCGTTGTTGGCGATGCCTTTTACAGGCTGGTTGATTATCCGCAACGGCAGCCGCAGAGTCACGCTGACGGGCGCTTTGCTTTACTGCTTGCTCGTGCCGCTTATCCCGATGGCCCCTTCTTTGCCTCTGTTGGTGATCGTCTTCTTCTTACTGGGTGTCTTTTCGGGGATGCTCGATGTGGCCATGAACGCGCAGGCCGTTATGGTAGAACAGCAACAGCAAAAGCCCATCATGACCTCGTTCCATGCCTTGTTTAGCGTAGGCATGATGGCCGGGGCGCTGACCGGTTCAGCTTTTTCTTCGTCCGGGGCATCACTGCTCACACACCTGGCCTCTATTTCGTTGGCCAGCGCGGCCATTATTGTCATTATCCGATTGCACCTCGTGTACGATCGGCCCGTGCAAAAGCAGGAAGGCCCCGCATTCCGTTTGCCCAACGCAGCCATGATCAGCATCGGTATTATTGCGTTTTGTTGTATGCTGGGCGAGGGCGCGATGGCCGATTGGAGCACCAACTTTATGGAGCGTACCCTTTTGGCTTCGGAAAGCATCGCCCCCTTAGGACTGTCGGCCTTTGCCATGGCCATGACGGTCGGCCGAATGTTGGGCGACAGCGCACGCGTGAGGCTGGGCGACTATCGGTTGATGGTGTTTTCCAGCCTCGTATCGCTGGTCGGTATGGGCGTTCTTATGGGTGCCCCCAACCCCTCGTTGGCCATCCTGGGTTTTGTGGTTGTGGGCCTAGGCCTTGCCTCCGTTGTTCCTATCGCCTATAGCATTGCCGGCAATGCGCCCAATTTGCCTGCTGGCGTGGGGTTGGCCATGGTAACCACGGTGGGCTATGCCGGATTTTTGTTTGGCCCTCCCATCATCGGCATGCTGGCCAATGCCTTTTCATTGCGTTGGGCCTTTGGGCTGGTGCTGGTTTTGTTTGGATTAATGACGATCTTGAGCACGCGGTACCGTAAATGACTTTTTGCCATGACAATCGAACAACACGAGACAGACACCAAGGGATCTTTTTTCGTTTCGGATGCCGGTGAGCGGCTGGCTGAAATGTCGTACTCAAAGGCGGGTACCGCCCTGATCATCATCGACCACACCGAAGTCTCAGACAGGCTGCGGGGCCAGGGTGCCGGAAAAAAACTGGTGGAGGCCGCTGTTGGATACGCTCGTCAAAGCGGCTTGAAGATATTGCCTTTGTGCCCGTTCGCCCGCTCGGTTTTTGACAAGATGCCCGAATGGGCTGATGTGTTGAATTGATATGCCCTTGCTTGCGTCCTCCTACCGGGCCCCTTTTTACCTGTTCAACGGTCATTTGGAAACGGTGGTGCCGAGTCTTTTCCGAAAGATCACTGATGTAACCTACCTACGCGAACGGCTCGAACTGCCGGATGGTGATTTTCTAGATCTTGATTGGCTCCGCCAAGGCTCCCCTCGACTGATGATCGTCTCGCACGGCTTGGAGGGGAACAGCGACCGGCACTATTGCAAGGGTATGGCAAAATATTTCTTTCAACACGGATGGGATGCCCTCGCCTGGAACTGCCGTAGTTGCAGCGGAGAGATGAACCGGCTGCCCCGGTTCTACCATCATGGTGCCACCGAAGACTTGGCGTTTGTTATTGACCACGCGCTTCAACGCGGCTACGCGCACGTGGCACTGGTAGGCATCAGTATGGGCGGCAGTATGACGTTAAAGTATTTGGGCGAAAACGCGGGGCACCTGCCACCGGCCGTGCAGGCAGCCGTTGCGTTCTCAGTGCCGTGCCATCTTGGCTCAAGCGCTTCCGCCCTGGACAACCCGCCAAATCGCTTTTACTTGAATCGCTTTCTGAAAAAGCTGGGTAAAAAGATCACCGCCAAGGCAGCAATGTTTCCCGATACCGTTTCGGCCAGCGGATTTGAAAAGATCCGAAGCTTCCGCGAGTTTGACAACCGCTACACGGCACCACTGCACGGTTTTCGCGATGCCGATGATTTTTATGAGCGGGCTTCAGCACTTCCCCACCTATCCAGTATCGGCATCCCGACTTTGATCGTCAACGCGCTTAATGACCCCTTTTTGCCGGAGGATTGCTACCCACGGCAGCTTGCGCGCAATCACCCCTTGTTGTTTTTGGAAACACCTGCCAGAGGCGGGCACACGGGGTTTACACTATCAGGCGAAGTGGCCAATGGAATGGAAAAACGCGCGCTCGCGTTCATTCACAGCGGGCACCCATAAAAAGAGGCTGCCCGTTCGAGGCAGCCTCCTTTCTATTCTCAAACATCAACCAAATCAAAAATAGAAAAGCAGGTTGATTGAGCCCGTCAAGTTATCCAGCCCGATACCGATAGTGGTGGGGCCGCTGGTGTAGCTATCAATATTAGTGGTGAGTACACCATTGATGTCGTTGTTCCAGTTCTC
>JALONI010000031.1 GCA_025455015.1 Cyclobacteriaceae bacterium | reverse complement strand
CTATTTTGGTCAGACAAATCCGCGATTGAGCGTGATGCATGTAGTATGCGGTAAGCAACAAATGTATTGATGGTCATCTTTTTACGCATTACACGTTAGTTGGTTTGATTTACATCTCTTACAGATTTGTCCTTTTATGCGGGTGTTTTGAAGATAGTCGTACTATTCTATCGGTGGGTGGCGATTACCGGTGGCGTTATGGTTACCTTTCGTGAATGAATCCCATAATTCCGTCTTGCGCGGTATGAAGTTATACATAAAATACATGGTCAGTCTACGGTGCAAGTTGATTGTACGACAGATTCTTGGTGAGTTGGGCACCACCTTTGTGTTGGTCGACTTGGGTTTTGTGGAGATGAACGAGGAGATGACACCCGAGAAAAGACAGGAGTTTGGCAGGCGGCTACTTACGTTCGGGTTAGAACTGCTGGATGATAGAAAAAGCATTTTGATTGAGCGGATTAAAAATGTAATCACGGAAATGATACACTATTCTGATGAAGTGCCCACTCAGAATTATTCAGACTATATCAGCGAACAGTTGCAGTATGATTATACCTACCTCTCCAATATTTTTTCGGAAGTAAAAGGAATCACGATTCAGAAATTTATCATTCTTCACAAGATTGAGCGTGTGAAAGAGCTGCTGTTATACGATGAATTGAACCTGACGGAGATTTCCTATAAGTTGGGGTACAGCAGTGTCGCACACTTGTCTAATCAATTCAAAAAAGTAACGGGCCTTACGCCCACGTACTTTAAGAAGCTCCGAAAGAATCGCATCAGCAACTTGGAGAATCTGTGATCTATGTAAGTCTGTTAATCCGGCATGTAATACCATTCTGTTAACATGTCCTTTCCTTTGTCTTGTTAATCCGGAACCACCCCATGCATAACGATTCGTGTTTTGCATGGACACACTACCTGACAAACACACGGGCCAGTCGCAGTAAGCGCAGGCCGAAGCAACTCGGTAGCGGAATGTAGGGGCCATGATTTCGGTAACAAACTAAACGTAACGGATACTAATTTAATCAACTATGAAAAATGCAATGATTTTGGCACTGTCGCTTCTTACCCTTGGTATGCAGGCGCAAACAGTGGAGCGAAGGTGGAACGTGGGGCTGATAGGCGGCATCACCGAATACCAGGGGGACTTGGGAAACAAGTTTTTGGCCTTTGACCGGAACACGACCGACAAGACGTTTACCTATGGGTTGACGTTGAATCGCTACCTGAATCGCTCGTTTGATTTTGGTGTACTGGGTTCGTATGGCATCTGGGGTTATTTCGAGCCCGACAGACCCAATTTTCAGGCAACGATGTTCAACTTTAACGGTACGGTCAAATACAAGTTTTACAACGGATACATGTTAAAGGAAAACTCGCTGTTTATGCCCTACATTTTGGCGGGTATTGGCGTGGCCAGTTTCAAAGGGTCTCAAACGTCTGAAGGGGTCGATGCTCCGCTCATTGCCGGTGCCGGTGTAGACGTGCGGTTGGGCGAGGTGATCGGAGTGGGCTACCAGGCACGCTACGGCTACTTGTTAAATAGTGACAGCCGCGATTTGTTGGAACAAGGCAATAGCAATGATGCTTTTTTGATTCATACGGTAGGCCTCAGCTTTAACCTGGGCCAGCGGGCAGATGAAGATGACGATGGCGTAAGCGATCGCAATGATCAGTGCGCCAACACACCCGCGAACGTGAACGTGAACCGTTCAGGATGCCCGGTTGACACAGATAAAGATGGCGTGGCCGACTACCAGGATGCTTGCCCCACCGTGAGCGGCACGGCCAGTGGCTGCCCGGACCGCGATAAAGATGGCGTGGCGGATCGCGATGACCAATGCGTGGATGTAGCGGGTTCGGTAGCTCTGAAAGGCTGCCCCGATGCAGACGGTGATGGCATTATTGACAGCCAAGATCAATGTCCGACTGAGAAAGGCGCACTGACCTTGGCCGGTTGCCCGGATAAGGATGGAGATGGCATTAAAGACAGCGATGATAAATGCCCGGATGTAAGTGGCGTGAAAATGTTTGATGGCTGCCCCGATAGCGATGGCGATGAAATTGCCGATGCGGTAGATGCTTGCCCGAATGCAAAAGGACCCAGGAGCACAGACGGTTGCCCCGATACGGACCAAGACGGTGTACACGATGGCATTGACAACTGCCCTACTACGGCTGGTTTGGCATCCAACAACGGCTGCCCCGAACTAAAGCGTGAAGTGCAAGCCCTCTTTAACAGGGCCCTTCAGGGCATCAAATTCGGTACCGGCAAGTCGAACATACTGCCTACTTCCTATCCAATCCTGGACGCGGTAGCAAAAGTGATGGCTGAAAACCCCAGTTACAAGCTACTGATCAGCGGGCATACCGATAACATCGGCAGCGAAGCAGCTAATCAAACGCTGTCAACCAACCGGGCGGAGGCCGTGGGCGCGTACTTGATCAAGAAAGGGGTGAGCCCGATGCGGGTGGCGGCCACGGGCTACGGGATGCTCAAACCGGTGGACGATAACAAAAGTGCGGCAGGCAGAACACGTAACAGACGCGTAGAACTGAAAGTGGAATACCTGAAGACCGTCACCGAAGTGGGAACAAGATAGGTTTAGCAGGTTATAGGTTGGGTTAGGCAGGGCTTTGTTCGCAAGAACAAAGCCCTCTTTTTTCGGAAGTGCTTGTTCGGCCATCTTCATGCAGCCAATCCGTAACATCTGCAAGTATGCGGGAAGCCGTTGTAAGACCACCGCTGGAGCGAATGCCCACCTTTACGAGTAGTTACGTTATCAACCAATTAAACAAAGAATGAATATGAAAAAGAAATCTGCACTCGTAGCCTTAGGCCTTGGGTTGGCATTGTCTGCCTGCAACACGTCTGCCGACCGCGTGGCCGATGCCAAGGAAAATGTAGCCGATGCCCGCAAAGAATTGGCAGAAGCCAAAGACGAGTATGTCCTTGATATGGAAAAGTTCAAAAAAGAAACAGCGGATAAAATTGCTGCAAACAACGCCACGCTGGCTGACCTGAAAGTGCGCATGGCACAAGAACGATCGGTCACACGCGAAAAGTTCACCACCAACATCCGGCAGTTGGAAGAAAAGAACGATGCGTTGAAAAGAAAAATCAACGAATACCGGACCGATAACAAAACGGATTGGAATCGCTTCAAAGACGAGTTCAATCGCGACATGACAGAGTTAGGCAAGGCGTTGAAAGATCTTTCAGTTGAAAACGTCAAGTAAAACTAAAATACACAGCCCATGGGAAATCTATTATACGTCATTGCGGTCATCTTGGTCATCGCCTGGTTGATCGGGTTCTTAGGATATAGTGCCGGTGGCCTTATCCATATCCTGTTGGTGATAGCCGTGGTGGCCGTGGTGCTCCGCATCATCCGGGGCCAGGAGCGAAAAATCTGATGGCCGGTACGGCAGCCAAACCGGATGTCATCAGGCAAATTAAAATTGAACCCCATATCAAATGGAAAACGAGAAGAAACCCAAAGAACTATTTACCATTAAAGGCAACTGGGAAGAACATGCCAAAGCGATGAAGATTAACTTCGCGCAGCTGACCGATGCTGATCTCAAGTTTGAGACCGGCAAAGAAGAGGAGTTGGTAGCCCGCGTCATGAGCCGACTGGGAAAAAAACATGGCGAAGTAGTACACCTGTTGAAACGAACCATGTCAGCAAAAACGGTGTAGTAGGGTACTCAAGTGAGGACAAAAGAACGGAGGTTCTTTTGTCTTTTTTCATTCTTAAATACGCAATCCTGTGGAAAAATCGGAACTGGAAAAAGCAAAATCGTTTATCGTGGTCGAGATTACCGAATACGTACCCAATGCCGTGGTGATAAAAACCGTCATCAAGAAAATGACGGGTAATATCACCGTGGTCTCGTTTGATTCCGGAGAAGCACTCACGGAAAAGACCTCGCCCTTTGATACGTTTATTCAGGTCATCGATGGCCAGGCGGAAATCCGGATCAACGAGGTTTCGCACTCCCTTAAAACCGGTGATGCCATCATCATTCCCGCCCATGCGCGCAATGTCATCAGCGCCAAAGAGCGCTTTAAGATGGTGAGTACGGTAATCAAGAGCGGCTTTGAGGAAGTCGTCACCTAATGCGCCCAACCATGACTACGCAGTTAGTGGCTGGGCAAGTGGTGTATGAGTATCTGTACCCGTTTCGGAAAATGGTAGTAACACGGTATTTCAAGGGTGTTTATTACTGCCGCTCGTTGGAACAGGGGCGGCAACCCGAGGTGTTGTACCTGATGGCCGAGCTCCGGCCTATCGTCAGTACCGCCTCTGAACCTCTCAGGAACATTTTTTGACGTAGCGTTTCTCGCGGTACGTTCAGCTTCCGTGCATTGGGCCTTTTTGTTGATTCTTATGCACCCCGGCAAGTGCCGTGGGCCCGGTGGTCGATTGAAATAGTCTCTTTGTTGATTAACCTTCCGTAGATACTGCGATTTGATGTATTTTGGCACAGATGCGGCAGGTGGTCATTCGGATGGTGTGTTTCACCGGGTTGCTGTTGGGGGTAAACTCACTAACCGCCCAACGGGTAGCCGATCATAAGATATGGCAATCCGTGGCGAACGGGAAATTTCATGCAGCCCGGCTCATGATTGAAAAGGCACTTCGCAAGGATAGCACGCGAAGCGAATACTGGTATGCATTGGCGCGTTGGTATGCTACTCCCCAAAATCCGGATTTTGACGTGGATTCCGCCTCCCGCTTCCTTTCCATGGCCAAAAGTGGATTTATTGCCGCGCAGCCAAAGGAGCGTGAGCGATTTCGAAAATTCTCGCTCGACAGCGCACGGCTGGCCCAACTGGCCAGCGACATTGACAGCCTGGCCTTTGAAGAGGCCAAAAAGGTGCATACTGCGGGGGCGTATGAGCACTTTGTCCGTCACTTCCCAACGGCCCGCCAGCAGGCCGAAGCGTATGAGTTGGAACAGGAGGTCAGTTTTTTGGACGCCTTGAAGACCAACACCCCCGAGTCTTTTCACGCATTTTTTCTCCGGTATCCGAAGGCTGCGCGGGCCCGTGAGGCGCAGGCCCGGTACGACCGATTGCTTTTTCAGCGTGCGACCGAAGGCGGCACGCTGGCGGAGTACGAGCAATTCTCGAAAGATCATCCCACCAGTCCGTTCCGGCCATGGGCCGACCAAAAGCTGTTTGAAGCGTGGACAGCCAGCGGCACGCCCGAGGTGTTTGACCGCTTCATCCAACAGCATCCTTCGAACCACTTCTGGCCGCGGGCCGTCCGAATCCTCGCCTTCCTGACCGACTCGCTCACGCACGTAGGCACGCCCTGGGCCGATTCGTTGGCCGTCTTGATGCGCTTGCAAGACGAGCCGTGGATCCCCTTCCGGAAAAATGGCTTCTTCGGCTTCATGAACACCGCAGGACAGGAACGCTTGCCGGCCCGCTTTCGCGGAATGGAAGAGACCTACCGATGTGGCGATGTAACCGATATTTTTTTGAAAACCGCAGACGGTTTGGTAGACCGCTACGGGCGCGTGGTGACCGACAGCGTGGCAGATGTGGTGGACGTAGGAATGGGTTTCGTCAAAGTCGGGAAGCCGGGCCACTATCAGCTTTTTCACAAGTCAGGCTACTGGCTCTTAACCGACCATGTGGAAGAAGTAAAGCCCATCTTTCGCCAGTTCTTGGCTGTACGCCAGGAGGGAGGGTGGGCCCTGATGGCCCTCAATGGCCGCGTGCTCACGCACGGGTGGGACGATATCGCCTCGGCTTCCTCGTTGCTGGTGTTTACACGATTGGGAAAAAAGACGGTGTGCCGGGTAGACGATGTGATCGGCAGCCGCAACAATGCCCTTTCGCGGGCGATGGTATTTGACGAAGTCAAGACCGTGCGCAGCAACCGGCTGCTGGTCATGAATGGGGCCCTGGAAGGGCTGCTGGACGACTCGCTCCGGTTTGTGGTGCCGCTGGAACGACAAGTGATCGCGTTGAATCCGTTTGGCATTATAGTGCGTCACGAGCAGCGCATTACCCTCACCGAGGTAAGCCCCACGGTGGACGGCAAAACGTGGCAACGCGTGCACCACCGCGGCAAGTGGCTGGTGCTTCAAAACCACGAAGGCACACGCCTGTACGATTTGGTGCTACACCAGTTTTTGCCGGGCCTCTCTGATAGCCTCCGGTGGGAGGGAGACGTGCCCCTCGTACACCGCGCGGACTCGCTGCTCATGGCCTTTTCCGCCCGGCAGGCCGTCCGGCTGTCGGCCACCGAGCGCATTGTATTTCTGCGGTCCGACCCGGTTCGCTACTTCTACACCGTGGCCAAGGGCCGGTGTACCGTACACGACTTCACCACCGGCCAGCGCTTGTTCAGCATGGTGGCGGATGACATCGAGTACGCAGGCCACGGGTTGTTTTTGGTGACCGTTCGCAAAAAGAAAGGCTTGGTGACGGAAGCCGGGCGGTGGCGATTGCCGGCCGAGCACGATGCCATCGTGCGCACGCGCGAGGGCTATTTTTCATTGTTGAAAAACGGCAAGTTTGGGGCATTTGATCCCGTCAGCCAGGCGCTGCTGCCCGTTCGTTTTGACCGCAACCCCCAGCCGCTGACCGCCCACACCTGGCTGGCGTATGAGGCTGGCTTTTTTGGATTTGTAGACCGCACCGGCAAACCCCTGGGCGCGTTTGAGTATGGCGAAGTGGTACCGCTATCGCCCGACCGGTGCTGGGTGAAGCGCCAAGGCCAATGGCAGTTGCTCAATCTTCAAACCGGCATGCCGCTGGTGGATCGCATCAAGCGGTTTCAGCGACTGGCAGCCGCTAAAGACGAGACCTATTGGCTGATAGCGCGGGACAATTACGTGGGGGTGGCGGCCTCCCGGTCGGGGTTGTTGATCCCTTGTTCGTTTACCGACATCAAAAACGTGGGTAGTTCCGATCAGCCCGTTTTTTTTACCGAGAAGTATATCGAAGAAGCCGACATCTTTATCGTCATCTACTATGACCGTCAGGGCTCTTTTCTGCGCAAGCAAGTGTACGAGAAAGACGAGTACGAGCAGCTCTACTGCGAGGAGTGACCGCGTTCGTTTGGTAACCGTAAAATTACACACCGCGCGAAAAGCACCCGTGCGGGTTTCTTATCTTGCCGCCTCAATAACCGATGCATGATACGAGTTAGTTGGTTTTTTCTGTGGGGTTTGCTGGTGGGTTCGTGGAATGCCCAGGCACAACCGGCAGCCCGCCCGCGGGCCGTGGTGGGCATTATGGTGGACCAGATGCGGATGGAGTACCTGTCGCGTTTTGAATCCAAGCTAGGCGAGCACGGCTTTAAACGGCTGATGCGCGAGGGCTTCACGCTGCGCAATGCGCACTACAACTACATGCCCACGGTAACCGGGCCGGGCCATGCCTCTGTCTATACCGGTACCACGCCCGCGGTTCACGGCATTATTGGCAACGAATTTTTCGACAAGGTTTCCAAAAAAATGGTCAACTGCGTGGAAGATCCCGCCCATAAGCCCATTGGCAGCGAGGGGGGCAATGGCGATGTGTCTCCGTGGCGCCTGCTGTCCACCACCATTACCGATGAGCTGAAGCTGTTTACTCAAAAAAGGGCGAAGGTGATCAGCATGTCTATCAAAGACCGCGGTGCCGTATTGCCGGGCGGCCACATGGCCGATGCCGCCTACTGGTACGACAGCAAAACGGGTCGGTTTATCACCAGCACGTACTACATGAATCAACTGCCAACCTGGGTAGATCAGTTCAACAAACAAAACAAAGCCGATGCCTACTTGAACCAACCCTGGACAACGACCTTTCCGCCCGATCAGTATGTGGAAAGCGGTCCTGATGCATCGCCCTATGAACGTAAATTCAGCGGCAAACCGGTATCCGCTTTTCCGTACAACCTCAAAGAAATGCGCGCCAAAAACGGCAACTTCGACCTGCTCGTGTACACGCCCTTTTCCAACGACTACCTGACCGAGTTCGCCACCAAAGCCATCACAGAGGAAAAACTGGGGGCGGATGAGATCACCGATTTTTTATGCCTTTCCTACTCTACACCCGACATCCTGGGGCATGCGGTAGGGCCCAATGCCGTGGAAATTGAAGACATGTACATCAAACTCGACAAAAATATTGAGCAGCTTTTGACTACGCTGGATAAGACAGTAGGGGTGGGCAACTACACGGTTTTTCTCACGGCTGACCATGCCGTGGCCGATGTACCCCAATACTTGAAAGACCAGCGCATCCCCGCAGGCACGCTCAATGCCGAGAACTTAAAGGTGCGCTTGGCAGATTTTCTGGCAGCGCACTATCCGGGAAAGAAACTGATTGAAAATATCAGCAACGAGCAGATTTTTTTGAATCACCAGGCTTTTTCAGACGAGCCTCGCAAGGCGGGGGTGGACTTGCTCATCGTAAAAGAATTGATCGGCCAATTTTTGATGGATACCGAAGGCGTTCACACCTATTTCACCGAAAGCCAATTGCGCCAGTCGGATTTTGCCGAAGGGGGCATTAAAGGCAGTGTGGTGCGCGGGTTTCACCATAAGCGCTCGGGCGATCTGGCCGTAGTGCTGGAGCCGGGCTGGTTTGCCAGCGGGTGGGTACAAGGCACCACGCACGGAGCTCCGTGGACCTATGATACGCACGTGCCGATCTTGTGGTTTGGCAAAGGCATCCCCTCGGGCAGTTCGGTGCGTTACTACGCCATCACCGACATTGCGCCCACGCTGTCAATGTTGCTCGGTATCAAACTTCCCAATGGGTGCAGTGGCCAGCCCATCGAAGAGCTGTTTCAGAAGTGATCCGGAGCATACGAAAGCCTCGCTGCCGGTCGCTGCACGGTTAGCCAAAAGCGCCAAACAAATTCAGGATAATCAATCCGATCACTACCGGACACACAAAGCGGAGGGTGAAGGTCCACAGCCGTGCGCGCGTAAGTCCCCCGATTATCGGTTGGGTAAAGCGAGGCGAGCCCTGCGCAATTTCATCCACCAGTTGACTCGTCTTGATGAGCCAGCCACTGTAGATGCACGTGGCTAGCACCACCACCATCATAAACAACGTGCCAAACACGTAATCCATGATGTCCATGAAACCCTTTTTGGTTTCGCCAAAAACCGTTAGGCTGAGCGAAGTGAAAAAATCGCTGCTGCCGTTGGAAAGTGCAGCAGGGATGCCAACTAAAAAGGCCGCGGTGGCCACCACCCACGCAGCCTTCTTGCGCGACCATTTGCGGGTGTCCATGAAATAAGCCGCAGGCGCCTCCAGCATGGAGATGGTGGACGTAATGGCCGCCAAAAACAACAGCAGGAAAAACAACGCCCCGGCCAGGTTGCCCAGCGGCATCTCTTGAAAAATGTTGGCCAATACGCTGAACACAAGCGTAGGCCCTTGAGAGGGCGACATGTTGAATGCAAACACCGCGGGAAAAACCATCAGGCCCGCCAGCAGCGCCACGGACGTGTCCATAAGGCCCACCCATAAACTCGATGAAACAATGTTCTGATTTTTGGGCAGGTACGACCCATACGTGATCATCATGCCCCAGCCGATGCCGAGCGAAAAGAAAGCTTGGGTTAATGCCTTCAACACCACCATGCCATTGATCTTCGAAAAATCGGGGATCAGGTAATAGGCCACCCCCTTTTCGGCACCGGGAAGCGTCAAGCTCCGACCGATG
The DNA here is from genome assembly GCA_025455015.1 of Cyclobacteriaceae bacterium. GTDB lineage: Bacteria > Bacteroidota > Bacteroidia > Cytophagales > Cyclobacteriaceae > ELB16-189. Next base: position 30,081 of record JALONI010000031.1, on the reverse strand, counting down.
ACGATCAACAGCAAAACAAACAGCAGGGGCATCATGATTTTCGTTGCTTTTTCGATGCCGCCCGAAACGCCCCCCAACACAATCAACACCGTAACGAGCATGACAAAAACACCCAGCGGCACCACATACGTGGGATTGGCAATAAATGCGGTGAACGAGGTTTCAATCGAAAACAGGGACGTAATGATGTAGCCGACCGTCCAGCCGGCAATAATGCTGTAGTAACTGAGCACTACAAATGTGACCACCAGCGGCAATACCCCTCCCAGAAATGTCCACCACCGATTGGCTCCGGTGTGCTGAAACGCGCCAACCGGATTTTTTCCGGTGAGCCGGCCCAGCGCAATCTCATTGATGAGCATGGGCGCACCGATCAGGATCACGCAGCCCACGTACACCAGCACAAAGGCGGCTCCTCCGTTTTCGCCTGTTAAATAGGGGAAGCGCCAGATGTTACCCAACCCCACGGCCGAGCCGGCCGCAGCCATGATGAAACCAAATTTCGATGCCCATTGTCCCCGGGTGGATGTTGCCATGAATGTGTTGCCGTTGGTTAACGCGCAAAAAGTAGCACAAAAAAATCAAGCAGCCCAATGCTGGCGATTTTACCGCGCAAAGTGGGGAGAAGAAAGATCGGAGACGTGCGCTACCGGAGGAGAGACGCTAAAGAGCGGCAAGTCCTTCTTCCAGTGTGCGCGGTTCGAAACCGAGTTCGCGCTTGGCTTTGGCAATGATAAAGCCCGTGCGGGGCGGCCGTTGGGCCGGTTGCTGAAATCCGGTGATGTCGGTAGCCGTAATCAGTTGGGTATCCAACTCAAAGAACGCGGCCACGCGCATGGCCAGGTCATAAGGCGTCATCAGTTCTTCGCCCGAAATGTGATATACGCCCGTGGCTTTTTTCCGGATCGCCAGCACGCAGGCTGCGGCCAAGTCATTCACAAAGGTGGGGGTACGCCATTGGTCGTTTACCACACGAATGGGTTTGCGGCTCTCCAAACTTTCTTTTACCCACGTAACGATGTTGGCCCGGCCGGGAAAAGCGGGTTTGCCGTACACCAGCACCGTGCGCAGTATCGCCCACGGCAGGTTGCTGTGCCTCACGCGCTGCTCGGCCGCCCACTTGCTTTCACCATAGTAGTTGATGGGCCGGGGAACGGCCGTTTCGTCCAGCGGGCCGTGGCTCCCGTCAAAAATGAAGTCGGTAGAGAGGTGGATGAAGTGTGTCTGCGTCTGGCTGGCGGCTTGCAATAAATAGTCGACAGCCGTCACGTTGTTGAGCCAGCACGCTTCGCGGTCGGTCTCACACTGGTCTACCTGCGTCATGGCGGCACAATTCACAATCACTGCGGGGCGGTGACGATCGAAAAAATCAATCACCGCAGCCCTATCCGTTATGTCCAGCGGGATGATGCCCTCGGGCAGGGTGCCGCGCGGGCGGGCGGTGGGCAGCGGCTCCATCCGTGGAAGCTGCCGCAGTTGCCGGGTCAGCTCATGACCCAACAGCCCCATAGCCCCGGTAACGGCAACCTTCATGATTACTTTTTGAGGGAAGGAAACGTGTATCCGTACTCTTTTTCGATGTCTTTGCGGGCCATCGGCTTCACGGTTACCTGCATTTTTACATCGGTCACGGGGCGGTCGCCCACCTGGGTGGGCAACGAAGCGATTTTGTCCAACACATCCAGTCCTTTGATCACTTTGCCAAACACGGTGTAGTCACTGTCCAAATGAGGAGTGCCCCCCACAGTCTGGTAGGTTTCTTTTTGTTGGGGCGTAAACGCAAACGGCACATAGCCGGGGTTTTGCTTTTTGATCACGCTATCCGAACTCAGAAAAAATTGATTGAGCCAAGTGACATCATTGGCGTGTTGCTTTTCAATCACCTGGTCAAGCAGCGCTTTGTTTTCAGGTTTGTACAACACTTCGCGCAGGGCCAGGTTTTTTTTGCCGTAGGCGATGTTGGTTTCCAATTGACTCAGTTCATCCGCTCCGTAGGTTTTGCCTTGAACGATGTAGAACTGACTCCCGCTGGAGGCCTTGGCGGGATTGGCTTCATCACCCAAACGTGCAGCCGAGAGCGCGCCCTTTTCGTGGAATAAGCCTGGCACAAACTCGGCCTCTACATTGTAGCCCGGGCCTCCGTTGCCAAGGCGTTTTTCTGCGGCTGCCCCGCGCGATTCGGGGTCGCCCCCCTGAATCATAAACCCGTTGATCACCCGGTGAAACAACAGATCATCGTAAAACCCTTCGTTGGCCAGTTTTACAAAGTTGGCCTTGTGCTTGGGGGTTTGATCGTACAAAACGGCAACCATGTCTCCATGGTCCGTTGAAATCGTGATGAGATAGTCCATGTCTTTTTTCTGGGCACAGCCCGTGAGGATAAACAAGAGAAACAGGAGGCTACAGGGAACTACATTTTTCATAGACGCGTGTTTCCAAATTTTGACGCGCAAAAATAGGAAAATATGGGCTTGCGTCATGCTTCTCCGGCTGAACGGATGACGCGGCCCAACCGGATGGAAAGGTCGGTAAAGATCATCTTCGCGCTGCCGTTGCGCTCCAGGTGAAACAGCGCCTCGTTGAGCAAGCGGGTGATCACATCCAGTTGAAAGGCATGCAGGCGTGCACTCAGCCGTTGAATGCGCTGTTGTTCATGGCCTTTTACCCGGCTTATCGCTGCAGCCCCCGCCCGGTGCAACAAAGCCTCCCGCATCATGCCCAGGGCGTGGGCTACCACGTGGCGCTGGCGCTGGCGGTCGGCTTCGTGAAAGGTGTCGGCCATACTCACCACTTCACCATAGTTGGCATTAAAACAGGCCATCATCCAGTCGAAAAAGAACGTGCTGCTGTCATCCTCGCCCTCTTCGTCTGTCCATTGAAGGGCTGCGTGGAGGTTGCCTTCCACCTGTTGCACGATTTTGTCGTTTTTGCTGCCGCTGATGGCGTGGTTGTCGCGCAGGTAGGCGGCCAGGGTTTCATCGGGCAGCAACGGTACCTGCACCATTTGTGTGCGCGACAGGATGGTGGCCATCAATTGATCAAAGGCGTTGGTGACCAACAAAAAGATGGTTTGCGGAGGTGGCTCTTCCAGGATTTTCAGGATGCCGTTGGCGGCTGCCGGGTGCATGTACTCCGGTTGCCAGATCAACATCACTTTGAAGCGGCTCTCAAACGGTTTGAGCGAGAGCGCCTTTACGATTTCGCGACTTTCCTCGCGGGAAATCAGCGGCTGCTTATCTTCCGCCCCGTAAAACGCGGCCCACGCATCGGCATCGCCAAAAGGTTTCTCCAACAAAAACTGCCGCCAGCTTTTGAGGATATCCGCCCGAAAGCGGTCTTCGTCTTTGTCTCCGGTAAGGTTGGCTAACGGAAACACAAAGGTGACATCCGGGTGGATGTACTTGAGGTTTTTGGAGCACGCGTGGCATTGCCCGCAGGCATCGTTTTCTTTTTTGTCGAGACAGTGGATGTAGGTATTGAAGGCCAATGCCATCGGCAGGTTGAGGGCGCCCGGTTTGCCGGCAAAAAGCTGCGCATGCGCGATTTTGTTTTCGCGCACCGAGCGAATCAGTTTTTCTTTGATCGAATCGAGTCCGGGTATATCGGCAAATCTCATGTTTACTGGGTGTTGGTTACTGGCACGGGGCTGGCGTCCTCATGTGGTTGACGGCTGTTTCTTTTCCCAAACCCTGTACCCTGCTGTCATGTTAAAAACCTCCGTCAAAATATCCCGATCCATCGCTGTCAGGCGCCTACCCCTCCGCTCCATTACTTTCTCGGCCGTTTCCAGCGCTTTGCTCAATTGGAACGTGGTGAAGCCTGCGGCACCACCCCAGGCAAACGAGGGTACAAAATTGCGAGGATATCCATCGCCAAAAATATTGGCACCCACGCCCACCACCGTGCCCGTGTTAAACATGGTATTGATGCCGCACTTGCTGTGGTCGCCCATCATCAGTCCGCAAAACTGCAGGCCCGTGGAGACAAACCCCCCTTTGGCATAGCTCCACAACTTCACCGCCTCATAGTTGTTTTTCAGGTTTGAGGTGTTGGTGTCCGCCCCCAGGTTGCACCATTCGCCCAATACCGAATTTCCCAAAAAGCCATCGTGCCCTTTGTTGCTATACCCAAACAGGATGGAGTTGCTCACTTCGCCACCAATCTTGCAATGCGGGCCAATGGAAGTATCGCCCCGCATTTTGGCACCCACATTGACTACCACGCCCTCGCCAAAGGCATGGTTGCCGCGGATAATAGCGCCTTCTTGCACCTGTGTGTTTTTGCCAAAATAGATCACGCTGCCTTCGGCATTAAGGATGGCTGCTTTGATGTCCACCCCTTCTTCCAGGAAGATATTCTCGGCCCCGTACACGCGCGTGTGCGGATCGGTGATGGGGTGCGATGCTCGCCCGTTTGTCAGCCGCTGGAAATCCATTTTTAGCTGGGCCGCGTTGGTTTGGAACAGCTTCCAAGGCCGGTCTATGAGTGTCACGTCCGCGGGGTATTCGACTGATTTGCCCTGTGTGGCCTCCGTCCAATGCGGGGCGGCCGAGCGCGCAGCCAATACCTCACCGGCTTGTTGGAGCACTTGCTCGGGCTGCAAACCGAGAATGGCCCTGCGCACGCCTTCATCAGGGCAAAGCGCCCCGTTGATAAACAGGTTGTCGGAGGCAAGTACCGTGGGAAATTTCGGTTGGAGATAAGGCACCGTCTGATGCGAGCAGGAGACGGCCAATGCTTTTTCCCATTTTTCGCGGATCAACAGGATGCCCACGCGCATCTCGGAGGCGGGTCGGGTAAACGTGAAGGGAAGCAGGTGCTGGCGAAGGGCGGGCGTATCAAAGAGCACTACGTTCATCGGGGCGAAGGTACAAATAGCCGGGCAGTTTTAGGGCTACACGCGCTGGCTAAACTTGCCCCCGAAACGGACGTGTGCCCCGGCATCAAAAGCAAAAGCCTCCCGCGTGGGGAGGCTCTTACACCGCAAAAAAGAAATATGTTACTGGCGGATACCCAACACTTCAACCGTGTGTTGGCGCCCGATTTTATACTTTTGGTTCCGTTTTTTTCTGGTACTTCTTTTGGAATTTTTCCACGCGACCAGCCGTATCCACAAACATCTTCTTGCCTGTAAAATAGGGGTGCGAAGCAGAGCTCACTTCCACTTTAATGACGGGGTATTCTTTGCCATCGGTCCACTTGGCCGTTTCTTTGGGAACCGAGGTGGAGCGGCTCAAAAATTTTACATCGCTGGTGGTATCCCAGAAAATGACGTCTTTGTATTCCGGATGAATGCCTTTTTTCATGTGAATTGCGCTTTTTTCTCGTTAAAGGACTGCAAAAATAGGGAATCAGGCTCTTTTTGCAAGGCCCGTTTGGCAATAATTTGGGCCACCCGTGCCGATCGGTTACTTTTGGTTCAAAAAACGGAACTTTTGGGGCCAAACTGGCACATCTACATGGCCCAGCGGACACCCGCCATACCCCAAAGCCCTTTCCCCCCTACATGACTAACCGATCGATGAGATACTGGATCACATCATGGATGATGTTGTTGGCTATGACACAACTGGTGGCCCAAAGCACCAACATCCCCCTCAACGAGGACTACTATCACCTGATTGATCGCTACGAGACCAAAAGCGGGCGCCTTTTGCCCGGCATTTTTACAGCCCTCAAACCCTATCAGCGCAACACCGTAGTGCAGGCGTTTGACTCGCTGGAAAAAAGCGGACAGTTTGACTCGCGCGCAGACGCCTTTAACCGCGCGTATGTGCTTAACGACAGTTGGGAATGGAGCCAGGCCGCCAGCAGCAACAGCGAGCGGCCCGTATTGAAAAACCTGTACCGCAAAAAATCAGATTTTGCACATGTGTCGGAGCCCGACTTTGACCTGCACGTAAATCCGGTATTGCATGTAGGTGCGGGCCATGATTCACGCCTGGACGAGCCCTTGTTTGTCAATACACGCGGGGTGGAAATACGCGGCATCGTGGACGGAAAAATCGGATTTTACACCTTGCTCACCGAAAACCAACTGCGCCTGCCCTCGTACGCCCGCGCTATTTTCAACAACCCCGTAGTGCCACACGAGGGTTTCTGGAAGAATTTTAAAGAAACGGGCGTGGATTTTTTTCACGCCCGCGGATACATCGACTTCAACGTGAGCAAGCACGTGGACATGCAGTTGGGGCAAGACAGGCTCTTTGTGGGCAACGGCATGCGCTCGCTCATCTTTTCTGACTTTTCTGCGCCCCATTTGTTTTGGCGTACACAGGTGCGCGTGTGGAAGCTGAACTATCTGTTTCAAGTGAACCGCATGGTGGCCCAACCGGTGCTCACCGCCAATGGCGCCCGGGGTGGCACACGCTATCCCGAAAAATATGTCATGTTTCACCATGCCTCCATCAACATCGGTAAAAAATTGAACCTGGGTGTTTTTGAGTCGGTCATTTTCAGTCCGAAGGACTCGGTCAACAACAACACCTTTGACCTCAGCTATCTCAACCCGGTCATTTTTTTTCGCGCTATTGAAACGCAGTTTGGCAGCGCGGGCGATAACGTGATCTTGGGGGCCGACTTCAAATGGCTGGCAGCCAAAAAGGTATCGGTTTACGGCCAGTTTGTGCTGGACGAATTCCTCCTGAGTGAGGTGCGCGCGGGCAATGGCTGGTGGGCCAACAAGTTTGGGGCGCAACTGGGGGCCAAGTACGTAGACGCCTTTGGCGTGGCCAACCTGGACCTGCAAGGCGAGCTGAACGTTGTGCGCCCGTTTACCTATTCGCACCACACGCAGTTTGCCAGCTACACGAATTATTTTCAGCCCATTGCGCATCCGTTTGGAGCCAACTTCAGCGAATGGATTGGGGTGGCACGGTATCAACCGCTGCCCAGGCTCAACCTGACGGCCAAGGCCATCTGGGCTACGCGTGGCCGCGATCGCAGCGATACAAACGTGGGCGGTGACCCCCTCAAGAATAGCCGCACCCGCGAAAACGACTTTGGAAATGAAATTGGACAAGGCCTCAAAGAAACGCTCGCCATGGGCACGTTTACCGCTTCGTATCAAATCAAGCACAACCTATTTTTGGATGTCAACCTTGTTTACCGCCAGAGCGCGGTGGCGGAGCCGCCCAGCCCGGTGCCAGCGGACGTTACCTTCCCCGTGAGCACGAACACCGCGCTGCTCTCAGGCGCGCTGCGGTGGAACATCGCCCCCCGCTTATATGATTATTGATACCTTTGTACGCTCATGAAAACTTTTTTGCGCGTATTGGGCTATGCCCGCGAGCTGCCATTCAAACTTTTTTTCTTTTTCTTTTATTCGATTTTAGGCATTGTGTTTGGGGCGTTCAACATCGTGTTGGTCATGCCCATGCTCAGCGTGTTGTTCAACAAGGAGCCACAGCCCGTTCCTCCACTGCCCGATTTTGCGTTCTCCATCGAGTATGTCACGCAACTATTCAATCATTATTTTTTAGGCATCACCACTACCTACGGCCGGCTGGAAGCGCTGATGTTCGTGTGCGGCCTGATCGTGGCGTCTGTACTGCTCGCTAATTTGTTTCGGTTTTTGGAGCGCGTGATGGCCACCAAAATCCGGGCCGACCTGGTCAAAAATATTCGCATGGACATCTTTCGCAAGATATCCGGCCAGCACATCGGCTACTTCAACTCCGAGCGCAAGGGCGATTTGATTTCGCGGTTCACCAACGATGTGGGCGAAGTGGAAAATGCGGTCATGAACAGCCTGAAAGCCGTACTCAAAGAGCCGCTCACCATCCTGGCGTATTTCGTAGTGTTGTTTACCATCTCCACCAAGCTCACGCTGTTTACGCTGATCGTGTTGCCGCTGACGGGCGGTGTCATTGCCGAAATCATCAAACGGCTGAAGCGCCAGGCAAAAGACACCCAAGAATCGCTGGGGCGGATTGTTAATATACTGGACGAGACGTTTTCGGGGATGCGTGTGGTGAAAGCGTTCAATGCCCGTGATTTTGTCATCGACAAGATGGAAGAAGAGAGCGAACGCTACCGCAAGTCAAGCAAATCGATGGCCTACAAAAATGAGTTGGCCTCCCCGGTGTCGGAGATTCTGGGCGTGTTAATCATTGCCGGCATCATCTTTTTTGGTGGCAGCCTGGTCATGGAAGATGAACTGCTAAAGCCCGAACAGTTTCTCGGCTTTTTGGCGATTTTCTCCATGATCATCCAACCGGCCAAAAATTTTTCGAACGGCATCACTTCCTTGCAGCGCGGCACCGCTTCCGCCAACCGCATTTTTTCGCTGATTGATCAGACGCCTGTAATCCTGAACAAGCCGGGAGCCGTGCCGCTGGGCGAGTTCACGAATTCCATTGAGTTCAAAAACGTTTCGTTTGCATACAACAGCGACTTGGTGCTGAAAGACATTAACCTGTCCATTCCCAAAGGTAAAACCGTGGCGCTGGTGGGGCCCTCGGGCGGGGGTAAATCCACACTGGCCGATTTGATCCCTCGTTTTTATGATCCGACCAAAGGTGCAGTGTGGGTGGATGGCAAGCCCATCACCGACTATGAGATCGAGTCGCTGCGCAGCCATATGGGCATTGTTACGCAAGAGTCTATCTTATTCAACGACACCATTTTTAATAATATTGCCTTTGGCCTTCGGCAGGTGCGAAAGGAAGACGTGATACGCGCGGCTCGCGTGGCCAATGCCCACGACTTCATTATGCAAACCGAGCAGGGTTATGACACAGCCATTGGCGAACGGGGCTCCAAGCTTTCGGGTGGGCAGCGGCAGCGCATTGCCATCGCGCGGGCCGTGTTGCGCAACCCGCCCATTCTTATTTTGGACGAAGCCACCAGTGCCTTGGATTCAGAATCGGAGAAGGCAGTGCAAGAAGCACTCTTCAATTTGATGATGAACCGCACGTCCATCATCATAGCACACCGCTTAAGCACCATTCAGCATGCCGATGAAATTGTGGTGGTGCAGGGTGGCGAAATTGTCGAGCGTGGCCGCCACGATGCGCTGATCGCCCAAAATGGCATCTACAAAAAACTAATCGACATCCAACACACGGGCAAGCCTTAATTCGTTATCTTTTGGCTATGTTTGTCGCGTAAACGCTCGTGCATGAATCAGCGCAGGATCATTTTTCTTTGTCTCTTTGGTGCCTACCACCTCAGCGTCATCTTATTCATTTTGTATGTCGAAAGCTTAAAGGCAAACGATAAGCTGGTGGATTTGTATGATTTGTCAGAGAAGACAGCGCTGTTCAAATGGGGGGCCATCATGGGGTTTGGTTTGTTTTTAGTGGAAGCCGGGTGGACATGGCTGGACACCAGGCGCGCGCGAAAGGGACATGAGTCGCTTCGCTTGGAAAACAACACACTGAAGGCAACGGTCTATGACTTGCAGCAAGCAGAAAAAAAGCGCGCAGCCGAAGCCACCGTTCAACCCAAGTCCTAATCTCTATGTCGTATACCGAAGCGATCGCGGCCGAATTGCGTGAAGCCCAAAACGTGTTGGATCACTTCGTCAATGACCCCGTCCAGCTTTTGAAGATTGAGCAGGCCGCCACATACATGGCGCATGCCATCCGTGCCAATGGCAAGATCATTTCGTGCGGCAACGGAGGTTCGCATTGCGATGCCATGCATTTTGCCGAGGAACTGACCGGCCGCTACCGCGACAACCGCAGGGCCCTGCCAGCCATTTGCGTGAGCGACCCCAGCCATCTGTCGTGCGTGAGCAACGACTATGGGTATGAATTCGTCTTTTCGCGCTACATCGAAGCGTTGGGCCAAAAGGGCGATGTGCTGTTGGGCATCAGCACCAGCGGCAACAGCGCAAACGTGATCAAAGCGGCTCAGGCTGCCAAAGAAAAAGGAATGACGGTGATCATCTTGTCGGGCAAAGACGGAGGAAAGCTGGCACCGTTGGCCGATGTGGAGATACGGGTTCCGCATGTTGGCTATGCCGATCGTATTCAGGAAATACACATCAAGGTGATCCACATCATGATCCTGCTCATCGAAAAGATGGTGGCGTAATCAAGAGTTGCCGAAGCCGTGTCGACACGGTTGGTGCCTGCGTGACAATCAGCAGATGGCCTCCGTCCAACACCTCATCATACGCAAAGTTTGTTTTGGGCAGCAGCCGATCGTGCTGGCCATGCACACAATAAAGGGTGGCGGGTACATGCTCATTCCGCCATCGCAAAATCATATCTACCGCGCGGGCGAGAAAAACAGGGTCCGTATCCGTTAGGATGGCGGCCATGAGGTTCTTGTGTTCGGGCTGGCGCACGCCCAGCATCCAGTGCAGCAAACGGCCCGGCTTTTTGGCACTTCGCGGGGGCATAAGCCGGTGCAATCGCAGCTTGCCAGCCCAACGAAAATACCGCGGGATTTGGCGATAGGTGGGGGCCGAAGAAATCAACACCACGCGTTGGTGGGGGAGGTGTTTGCTCACCTCCACCGCCACCATGCCACCAAAGGAGACACCCACCAGTGTGGGGCATGCAAACGGAATTTGTTCGCAGATGCGCTTGGCATAGTCTTCCAGACTTTCGCGCGGGTGGGGTTGTACCCAGCGGATGATAACCGCGTGAACCGGGCCCAAATCCAAAAATTGGAAGACGCGCTCATTGGCACCCAAGCCGCTGAAAAGCACGACCTCGTTCATCGGGGTGTTCGTCCATCGATGTAGTGGGCCGGCAGCGGAAAACCCATGCTCTCGGCACACCAAAAGATGGTCACAATGGAATACCGCTGGCCGTCATAAAACAATTGAATGCTGTTGATGCCGCGGTTGGTCACGGGCCCGTCTTTTTTCTCCTGGGTTTCGTAGGTGCTGAAAACATGCGTGACGGTGCCATACGTCTCGGTTCTTCGTCCCAGTTCGCGTTCAAAAAAGCCGTTGGGGATCCGCGCTTTGAACAATGTGACGTACTCGCTGGGCGACAAGGCCTGTGGGTGAAGGTTGCCCGCTGCATCTTTTCGGGTGGGGATCAACCGCGCATCGGCCGCAAACAGGTTTTGAAACCGCACCCAATCGCGGGGTTGGCCCGCTTCGCCCGAGATCACCTCATACAGGGCCTTCACGATGCCGTCAACAGATTGTACATCGGCTGCTGGTGGAGTTTGCGCGGCCCCCACGTGGGCGATCAACGCCAGTACCGCCAGCGCGGAAACAAAGGTTAGAGTGGTTCGCATGGAACAATGTTACAGCATTTAAGCGTGTGGTCAATCGCGGGCCGGTCATTATCTTGCGGCCCCATGTCGCAACCATGTTTTTCTGTTATTGTGCCCGTTTACAATCGGCCCGAAGAATTAGCCGAATTGTTGACCAGCCTGGCGCAGCAGACGCAAAAGCCGTTTGAGGTAGTGGTGGTGGAGGACGGCAGCCTCCGCACCAGCGAAAAAGTAGTGGAGGCCTTTAGCGACCGGCTTTCAATTCAGTATGCGGTGAAACCCAACAGCGGCCCGGGCCCGAGCCGCAATTTTGGATTCACCCTGGCCCGGGGCGATTACTTCGTCCTGTTTGACAGCGACTGCCTTTTGCCCGCGCACTATTTTGAGACGGTAACGACCGCGTTGGCCCGGCAAACGATTGATGCGTGGGGTGGCCCCGATCGCGGCCACGCGAGTTTTTCCCTGCTGCAACGCGCCATGGCCTACACCATGTCATCGGTACTCACCACGGGCGGCATACGCGGCAAAGCGCACCACATCGGCCGGTTTCAGCCGCGCAGCTTCAACATGGGCCTCAGTCGGGCCGTGTGGGAAAAAACACAAGGCTTTCGCTTCGACCGCCTGGCCGAAGATATCGAACTGAGCATTCGCATGCACCAGTCGGGGTTTGCAGTGGTGCTGATTCCCGAGGCCTATGTGTTTCACAAACGCAGGGCCACCTTTCGGCAGTTTTTCAAACAGGTTTTTGGTTTTGCCCGCGGTCGGGTGCGCGTGGGGCGCGCCCATGCCGGGGAAGTGAAATGGGTACATGCCTTCCCAAGCGTTTTTACCCTTGGGCTTGTGAGCCTGCCCGTCATGGCATGGGTATTCACGCCCCTGTTCATGGTGGCCGCCAGCCTGTACGGCACCTATCTTGTGGCGGTGGCCATTGATGCCTGGCGCGTCACTCGGTCGGCCGCGGTGGCGTTTTTGAGCATACCCGCAGCCCTCGTACAACTGACGGGCTACGGGCTTGGCTTTTTAGTGGAGGGGTGGAGGGGCAAAAAGGCCTTATAGCTATAGCCCACGCCATCGGCTCCTGTTTAGGGCAGGGCCTTTAACCTTGGCGTGTCATTCCCGTTAAGACACAAATGGCTTGTGGTAGCCTGCTCCGGTTTTGTATTTTTGACCCTTTCATAAACAGCCTATGAACTTTTTCAAGACGTTTTTCGCCTCCTGTTTGGGCACGTTGGTGGCCTTGGTAGCCCTTTTTGCGTTGTTCTTCTTCGCCATGGTGGGCTTGGTGTCCAGCGCCTCCTCCACCGATGACAAGGTTGTGGTCAAGGACAACTCGGTGCTGCACCTGAAGTTGAATGTGCCCATCTCACAGCAGGAAACAGAAAATCCGTTTGAAGGACTGCCGATCCCCGGGGCGGACGAGTCGGCCATCGGCTTGCTCAATTTCAAATCGGTCATCAAAGCCGCTCAGGAAGATCCGAAAATTCAAGGTATTTTTCTGGACGTTACGTTTGTGATGGCCGGCTATGCCACAGCCGAAGAGATACGCCAATCGTTGTTGGATTTCCGCCAGGCCGGAAAATGGGTGGTGGCCTACAGCGAGATTTACACCGAGCCCGCGTACTATGTCGCCTCCGCGGCTGACAAGGTCTACCTCAACCCCGAAGGCGAACTGGAGTTCAACGGCCTTACCGCCAATGTCACATTCTTCAAAAAAATGTTTGACAAACTGGACATCGAGCCGGAAATTTTCCGTGTTGGCGAATTCAAGAGCGCAGTGGAGCCCTTTCTGCTCGACAAGATGAGCGAGGCCAACCGCCTGCAATTGCAAGAGTGGATTAACACCATCCAGGAAAACCTGGTAGAGAACATTGCGGAGTCGCGAAACCTTGAAAAAGCGCGGGTGAAGGAAATAGCGGATAAAATGCTGGTGCGCTCGGCTCAGGATGCCTTGGCCCTGGGGCTGGTCGATTCGCTGTATTACTACGACCAGGTTTTGGCCGATTTTCGCACCCGCCTCGGGGTGAGCGAAAACGCCAAGATCAACTTCGTCAAGTATAACAAATACAAGAAAAACGTGGCCGCCTCTTCCGGTACGGATGAGATAGCCGTGATTGTGGCCGATGGCGACATCCTGTCGGGCAAAGCACAGCCCGGGGTGGTGGGATCCGATACGTTTGCCGAACAGATTCGCAAAGCCCGGCTCAGCGACAACGTGAAGGCTATCGTGGTGCGCGTCAACTCCCCCGGAGGCAGCGCGCTGGCTTCGGATGTGATGTGGCGCGAAATCGAGTTGGCGAAGCAAGCAAAACCCGTGGTGGCTTCGCTGGGCGACTATGCCGCTTCGGGCGGGTATTATCTGGCCATGGGTTGTGATACCATAGTGGCGCAGCCCAACACCATCACCGGCTCCATCGGGGTATTTTCCATGTTGTTTGATGTGAGCAAATTCATGGACAATAAGCTGGGCATCACCTTTGACGAGGTGCGCACGGGCGAGATTGGCGACCTCAGTTTTACCCGTCCGCTGAGCGATGCCGAAAAAGCCATCTTCCAAAAGCAAACCGAAGAGATCTACGAGACGTTCACGGCCAAGGCAGCCGCAGGCCGCGGCATGAGCCAGGCCGATATCAAAAAGATAGCTTCGGGCCGCGTGTGGACGGGCGAGCAGGCACAGGCCAACGGACTGGTGGACATCTTAGGTGGGTACGATGAGGCTGTCGCGCTGGCGGCTGATATGGCAGGGACCACGAGCTACAAAACCCGCTTCTATCCCAAGCAGCGAAACTTTTGGGAAGAGTGGATGTCGGGTATGGAGGACGTGAAAGTTCGGCAAATCAAGGAAGAGTTGGGTATGTACTACCCGCTGTATGAGCAGATGAAGAAGCTGCAAGGGCTGTACGGAGCACAGGCCCGCCTGCCCTACGAGGTAGTTCTCCAATAAGGCACCTTTCGCCTGGCGGACTTTTTTTGGACTGCTTGAAGCGGTAGCGTGAGACTTTTTTTGCGCCAATAGCCATGTAAGGTTACCCCCTGTTTTTGCCGAATTGGCAAAAAAAAAGGAGCCGAAAGGCTCCTTTAGACCGGTGAACGGGAGGTCAGAACATCTGCTCAGAGGCAAATCCGCCCTGGGGCGTTCCGCTCTGCGAAATCTCGGATTTCTTTACCTCCGTGCTTTTTGCCGATTTCGTGCTGAAACCAAACGACACGGTAATCAAAGCGACTACAACGAGCGCAATAATTGATAATTTTGTTTTCATGTGTTTACAGCTTAAACTAGACAGCGTACGATTAAAACGATTTAATGCTGGGACTTCCACTGGCCATATTTTCTTTTACTTTAACTTCATCATCAGCACAGCTGATCATGGCAACAGAAGCAAACAAAACAACAGCCAGGGTGTAGAAGAACTTTTTCATGATTTTAATTGAGGTTAATTTGTGATGGAGAATAAATTTCTATTTGTCTCGAGTGAATTTCGATTTACATTGCAAAGGTATATTGGGTGAAGTGGGTGAAAAGCCAAACATTATTCGTGAAGGTACGCGTGTGACTAAATTTTATGAGCGGTCGATATTTTAAGGGGTTGCTGTGGGTGGTGGCGGTATTGCTGTGGGTGCCATTTTCAGGCACGGCACAACAGGCGCGCATGGATTCCATTGAGAACAGCTTGGATGCGCGCGATGACAAGGGAAGATACGAAGGTTTTTTGGAATTGGGGAGATATTATTTGCCTACCAACATCAACAAGTCGTTTGAGTATGTAAGTCTGGCCAATCGGTTGGCCTATAGATTGGCAGATAGTGCAAAAATCGTTCAGTCAGGGTACGCTATCGGATTTATTTTACGGAGACAGGGAAAAACATCTGAATCCATTCGCGAACTTTCAGAGATATTAGCAATAGCAAAACGAAATAAATTTATTGACGACTATGTTAAAGCCGCCAATGTGATTGCTGTATCATATATGTCTCTAGGCGACTATGATAAGGCACTTGAATTTCATTTTCTTTGCTTAGCGGAGAACGAGAAACCGGGCAGATGGGAAGATTTAAGTATCACGCTAAATAATATTGGCCTTGTGTATTTTAGGTTGCTCGAGCATGAAGAAGCTCTCCTTTATTATTTAAGGTCTCTTGAAATCAAAAAGCAACATGATATTCGCTTTGATATTGATCGACTATACGTAAACCTGGCTCTTTGCTACAATGAGTTACATCAATTTGAAAAATCGGAGAGTTTTCTAAATGCTGCGCTTAAATTATGTAAACCAGATTGCAGCGATGAGCTCACGGCCGAGGCAAGGTTGACTCTAGGTGTAAGCTTATTAAAACGAGGTAAGTTCGAAGATGCAGAAAGGAATTTCTTTGAGTCTATCCAGTCTGCCAAGAAAATTCAAAATATCGGTGTTGAGATTGACGCCTTGTTGAATCTTGCAAATATTTATTCTCGCTATGATCAGGCAAAGGCATTAATGACACTTCAGCGCGCGGAAAAACTCAGCTCAAGTTCCGATAATATTGAGCAGCGAATTCGGATTTTTGAGACAATGGGTGATGTGTATGAAGTGTTGAATGACGTTTCGAGCGCGTTACAATATCGAAATAAATACATCAGTTTGACGGATAGTACTCGGGGTGCTGAAATGCGGAGAAACCTGGTGAAGATCCAAACAAAGTATTTTGAGCGGGAGAACCTTCGCACTATTGAAGAAAAAAATCAGATTCTTTTGCTGCGCGAAGAAGCGTTGGCGCGTCAGCGCATGCTCATCTTCGCCATCTCCACGGCTGTGGCGTTGTCCTTCATACTTATCTATTTCATTTTGCGCTCGGCCCGCCAGCAGTCCATTGCCAAGCGAAAGCTCGCGGAGGCCATGATCGTCATCGAGAGCCACAACCGAAACCTGACCACCACCGTCAAAGAAAAAACCAACGACCTCCGGCTCAGCAACATGGAATTGCGCAAGTCGTATGGCGAGTATGACCACCTGATCTACCGCGCTTCGCACGACATCCGCGGGCCGCTGACCACGCTGCTGGGCCTCACCAACCTGGCCAAGCAGGAACAAGACGATCCCGCCAAGGTAAAGGATTACCTCGCCAAAATCGAGTCTACCACCGAGGGGCTCAGCGCCATGCTCAGCCAGTTGACGGACATCAACCGCATCCGCAACCAGCCCGTGTGCATTGAGTCGATTGACGTGGGTGCCTTGGCCGAAGAGGTGTTCCGGTCGTTTAACCAACTGGATCACTTCCCGCTCATTTCGCTGCGGTTGCAGCAGGGCGAGTGGAAGGAAGGACTCCGTACGGACAGGGCCCTCCTGTACATGATTCTGGCCCACCTGATCCACAACTCCTTCAAATATTTTTCGCCCCACCGCCAAGAGAAGTACATCAAGGTGAGTTGGAAGCAAAAGGAGGGGCGCACGTTTATTTCGGTGGAAGACAACGGCCAGGGCATTGACGAAAAAGCAGGTGTCAAAGTATTTCAACTGTTTTACGTGGCCAGCGATTCGCACGGCATGGGTTTGGGCCTGTTCATGGCCCAACTAGCCGCCCGCAGGTTGGGCGGTCGCATCAAGCTCAGGCGAAGCAAAGAACCGACCACCTTCCAACTCATTTTACCCAACCGTCCCAAGGAAATGGAATTCACCTTGTTGGACGAAGACGAGCGCCTGGCCCTGATGATCAAAGGGCAAGATGTGATGGCCGCCTTGAGTTCCCCCTAAATCATTTGGTTTGCGCCATGGCAGTTGGCATCTTTGTGCCTCTGTTTTGTGGGAAAAGACGGGACCAGGCAAGGTGGTCAAGCCCCGCGCGGCTGCCGCTTTGAATGACCCCAACCTGCCAACAGGCGGATTCCCGGAAAACCATCGCTGTACACATGAAGGAAAAGAAATTCAAGCGCACCACCGTTACCGCTGCGTTGCCCTATGCCAACGGTCCACTGCACATCGGGCACATCGCGGGGGCGTACCTGCCGGCCGATACGTATGTGCGCTATTTGCGCCTGAAAGGAGAGGACGTGGTTTTCGTTTGCGGCTCGGACGAGCACGGGGTGGCCATCACATTGGGGGCCAAAAAAGAGGGTGTGTCGCCCAAGCAGTTTGTGGACAAATACCATGCGCTGATGAAGCAGGCATTTGCCGACTTTGGCATTTCGTTCGACATTTATGCGCGCACCTCCAACGCCATTCATCACCAGACTTCACAAGACTTTTTTCGTACCATTGACGCCAAGCAGGGGTTTATCGAGGAAACATCCGATCAGTACTTTGATGAGCAGGAGAACATTTTTTTGGCAGACCGGTACATTGTGGGCACCTGCCCAAACTGTGGTAACCCCAACGCCTATGGCGACCAATGCGAGAAGTGCGGCACCAGCCTCAGCCCGCGGCAGTTGATCAATCCGCGCTCCACCGTGTCGGGCCAGGCCCCGGTGCTCAAAGCCACCAAGCACTGGTATTTTCCGCTCGATCGATTTGAAGCGTGGCTGAAGGAGTGGCTGGTGGAAGGGCACAAAGAGGACTGGAAAGTCAATGTGTACGGGCAATGCAAGTCGTGGATCGACCAGGGGTTGCAGCCCCGGTCAATCACCCGCGATTTGGATTGGGGCATACCCGTGCCGCGCCCCGATGCCGAAGGCAAAGTACTGTATGTGTGGTTTGATGCCCCCATCGGCTACATCTCGGCCACGCGGGAATTGAAAGGAGCCGACTGGGAAAAATATTGGAAAGACCCGGAAACCCGCCTGATTCATTTTATCGGCAAGGACAATATCGTGTTCCATTGCATCATTTTTCCGTGCATGCTCAAGGCGGAAGGGTCGTTTATTTTGCCCGACAATGTGCCCGCCAATGAATTTTTGAATCTGGAGGGAGAAAAGATATCCACTTCGCGCAATCATGCCGTTTGGCTCCATGAATACCTGGCCGAACTACCCGGCAGGCGCGATGAGTTGCGCTACGTGCTCAACTCCATTTCGCCCGAGACAAAAGATGCCGATTTTACGTGGAAAGACTATCAGCAAAAAGTCAACAGCGAGTTGGTGGCCATCTTGGGCAACTTTGTCAACCGCGTGATGGTGCTCACGTGGAAGTATTTTGACGGTCGTGTGCCCTCGGCTGCCGAGCTGGCGAACACCAGCGAAAAAAGAGCCCGGGTGCTCAGCTTGTACCAGCAAGCGCATGAAGACCTCGAAAAATCGGTAACAGAGATGATCGCGGCCTTGGACGGCTTCCGCTTTCGCGAAGCCCAGTTTCAACTCATGAACATGGCACGCATTGGCAATAAGTTCTTGGCCGATACTGAGCCCTGGAAACTCGCCAAAGATGACATGGAGGCCGTAGGGGCCATCTTGAACTATGCCCTCACCGTAGTGGGCAACCTGGCCATCGCCAGCGAGCCGTTCTTGCCCGATGGATCGGCCAACATGCTCACCCAACTAAACATCACTGCCCGGCACGAAAGCCATCGCTTTTGGAATACGCATACGTTGGTGGAGCCGGTGCCCGCGGGACATCGGTTGAACCCCGCCTCCCTGCTCTACCGGAATGTGGAGGATGCCGAAATGGAAGGACAAGTACAAAAACTCAAAAAACCCGTGATCAGCACGACTCCGATGGCTGCCGAAAGCCACGCACCCAAACCGCTAAAGCCCGAAATCGTTTTTGATGACTTCGGCAAAATCGACCTGCGCATAGGCACCGTGACGGCCGCGGAAAAAATGCCCAAGTCCGATAAGTTATTGAAGCTGACGGTAAACAGCGGCTTGGACGTGCGCACCATTTTGAGCGGTATTGCCAAGCACTACACGCCCGAAGAAATGGTAGGCAAGCAAGTCACATTTGTTGCCAACCTGGCCCCGCGTAAAATGATGGGCATCGAATCGCAGGGGATGATTTTGATGGCCGAAGACAGCGATGGCAAATTGCGGCTGCTGCAACCCCACGAGGCGGTGATGCCCGGTGCGAGTGTCAGTTGAGACCTCCTGTTACTTGGTGAGACGGTAGTGGATTCCCGCGGAAACAAGCCGGTGCCGGACGGACAGTGAGTAGTCGATACCGTCAACGGTTCCTCCGGAGGAGTACAGTTCAGTCAAACCATGGACGTATTCAACAGCCAAAGTGAGTCTGGTCTTTAACGGAAGGGAAGCTCCAGCCACCAATCCAATCTCCCCCCGATTGGTAAGAAAAGTTACGCTGTTGTCGTTTGGGAAATGGAATGTATAAGCGAGGCCGGCTTTGAAAGCGAGTTTGGGATGGTGCAACTTGTACACGCCCAACACCGGGATGGACAAGAAATAATGGTTGCGAGCACTGGCTACATCGTCCAGCACCAGGAAGGGTGGGGGAATGGTGTAGCCTTGAGCGGTATTCTCGGCATCACGCCTCAAACGAACTCCCAAAAGGGCACCTGACTCCAGATCAAATCGATCATTTAACCGATGCGTTACAATAGCCCCTAACCGAATATTCAGGGTGGTGAACTTGGAAGGCGCTTGAGGGGTGCACGCGAAGTATTGTATTCCGCCTAACAGCGCAATTCCCAAGCCTGTTTCGCTCGTAGTGTTCACCTGAGCTGAAGCACTCGCGCCTATTGCGGCAGCAAGAAAAAGCAAAATAGAACTCTTCATAGGGTGAAGATAACAAACGGCATTTACTTTCTCAAGAGATCAGCGCGTAGCAGACGAACGGTCCTGCGCGTCTCATTGATTAAATTGGTTCATCGTCTGCGCAATACCGGCCGTGCAGAATGACAGGATCATGTCGCAAGCCCGGTCGATCCGGGGTGTCAGGTGGTCAAACTCGAGGGGCGTAAACGGGCTCAACACGTAATCCACCTGCTGGCCTTTTCCAAAATCGCTGCCAATGCCGAACCGCAGCCGCGGATAGTCTTGCCCCCCGGTCAGCTCTTCAATGTTCTTCAGGCCGTTGTGGCCCGCTGCGCTGCCGCGCGGCTTCAGGCGCAGCGCGCCAAAAGGCAGGGCCAGGTCATCCACCACCACCAGCGTGTGCTCTTTGGCCACGCCCAAATCGTTCATCCAAAAGGCCATGGCTTTGCCGCTCAAGTTCATGTAGGTATTTGGTTTGATCAGATGAATCGCTTTGCCTTTGTGCTTAAACAGGGCCTTTTCGGCCAGTCGCTGTGTCGCAAAGCCTGCCTTTTGGACATCGGCCAATCGATCAAGAACCAAAAAGCCGATGTTATGCCGCGTGCATTCATACTCGGGCCCGGGGTTGCCCAACCCCACAATCAAAAACTTGGTCATGCGCAAAAGTAAGCAAGTGCGGAAATTGCTGTGCACCGCTGTCCAACCCCGCCTGCCCAAAACATTTTTTGTGTGCGTGTTTAAACCTGCCGGGTGGGTGGATGTCCAACGGCCAAATGTTGAAACCATGAAAAACAGCCTTTTCGTTTTCTTGCTCTTGTTGATGGTTGCCACCGCGGCCAGCGCACAAGACCGTACCCCCCGCGCCAACACACGCCAAGCCGCCCAGCGCGCGCGCATTGCCGAAGGGCGTGCCGATGGCGATTTAACCACCCGCGAGGCGGCCGCACTCAATGCCAATCAGCGCCACATCCGCAGAACGGAGCGCAGGGCCAAAGCCGATGGAGACGTGACCGTGGCCGAAAGACGTCAGCTTGAGAAAAAGCAAGATCGCGCCAACCGCAGGATACGCAGGGCCAAAAACAACGATCTCGAAAAGCCGCAAAACTGATTTTCCCGCGGACAAAAAAAAGACCCCAACTTCCACAGTCGGGGTCTTTTTTGTTTTTGAAGAGGCGATTACTTCTTCTTTTCGTCCTTTTTGGGGGCCTCTGCCTTCTTGGCATCGGCTGCCGGGGCAGCAGCGCCCGCGGCCGGAGCAGCGGCAGCCCCTTCACCCGCGGCAGTGGTCGCTGTCTCATCCGCCATCTTGGCTGCACGGGGTACTTCTACCGCGGCAATCGCAGCCGCCTTTGGGTCCAGAAACTCCAACCGATGTCGCCCACCTTCACCGCGTGGTGAAAATCAAGCTGTGAACAGTCCACGTCAATGTGATCGGGCATGTCTTTGGGATAGCCGTACACTTTCAGGGCTGCGCGCTTGCGCACCAGCATGCCGCCTTTGGCCACACCGGGTGCCTGCCCCACCAAACGGGTGGGTATTTGCATTTTGATTTTGCGGTCTTCGCTGATGCGGAGGAAGTCGCAGTGCAAGATGATTTCGCTGACGGGATGGAATTGCACTTCCTGGAGAATGGCCTGGCATTCTTCGCCTTCGATGTTCAGGTGTACAAAGTGGGCCTCATTGGTGTACAGCAGATCGCGGAAGAGGATGACGGGTGCCGCAAAGTGCACCTGTTTTTCGCCTCCGTACAACACGCAGGGCACGTAGCCCTCTTCGCGTGCTTTTTGGGAACCAACCTTACCGAGATTTGCTCTTCGATACCCTATAATCTCAACAGTTTTCATGGTTGTATATGGTTTTAGTTAAACATGAATTACAAACGGATAAAAAGCGAGCTGATGGACTCGTGGTCATGGATCTTGCGGATGGCCTTGGCAAACAAATCCGACACGCTCAGTACTTTGATTTTGGGCATTTCCTGTTTTAGCGGGATGGTGTCTGTGACCACAATTTCTTCGAGTGCCGACTGGGCGATGTTTTCATACGCCTTGCCCGACAGCACCGGATGCGTGCATACCGCGCGCACCGTTTTGGCACCCTTTTCTTTTAA
Source organism: Cyclobacteriaceae bacterium (assembly GCA_025455015.1). GTDB lineage: Bacteria > Bacteroidota > Bacteroidia > Cytophagales > Cyclobacteriaceae > ELB16-189. Next base: position 8,176 of record JALONI010000031.1, on the reverse strand, counting down.
CAAAGCAGCTGCTTTGCAGATGGTGCCTGCGGTGTCCACCAGGTCATCGATCAGGATCACATCCTTGCCTTCTACCTCCCCAATCAGGCGCATGGATTCGATTTTGTTGGCCTCCTTGCGGTACTTGTCGCAAACGGCCAACTCGGCATCAAAAAACTTGGCAAAGCTGCGCGCCCGCTTGATGCCGCCCACATCGGGGGAGGCAAACATGATGTCTTTCAGGTTCAGGCGCTTCAGGTAGGGCACGAAGATGTAGTTGCCATCGAGGTGGTCTACCGGAATGTCGAAAAACCCCTGAATTTGATCGGCATGCAGATCGCACGTCATGATGCGGTCAGCTCCGGCCGCGGAAATGAGGTTGGCGATCATTTTGGCGGCAATGGCCACCCGCGGCTTGTCTTTTCGGTCCTGGCGGGCGTAGCCAAAATAGGGGATTACCACGTTGATGTTGGCTGCGCTGGCGCGCTTGGCCGCGTCAATCATCAACAACATCTCCATGAAGTTGTCGGCCGGGGCGAACGTGGATTGAATAATGAATACATCGTGGCCCCGCACCGAATCGGTGATGAAAGGCGACATTTCGCCATCGCTAAACTGCTGGTATTGCACCACACCCAGCGGCTCCCCATAGGCATTGGCAATTTTATCCGCGAGGTAATGGGTGGCCCTGCCCGAAAATAGTTTTACTGCCATGCGCTGTGCCCACGGGGGCGGGTTATGAAACTGACCTTACGCCCTCCGGTGCTGCGCCCCGATTGGCAGAAGTTGGTTGACCTACTAGGACTCGAACCTAGAATAACAGAATCAAAATCTGCTGTGTTGCCATTACACCATAGGTCAAAAAAGGGCCTTGCAGCCCTAAAAAGGAGTGCAAATGTAGAATTAATTTTTAAAAGCGAAAACGCTCCCAGCGATGATTTTTCTGGCCTTACCGGCCCCGCGCGGGCTTTGTGCGGTGGGGGCTATTGCTCCATCACGCTGGCATGGCCATTGGCTTCGATGAACCCCTCGGCCCAGAAGCGGTATTTGTCCAGGATGGAGATGACGGCATTGCGCAAGTGGCGGTCGTTGCCAAAGTCGATGGTGCCATACAGCGTGGTGGCATAGCCTTGCCATACACATCGGTTTTGGCGCCTGTCAAAAAACTGGATGAGCAGCGTGCCCGACTTCAGATCGAATTTCTGTTTGTCATAGACCAAATCTTCTTTTTGCGTTTTTACCCACTCTTCGATGTCAATTTGGTGGTACCCGCTAAAGTGCAGGCTGTCGCCATACATGCGGTAACTGACAATCAAGTGCGGCTTGTTGTCGGTTTGCCGATAGCCGAGAAATTTCATGCGCGATACGATGGAGCGGTCGATGACATCGTTGTAGGTGGCGGTGTTGGCCGCCCCCACCGAGCGCATCAGTTCAAAACTTCGGTAGCGCTTGAAATTGCCCCGGTAGCTGTAGTCATATTCCACCGGCAATTCTTTGTACCCGATGCACGACACGAAAAGAAACCCCATGACCCACACAGAAAGCGACTTGCTCATAGGCGTATTGTTTAGGTGGTAAAAGATACATCGTTTTGGGGCGATGAGGCAAACAAAACGGATTAATTTTCGCTGGACGGATGGGAATTGATTGATTTTCCGCTGAATTTGCAGCTATGACCACGCAGTATGAACAAGCGGTTGGCGCCCGTTACCACATTTACAACAGCCTCTTTTTGAATTTGCCGTTCCGCCATGTTTCGCGCACGGGCACGTTGCTGCCGCTGTTGCAGCAGTACTGCGGTGACGGGTTTGAGAAAGGGGAGCCCGCCACGCAGATCATCGATCAGTTTTTTGGTGAACTGGCCCCGCAAGCCAGCCGCGAAGAACAGTTCGACCTGCTGTTCAATTTTATCCAATATGTAGAGCGTCAGGTCGCTCTCTTTGATTCGGTCGAAGATTCGGCTTTTGAGTTGGTCAACGATGTGCGCGGCCGCGGCACCGTGGATGCGTTACTCATGCGCACGCGGTTGGAGGCTAAAGAAGAAGCACTCTTGCAACGGCTCAACCAATTGAGCATCCGCATTGTGCTCACGGCACACCCCACACAATTTTACCCGGGCCACGTGCTCGGCATCCTGACTGATTTGGAGCAAAGCATCCGTACCAATGACATCCCTCAAATCAATGCGCTGTTGCGCCAGTTGGGAAAAACCGGATTCATCAACAAAGATAAACCTACCCCTTATGATGAGGCCGTCAGCCTTTGCTGGTTTCTGGAAAACGTATTCTACCCCTCCATTGCACAGATTTTGCGCACGCTGAGCCAAGGCTTGGGCATAGCCGTGAGCGAGTGGCCGAACCCACGGTTGTTGACAATCGGCTTCTGGCCGGGGGGCGACCGCGATGGTAATCCGTTTGTTACCACCGACATCACGCTGCGCGTGGCGGCCAAATTGCGCGAGTCAATCTTGAAGTGCTACCACCGCGACTTACGCGTGCTGCGCAGACGGCTGACCTTTCAAGGAGTGCACGCCAAAGTCATTGCCATTGAGCAAACGGTTTACAACATGGCCTATGCCCACGCGGCTGGCTACGCCACACCCGAAGAACTGGTGCGCGACCTGGGCGAAGTACGCACGTTGTTGTTGCAGGAACACGAAGGCCTTTTTTTGGAGATGCTGGACGACCTACTCATCAAGCTGCGGGCGTTTGGATTTCATTTTGCCAGCCTGGACATCCGTCAGGACAGCCGCAAGCACGAGCTGGTTTGGAAACACATCAACGCTGCGCTGGCCAAGCAGAACAAAGGCATCGATTGGGCGGCCTTTGAAAAAGCCGATTCGCGCCAGCAGATAGACACCCTTTTGTCGATCAGCGCCAATCCGGTGTTTTTGAGTTTGGATGATCCGCTGGCGGAGGAAACGATCCGAAGCCTGGTGGCCATCAAAACTATTCAGGCGCAAAATGGCGCGCTGGGCTGCCATCGCTATGTGATCAGCAATTGCCAAAAGGCGGCCCATGTCATTCAGGTTTTTCAACTGGCGCTTGTGCTGATAGGCGAAAAGCAAAAGTTGCCGCTCGATATCGTGCCGTTGTTTGAAACCATTGATGATCTGGCTCGCGCGGCAGCGGTGATGGAGGAACTCTATCAAGTGCCTGCCTACCGCGCCCATGTACGCACACGGGGCGACCGGCAAACCATTATGCTGGGTTTTTCGGATGGCACCAAAGACGGAGGCTATTTGCGCGCCAACTGGTCCATCTTTCGGGCCAAAGAGCAGTTGACGGCCCTCTCGCGCCAGCATGGCATCACAGTTATCTTCTTTGACGGTCGGGGAGGTCCGCCCGCCCGCGGGGGAGGCAACACCCACGACTTTTACGCCTCGCTGGGTGACACCATCGAAAATCAGGAAGTACACATCACCATTCAGGGGCAAACCATCAGTTCTAATTTCGGAAAAATCGCCTCCTGCACATTCAATCTTGAACAGTTGTTGTCTGCGGGGGTAGAGGGCGCGGTGTTTCCCAAAAAAGACGCCCACCTTTCGGAGGATGACAAAGCATTGTTGGATGAGTTGGCCGAGGAGGGGTATCGGGCCTATTTGGATTTGAAGCACCATCCCAAGTTTGTGCCTTACCTGGAAAAAGTCACGCCTCTGTCTTTTTTTGGCGACACCAATATCGGTTCGCGGCCGGTGAAGCGAAATGCCGGAGAAGGACTAAGGTTCGAAGATTTGCGGGCCATCCCGTTTGTTGGTTCGTGGGCCATGATGAAACAAAATATCCCCGGCTTTTATGGGGTTGGCAGCGCTCTTCAGGCGTTAACCAGCCGGGGGCAGGAGGCGAAACTCAAGGCGTTGTACCAGCGTTCTCTGTTCTTTCGCACGCTGTTGGGCAATAGCATGATGTCGTTGAGTAAAACCTACTACCCGGCCACGGCCTACCTGGGCAGCGATGCCGAGTTTGGCGACTTTTGGAAAAAGATGTTTGCCGAATATGAACTTTCGCGCCAGCAGGTGCTGGGCGTGTCGGGCCTGGCGGAGCTGATGGGCAACAACCCGAGCATCCAGAGTAGCGTGCGCCTGCGGGAGCGTATCGTATTGCCGCTCATCGCCATTCAGCAATATGCGCTCATGCATTTGCGGCAGGCGCGCGAAGCCGATAAACCGTTTGAGTTGCGCTATCGCAAATTGGTGATACGGTGTATGTTTGGCATCATCAATGCCGCGCGGAACTCAGCATAATAGATTGATTTTAAATTACTTATAGTTGTTTTTTTATTTACGTATAGAATTTATAGATTTGTCGTATAAAAAGACAGTTATGGACGCCAAAATCACATTAAGCTTCAATGCCCACACCATTGAAAAGGCGAAGCGCTTCGCGGAAGCCCATAATATGAGTTTGTCGCGCCTGACGGAGTTTTTATACCAGCAGCTGACGACCCAAAACTACAAGACGCTTGAAGAGCTGCCAATCGCGGAGTGGGTGACGATGGTCAGTGAGGGACAAGCCGAATACCACGCCAAGCCCCGCGGCAGAAAGGCGATGAAAAACGAGTTTTTTGCCAAGAAGTGAAAGCGTTCCTGGACGCTAATGTGCTGGTGACGGTGCTGAACAAGGAGTACCCGCTGTTTCCGCAAGCCGCGCGGCTAATGAGTTTAGCGGGTAGTTCGCGCTATCGCCTTTATACCTCTCCCATTTGTCTGGCCATTGCCTTTTACTTTGCGGAAAAAAAATCGGGCCGTGCGCTGGCTAAAGCGAAGCTGGCGCTGTTGGCCGAGCGGCTGGCGATAGCTGATGTAGGACAATCGGTTGTTTGGCAGGCCGCCACCGACCCGCGCGTACTCGATTTTGAAGACGGGCTTGCGTATTACGCAGCCAAGACGGCCGGCTGCACGTGTTTGATCACCGAAGATGGTTCGGATTTTCATTTTGCGGACATCGAAATTATCGGCACGCGCGCTTTTTTGCAGAAGCATGTAGTGTAGGCCTCGACCATCCGCCCGCGCGGGTGCAGGTGTCGGCCGGTATTTGTACCTTTGCGGCCTTTACAAAAAAACTATGCTGGCCGCCACCAATCTTTCGCTGCAATTTGGTAAACGTGTGTTGTTTGACGAGGTGAACATCAATTTCACCGGGGGCAATTGCTATGGCGTCATTGGAGCCAATGGGGCCGGTAAATCCACGTTTTTGAAAATCTTATCAGGCGAAATCGACCCGACCCGCGGCTCTGTTTCCATGGAACCGGGCAAGCGCATGGCCGTACTTCGTCAAAGCCACTTTGAGTTTGACGAGGTTCCGGTGATAGATACCGTCATTCGTGGTCATTCGCGGCTCTGGAACATCATGCAGGCGAAGGACGCAATCTATGCCAAACCCGATTTTTCGGAGGCCGATGGCGTTCGCGCCAGCGAGTTGGAGGCCGACTTTGCCGAGATGGACGGCTGGAATGCCCAATCGGATGCGGCCGCCTTGCTGAGCGGGCTGGGCATAGCTGAGACCGACCATTTCAAGCTGATGAAAGAACTGAGCGGAAATCAGAAAGTACGCGTGCTGCTGGCGCAGGCCATCTTCGGCAACCCCGACATTCTCATTCTGGACGAACCAACCAACGACCTGGACTTGCAAACGATTACCTGGTTGGAGGATTTTCTGTTGGAGTTCAAGAACACCGTTATCGTGGTGTCGCACGATCGCCATTTTTTGGATACGGTTTGCACGCACATAGTCGACATTGATTTCAAGCAGGTTCGTTTGTACACGGGCAACTATTCGTTCTGGTACCAATCGAGCCAACTGGCGTTGCAGCAACGCAGCGCGGCCAACAAGAAGGCAGAAGACAAGAAAAAGGAACTGCAGGAGTTTATCGCCCGCTTCAGTGCCAACGCATCCAAATCGCGCCAAGCCACCAGCCGAAGGAAATTGCTCGAAAAGATCAACGTGGATGATATTCAGGCTTCCACGCGCAGGTATCCGGCCATCATTTTCCAACAGAAACGCACCGCGGGCGATCAGATTCTGCAGATCGAGAACCTGGGGTATTCGCTGAACGGCACCCCCTTGTTTCAGGGGCTTGATTTATTTGTGAACAAGGGTGACAAGATTGCCTTTCTGAGCAACGAGAGCATTGCCATTACTTCGTTGTTCCAGATTTTGGTGGGCGAGCAGAAACCCGCCACGGGCGAGTTTCGGTTTGGCCAAACCATTACCCCGGCTTACTTGCCGGTGAACAACGAATCATTTTTTCAGTCGGACGATAATTTGGTGGACTGGCTGCGCCAGTTTGCCGAGGACGAAAACAAAGACGAAGTATACATTCGCGGTTTTTTAGGGAAGATGCTTTTTTCGGGTGAAGAGGTCTTCAAAAAATGCAGCGTGCTGTCGGGCGGTGAAAAAGTGCGTTGTATGACCGCCCGCATGATGTTGGCGGGTGCCAACTTGCTCATCTTGGACGAGCCCACCAATCATTTGGACCTGGAATCGATTCAAGCCTTCAACAATGCTCTGAAAGATTTTCCGGGCACGGTTCTCTTTGCTTCGCATGACCATGAGTTTGTCAATACCGTGGCCAACCGCATTGTGGAGATCTCGCCCAACGGCTTTATCGACAAACTGATGACGTATGATGAGTACATCGAGAGCGAAAAAGTAGCGCAACAGAAGGAGGCCCTTTACGCCTAAATTTTCTGAGAGCCCCTTGGGGGTAAGCCATGGTTCGGTTGTCTGGAGGTAAAACAGACACGTTATGAAACTTTTTTGCCTCGCAGCCGCCTGCCTATTGGTGGCAGTCGCCAGCCCAGCCCAAGAGCAACCCATCCAAACCATTTTTAAAAACGGGCGTGTAGGTGGCTATGCGGCCATCTCAAACAAGTTTACCACCCTTGCGGGCGAGTTTGCAAACATGCCGCAAGTGTACGGAGGCGTATTTATCAACCGCAGGTTTCTATTGGGGGTGGGCGTGGCAGCTACTACCAACCACATCGCTGTGCCGGATGTGCACAGCGAGCGGCCGGGTGCCCGTATGAGCTACGGCTACGCGCAGGGCGGCTTGGTGACGGAGTGGGTGATGGGATCAAACCGCGCAGCCCACTTGGTTTTTCATTTATTCACCGGGGCCGGCTATACCGTGCAATACGACCGCGATTTTAGCGATGCCGGAAACACGCACCAGTCGCTGTACGACCAAAACTGGTTTATGGTGGCCGAACCGGGCCTGCAGTTGGAGTTGAACCTGTTCCGGTGGATGCGCCTGAGCCCCGGCATCAGCTACCGGCAAACGTATGACAGTCAAGGACGCGGCTTGGACGACACCGCCTTGAGTCATTGGACGTACAGTGCTACCTTGAAATTTGGAAAGTTTTGATCGCCTTCGCGGGGCGAATCAAATGCTATGTCTTCCGATTTTTTACCCACTCCCGCGCATTGACGAAGGCTTCGATCCAGGGGCCGACTTGGTCTGACTTCCGATGGGTTGGGTAGTGACCCCAGTTCCATGGAAACAGTGAGCGCTCAATGTGGGGCATGATGGCGAGGTGGCGCCCGTCTGTGGAGGTGAGTGCGGCCACCGCATAGTCTGAGTCGTTCGGATTGCCGGGGTACGCATCGTACGAATAGGTGGCTGCGATCTGATAACCGTGATGTGCTTTCAACTCGAAACGTCCTTCGCCATGGGCTACCCATGCGGCCAACCGCGTGCCTGCCAGCGAGCCGAGCAGCACGGAGTTATTTTTGGGAATGGATAAATTGACGATCCGTTGTGGTGCATTTTGGGATGCGCGTGCATGTCCTTTTCGCGGTACACCAGGCCCAGCTCCATCATCAGTTGGCACCCGTTGCACACGCCCAGGCTTAGCGTATCCTTGCGTCCGTAAAACTCATGCAGGGCTGCTTTGGCTTTGGGGTTGTACAAAAAGGCGCCCGCCCATCCTTTGGCCGACCCGAGCACGTCTGAATTGCTAAAGCCGCCCACAAACACGATCATGTTTATTTCGCGCAGGTCTTCGCGCCCCGTCATCAAATCCGTCATGTGCACATCTTTCACATCAAAGCCCGCCAGATAAAGTGCATAGGCCATTTCGCGGTCGCCATTCACACCCTTTTCGCGGATGATGGCAGCCTTGAGGCCGGTGGGCGTTCTGCGCTTGGGGTCGATGCCGTACGTGACAAACGTGCCCTCAAAAGAGGCGGGGAAGCTG
>JALONI010000103.1 GCA_025455015.1 Cyclobacteriaceae bacterium | reverse complement strand
GAAAAATGAAACACGCGCGCGTCACGTAACTTGGGCACCAGCAACTTGATCTTCTTCGGTTTTTCGCGTTTGGCCTCGCTCACGGCAATCTTCAATATCTTCAGGAAATAATGGATTGTTTCACATTGCGACTCATCCAACATGCGCATGCTTCGCATGATGCTGACGGCCGTGGTGTTGAAGGGTTCAATTTCCCGCTGCAACACAAACTGCAGGGCCATGAGCGCCTTTAGCTCCAGCACCAGGTACGGAAACTTTTTGACATCAGGATTGGCCAACAAGGCATTCAGGTATTTGCCCGCCTCATCGTAGCGGCCCGCGTAATAGCTGCTCAGGGCTTGGTACGTGGTGTAGATCACATACATGGGCAGGTTGTGGGGGTCCAACTCAAAGTCCTCAAACAGGCTTTCGTTTTCGGCATATAGCTCCTTGGCCAGGCCGGCCCGCACATGGCGCTCAATTTTTGAAATAAGAAACTGGGCCGAAAACGTGTAGTACGGGTAGTTGATCAACAAATTTCCCGCGGCATCATTCACTTCCTCATAGTATTTCTCGGCCTGCCGAAACACTTTGTAGTGATTGTAATACTCCAGCTTGAGAAACTCAAACACCAGGTTCAGGTGGTAATACAGCGGGTCCAGGTTATACGTGTTGAAAATCGTCTCGACCTTTTTGAAAATGTCTTCGATGGGCTCTTCTTCGCTTTCCAGGTTGTCGTCCGGTTCCACAAACAGCCGGTGAAAGATGAGCATACAGCTTTTGAACACGTACAGCCGGTGCGACTCATACAAGCGGGCCACGTTCTGCATTTCCTTCATCACCAGCCCCAGGCCAATGCGTTCGGCCTGCTCGCCACTGAGAAAGAAGTTGCCGTATTTTTTAAAGTAATCCGCCAGCAAGTCTTCCGCCTTATCCACCGCCAGCATGTAGGCTACGTGGCGGTTGTAAAGCTGCGAGTAGGTGAAATACTCCGGTGAGTGGATGTGCATTTTCTTGAGCGACTTGTACACCACGGTCAGTTCGCTGGCCAAGTCACGGTCGATGAGCTCGCGCTCCATTTTTTGCAGGGTGGCGATGGAGATGGTGCGCTTGTTGGTAAACAAGACTTCGTTCAGGTTGGCCACCTTGCGCAAAATGTCGGTGCGGGGGCTCTCCATCTTTTGGATCAGGTGCTCTTCGATGCGCTGGTTCAAGCGCGAGCGCATTGTGTAGTAGGCGTTGGCGTTTACCTCAATCTCGGCCATGATCTTGTTATCCGAGAGCGACCGCTCGCGCAACGCCTTGAGCAGGTAGGCTGACTTTTCGGCATTGCTTTCGATCAGGGAATCGTAAATGAGCTTAAAATCTTTTTCCGAGAGTTGCTTAATGATATTCTTCAGTTTCGCCATGCACGCACCGGGGTTAAGAAAGGGAAAGTTTGCAAAAAAAGCCCATATCGGCAACAGCCAAACGGACAAGGTGGCCGATCGGATGCTGCCATTTCAGCGAAACTAGGTTTTGGCCGGACTATTGATCCGTTTGTCAACGTTTCTTACCTTTTTTTGCATGGATGCGTTTTCCCAACTGATCATTGCGGCTGTCAACCAGGTAAAACATGCCGTAGTCAAAATTGATGTGTTCCGGTCGCGCCAAGGCCGGCTGCAGCGCGCGGGCTCCGGGTCGGGCTTCATTTTTTCCTCGGACGGCCTCCTGTTCACCAACCACCACGTGGTGCAAGGGGCGGACAAAATCATGGTTTCGCTGCTGAACGAAAATGAAATCGAGGCTACGCTGGTCGGCCAGGACCCCGATACCGATTTGGCCATTCTGAAAATCTCCACGCACGGCTACGCGGTGGCCAGGCTGGGCGATACCCGCGATTTACAGATTGGGCAGTGGGTCATCGCCATCGGCAACCCGCTGGGGTACCAACACACGGTAACGACCGGTGTGGTCAGTGCCCTCGGCCGCACCATGCGCGCCCCGTCAGGCATGGCGTTGGACAATGTCATCCAATCCGATGCTGCGCTGAACCCCGGTAACTCGGGCGGGCCCATGATCACCACTTCGGGCGAGGTGGTGGGCGTAACGACCGCCATCATCCCCGGGGCCCACGGCATCAGCTTCTCGGTGGATATCAACACCGCCAAGGAGATCGCCACCCAACTGATTCAAACCGGCCGGGTGTTCAAAGCCTACCTGGGGTTGCAGTTGCAAGAAGTGGAGATCAACCCCAAGGTGAAGCGGTTTCACCACCTGCCCAACAACCGCGGGTTGTTTGTGACCGGGATTGAACCCCACTCCCCTGCCTCGCGCTCGGCCCTGCGCGAAGGTGACATCCTGGTGGCATTCAACAACAAGCCGGTGCAAACGCTGACCGACCTATTCAAAGAACTGACGCGAAAGGAAATTCTGACGCTGGTGGATGTAACGCTACTCCGCCATACGGAAAAAGTCGAGGCCACGTTATTTCCCGTACAGCGGGCGTAGCGGCTGTCCACAAAAAAACACATCCCGGTTTCGCATCCGTTTTGTACTTTTCGGTTGCTCAAAACGAAACGGAATTTACACCCTACATGAAAAAATACACCCTGATTTTTCTTGGCCTTCTGCTGGCCGCCCTGGCCAGCGCGCAGTTGCGCTGGACACCCGATGGCAACGGTTACTACACCGCAGAAGGAAACGAGCTGGTGCAGTACACGTTGCCCGCCTTTCAAAAAACGGTGATTCTCTCCCAAACAGATCTCACCCCGGTGGGCGCCACGCAGCCGCTGGCCGTGAAGGGCTTTTCCTTTTCTGCGGATGGGCAGGCAGTGCTTCTCTACACCAACACCAGGCGGGTGTGGCGCTACGAGACCAAAGGCGACTATTGGGTGTACCAGCGCGCAACCAAAACATTGTCAAAACTGGGAAAGGGGCGACCCGAAGCGAGCCTCATGTTTGCCAAGTTCTCGCCCGATGGCAAAAAAGTGGCCTATGTAAGCCAGCAGAACATTTATGTGGAAGACTTGGCCTCGATGTCCGCCACCGCTCTCACCACAGACGGCCACCGAAAATTGATCAACGGCACATTTGATTGGGTGTACGAAGAAGAGTTTAGCTGCCGCGATGGATTTGACTGGAGCCCGGACAGCCAGCACATTGCCTATTGGCAAATCGATGGCAGTAAAATCCGCGACTACTACATGATCAACACGACAGACTCGGTTTATTCGCGGATCATCCCGGTGGAATACCCCACCGTAGGAGAAAAACCTTCGCCTGCTAAACTGGGTGTCATCAACATCACTACGCGCCAAACACAATGGCTGGCCATCCCGGGCGAATTGGACAATCACTACCTGGTGCGCACCGAATGGCGCTCGCCCACGGAACTGTTTGTGCAGCAGCTAAACCGCGCCCAAAATACCAACACGATCTATTCATGCAACAGCCAGACGGGCGCGGCCACGGTGGTGTACCGCGAGTCGGACCCGGCTTGGATCGAGGTGTTCTCGTTTGACGGCAGCACCTCGGCTTACGGATACCGCCACAACTTTCAGTGGCTCAACGGCCGAAAAGAGTTTTTGTGGCAATCCGAAAAAGACGGGTGGAACCACCTGTACCGCATTGGTGTGGATGGGAAAGAAACGCTGATCACACCCGGCAATTTGGATGTGATCGAATACCTATCGTTGAATGAAAAAGGCAATGTGATCTACTTTCTGGCTTCGCCCGATAACGCCACACAACGGTATCTCTATCGGGCGCGGTTGGATGGCAAAGGAAAGGCGGAACGCGTAACGCCCGCCAGCCAGCCGGGTACGCACGATTATCTGATCTCGCCCAATGGCAAATGGGCGCAGCATAGTTTCTCCAACCACTACACCCGGCCACTGGAAGAGTGGGTGGACATCACCAGCCACAAACCCTTAAACGACAAGGAAAGCATCGCGGCACGCATGACCCAGGCACAGGTAAAGCCGTTGGCCGAATTTTTCAAAGTCAAAACCGAAGACGGTGTGGAAATGGATGGCTGGGTAGTGAAACCCAGGAACTTTGACCCCGCCAAAAAGTACCCGGTGGTGTTTTTTGTATACACCGAACCGGCCTCGCAAACCGTGCGCGATGTCTTTGGCGCGGGCCGCAACCGGCTCTACCAAGGCGATATGGCCGCGGACGGCTATTTGTACGTGTCGCTGGATAGCCGCGGCACGCCTGCACCCAAAGGACGGGGGTGGCGCAAGAGCATATATAAAAAAGTGGGGCTGCTGAACGTGCGCGACCAGGCGATGGGCGCCAAAGAGATTTTGAAGTGGCCCTATGCCGATGCCGACCGCGTGGCGGTGTGGGGTTGGAGCGGAGGCGGCACCACCACCCTGCATTTGCTATTTCAATATCCCGACATCTACAAGACAGGAATAGCCGTGGCGGCCGTGGCAAACCGCGCCACATACGATAACATTTACGAAGAGCGGTACATGGGCGTACCCGATGCCGGCTTTAGCGACTACAAAAAATGCTCGCCCATCACCTACGCCAGAAACCTCAAAGGCAATCTGTTGTACATACACGGCACAGGCGATGACAACGTGCACTACAACAATGCCGAGATGCTGGTAAATGAGTTGATCAAACACGGCAAGCAGTTCCAGATCATGCCATACCCCAACCGCGCGCACGGCATTTATGAAGGTGAGGGCACCAGCGCGCACCTCGCTGCCCTATACACCAACTATCTGCGAACACATTGCCCACCCGGGGGCCGCTAAGTTAGCAAGATGCCTCCCGTACCGATCCCCACTGTTCATCTCCTTCCGGAATTAGACGAGAAGTTGATCCATTGGCTTCGACACCTCACACCAGCCGATTGGGACAAGCACACGCGGGCCGGCCGCTGGAAGGTGAAAGACGTGGCCGCCCATCTGCTGGACGGTAACATCCGCACCATTGCGCTGTTGCGCGATGGCCACCGTACCGCCCCCGCACGCACGATAGGCACGTACCACGACTTAGTGGGCTATCTGAATGAACTCAACGCGGATTGGGTAACGGCCATGCAGCGCGTAAGCCCCTCCTTGCTTGTCGAGTGGCTTGCCGAAACGGGAAAGGTTTATACAAACCTTTTGGCCGGGCTTGACCCCTGGCAGGAAGCAGCCTATGGCGTGGCGTGGGCGGGCGAAAATTCATCCGCCAACTGGTTTCACGTAGCCCGCGAGTTTACCGAAAAATGGCACCATCAACAGCAAATACGCGAAGCCACCGGGGATGATGGCGCGTTGTTGGACAATAGGTATTTTGTACCGCTGATGGATACGTTTCTGCGCGCGCTGCCCTTCCGATACAAAGAGGTGTCAGCCGAAGAGGGCACCGTTGTTCGGGTGGAGATAGAGGGGATAGAAAAGAACTGGGCGCTGCAAAAAAGCCCTGATGCCTGGGTGTTGCGCGAGGCTGCGGGAAGAACTGACGCCAAGGTACAGTTGGATAAAAGAGCGGCCTGGCAACTCTTCACCAATGGCCTTTCGGCCGAAGGAGCGCGCGGCCAGGTGCGGGCAACGGGCGAGGAGCGCCTCATCCGGGTATTTCTTGACACACGGAGCGTGATGGTGTGAGTCTTTTTTGCAGATCAGGAATTTAAAAATATATTTGCGCCTCGGTTTGGGGGCATAGCTCAGCTGGCTAGAGTGCGACAATGGCATTGTCGAGGTCGTGGGTTCGACTCCCACTGTCTCCACGAAACAACTAAATCCGCTTTCGGGCGGATTTTTTTTTCTACCGTCACACGCCCGATGCTATTCTGAGCGAAGCGAAGAATCTCTACAAGCCATTTCTCTTTGCCTTATCGGTGGTGCGCGAAGGAAATCCAGCCGAGCTAGCGTTGCTTGTCGGTGAACCTTACACACCGTTGCTGATGCACAACACCAATCAGGGTGAAAGAAATATCTTATCTTTGAAACTGACCAGCCAGTAACCCTGTTTCTCGAGAGTCTCAAGGCGGAAAAGACTTATCACAAAACTGCATACCTGTGAACTTACAATATATCACCGACAGCAGCGGACAAACCACCGGTGTCTTTATTCCAATCAACGAATGGAATGATCTTAAAAGCAGATTCAAGGGCATTGACCAGGAAGGTTTAGAAGTACCGGAGTGGCACAAAGAGGTTGTCCGCAAAAGAATGGAGCTTTATAAAAGCAATCCCGATCAAGCATTAGATTTCGATGCTGCCCTGGATCAGATTGAAAAGGCATTGTGATGTATAAGTCTATCATCCTCCCTTTAACAAAGCAAGACATCAAAGAAGCCGCCACCTGGTACAATGAACATCAGCCGGGATTAGGCAAACAGTTTACTGACCACGTTCGCAAAACGGTTCATTACATCAGACAAAATCCCAAGGCAGTTGCGCAACGAGACAATAATGTCAGAACGGCCTTGCTGGATACCTTTCAGTACATGATCCATTTCGCTGTCGATGACAATGGAAAAAGTGTTACGGTCCTTGCCGTGCTCCATACGGCTCGTGATCCGAAAGCGTGGAAAAACTGAAAATCGGAACTCTTGGCCCTGCTAATATTGCGCGAAGGCAAGGCCAGCAGTTTTGCGAACAAGGGGAGGCACGTTCGGCCACCGCTAAAACCTTATTGTGTATTGAAAAAAACCTGCTATTTCACTTCGTAAGGTTTCCATGCTATTCTGAGCGAAGCGAAGAATCCCCAAATCGACCTCTACTTGCCCCTGTGCTTATCCAAGCACATGCCGTAGTTGCTTGATGACGTCCACGTCCACCGTGCGGATGCTTGCATCGGCCAGGCCCGGCACTGCAGACAAGTGAGGGTGTTGGAACGTCATGGCCGATGAGCGGGCACCCGTGGCCGACAAATGGATTTCTTTTACGCCCGTTTGTGACACCAACTCCCATACATTTTGCAGCGTGATGCCCGCGCCCGGCATGATGGAAATCCGATTTCCGGCAGCCTTCACCAACGATTTGATCAAGGGAATGTTGTCGCTGGCCTTTGCGCGATGCCCGCTGGTAAGGATGCGGTCAAACCCTGACGCAATGGCGTCCTCCAGGGCTTCCATCGGGTCGCGTGTCACATCAAAGGCGCGGTGGCACGTCACTTTCATCGGCCGTGCGCGGTCGATCAACTCTTTGCACCGCTTTACATCTAAGCGGCCTTCGGGTGTTACGATACCCATGACCACACCATCGGCACTTTGCTTCATGGCTTGCCACGCATCGCGCTTCATGGCATGAAAGTCATAATTCGAGTAGACGAAATCTCCCCCCCGCGGGCGGATCATCACATACAAATCGATGTTGATGTTTTGGCGCACCGATTCCAACACACCAAAGGAGGGCGTAGTGCCCCCCTCGGCCGGATTGTCGCATAATTCAATACGGTCGGCCCCGGCTTGCTGCGCGCGCAGGGCCGACTCAATGTTGTACACAACTACTTCAATGGTCACAAGACAACGGAATGGTAAAAAATATACGCATGATCAAAAAAATAGCCGATTTTGATCATCGCAGTTAGCATGGGATAAAGGTACCCCATTTTCAAGAAATCGCCAGGTGTTCACCTTTTGACACCCACGCATCACGCGTAAAAGGAAGCTGCCGACTTCAACACGTTTCCGGTCTCGGTGTGCACGGCATAGGTAAACCCCTTTTGCAACGCAAAGGCCCCCACGTCTCCATCCTTGGCGAGCGCCAAAAAACCAACTTGTATTTCTTTTGATTTCACCGGTTGATTTTTGACGATGCGGGCCACCGCCATTTCGCACGCTTGTTGTGGAGCATGCCCCTGCCGCATCAGCTCCACCACCAGGTGCGAGCCCACGATGCGGATCACTTCCTCCCCCACCCCGGTACTGGTGGCGGCTCCCACTTCGTTGTCCACAAAAAGACCGGCCCCGATGATGGGCGAGTCGCCCACGCGCCCGGCCATCTTGTACGCCATGCCGCTGGTGGTGCAGCCGCCCGACAAATGCCGGTTCGCGTCCAGCGCGAGGATTCCGATCGTGTCGTGGTTCTCAATGTTGGCGATGGGTTTATACTTGCCTTTTTTCAGCCATTTTTTCCACGCCTTCTCGGAAGCAGGTGTGAGCAAGTTTTCTTTTTTGAATCCGTGCGCCAACGCAAACTGCAACGCGCCCCGGCCCGAGAGCATCACGTGAGGAGTTTGTTCCATCACTTTGCGCGCTACCGAGATGGGGTGCACGATGTGTTCGAGGCAAACCACCGCGCCACAGTTAGATTGCTCATCCATGATGCACGCATCCAACGTCACCCGCCCTTCGCGGTCGGGCAGGCCGCCTAGGCCCACGGATGTCTCGTTGGGGTCGCCTTCGGGCACGCGGGCACCGGCCTCCACGGCATCCAACGCACGGCCGCCTGTGCGCAAAATGCGCCACGCCTCTACGTTGGCCTGTAATCCAAAATTCCAGGTGGAGACAACGACCGGAAAAACAGGCGGCACCTTCGCATTTGCCACCGGGGGCAAGCCAGCTGTTAATGCCGCGGCACTGAGGTTTTTGAGAAAGGTTCGTCTGGACGTAGCCATCAATTGTTAAGGGTATGTGAAACCGGAACGGAAAGCCCGCCCGGACGTGACTTAAAAATAGACAATTGTTTACCTTCGCGGATGTTTGGCTTATTAATGGCGACCCAATCAACCATGAGAGTAGCAGCGACAGTCGTTTTGATGTTGGCGTCCGGTGTGTTGGCCGCGCAAACCGGATATAAAATTGACTTTACGGTAAAGGGGTGGAAAGACACCACCGCCTACCTGGGCCATTACTACGGAGAAAGTACGTTTTTAAAGGATACGGCCCGCGTAAAGGGGGGCGTGTTTGCGTTTGATGACAAAAAGCCCCTGCCCCAGGGGGTGTATTTTTTGGTGTTGGGAAAAACCAAGTTGGTGGATTTCGTGGTGGGAGCCGACCAGTTTTTTGCCTTGCAAACCGATGCCGCGGATTATGCCAAGAACCTGCGGGTAACGGGCGATGAGGACAATCGCGTATTTCTGGAGCACGTGGCATTTATCCAGGCGAAACAAGCCCAGGCAGTACCGCACCGCAAGATCGTAACCGACAGCACGCTGGCCGAAGAGCAAAAGAAGGAAGCCCGGGCCGCCTTGCAAAAACTGAACAACGAGGTGACGGCCTACCAAGACGAAGTATTCAACAAGCATCCTGCGTTGCTCACCACGCGCTTCCTGAAAGCCACCCGCGACATTGAGGTGCCCGACCCTCCGCGCCATGCGGATGGCAGCGTTGACTCCTCCTTTCAATTCCGTTACTACCGCCAGCACTTCTTTGACAACTTTGACGTAGCCGATGATGCACTCATCCGCTTGCCGCGCCCCTTCTACCAGGAAAAAATCAAAGAATACCTGGACAAGCTTTTTGTGCCCGACCCCGACACCCTCCTAAAGGCCATCCAGCAACTGGCCGCCAAAGCCAAGAAAAACCAAGAA
>JALONI010000030.1 GCA_025455015.1 Cyclobacteriaceae bacterium | reverse complement strand
TGCGCCCCTCTCCACCGGAGAGGGGGAACGATGAATGCCAAAAAAATGCAGAGCGCAGATGGGGTGAGGTCAAAGTGTACCCATTTGAATGGCATCGCTTTTGGTTGGTTTCATCGCCACCACATTCATATTTGCAACCTTCACGGGGATTTGTACCTTGTCCCTCGTGATGCGGAAAATCGCCATCGGATGTGTTTTGTGGGCAGGTATGTGCCCATGTGCATGGGCACAGTTCAAAAGGTTTGTGGCTGCGCCCTCGTCTTTTGCCGCCTATACCATCACCACCCTGCGGGCAGATGTGGCGCAGCAATATCTGCTGCCCTCCCCGGTGTTGGCCAACTTGCCGGCTTTTCAAAATTTGCCGGGCGAGACGTACTGGATGGGGCAAGTGACCACGCAGTCGTACAACCAAGGCAAGCTTGGCACATTTTATTACTGGGACTTGCAAGGCAACCTGCGCGAAACCAAGTTTTTTATTGATGTGGCAGGCGGTAAAAAGCGCGGCCTCAAAATCGTGATACCCCGTAGAATCAACTAACCCAACCGTATGCGCACAATGGTATTTGGTTTTGTTCTGCTTGCCGCATTATCCGCGCAAGCGCAAAAAATGGATTTCGAAAAAAAGTTGAAGGAGCTCAACATTGTGTTGATAGAGCCGAGCAAGCCCATGGCCAATTATGTAAAAGCCGTGCGCACGGGCAACTTGCTTTTTTTAGCTGGCCACGGCCCCACGAAAGCCGATGGCACCAACATACAAGGCAAGGTGGGCAAAGACCTGACGACCGAACAGGGCGTGGAGGCGGCACGCGTCACGGGCATCTCCATTCTTTCTACCTTGAAAGCCGAGCTGGGCGACCTGAACCGCGTGAAGCGCGTGGTGAAAGTGCTGGGCATGGTGAACTGCACGGAAAACTTTACTGACCAACCCAAGGTCATGAATGGCTTTTCGGATTTGATGGTGGCCGTATTTGGCGAAAAGGGCAAGCACGCGCGCTCGGCCGTGGGCATGTATGCGCTGCCCAGCAACATTGCCGTGGAAATCGAGATCATCGTGGAAGTTGAATAACGGTAACCCCGAACCTTGAACGTTCCACGTTGAACCTTGAACCTTGAACCTCGAATTTTGAATCTTGAATTTTGAATCTGAATTCAGCGCCCCTCCCCATGCGTTACCTCCCCTTCATCTTGCTTTTGTTGTGCTGCGCACAACCCAATCGGCCGCGGGCGTTGGCCACTTTTTCAATCTCCTTTTCCCGTTCCATGAGCGAACAAGCACTGGACGGCCGCTTGTTGCTGATGTTGGCCAACAACGATAAAGACGAGCCGCGCTTTCAGATCGGTGACGGACTCAAAGCGCAACCGATCTTTGGCGTGGATGTAAACGGCCTGAAACCAGGTGAGAGCATCACCGTGGACGAGTCGGTCTTTGGGTTTCCCTTTCGCTCGTTGACCGAGCTGCCCGAGGGCGACTACTATGTGCAGGCGTTGCTCAACCGCTATGAAACATTCCAACTAAAAACAGGACACACGGTAAAACTGCCGCCCGACATGGGCGAAGGACAGCAGTGGAACCGAAAGCCGGGTAACTTGTACAGCACGCCCGTGAAGGTCACGTTAAAAAGAGGCGAGAGCCAGGCGATTTCCCTCGTGCTGGATCAGGAAATACCACCCATCGAAGAACCGAAGGACACGAAGTATGTAAAACACATCAAGATACAAAGTCAACGGCTCACCGAGTTTTGGGGCCGCCCCATGTACCTGGGGGCACACGTCTTGCTGCCCGAAGGATTTGACGAGCACCCCGAAGCGAAGTATCCATTGATGATTTATCACGGCCACTTCCCCAGCGACTTTGGCGGGTTTAGTACCGAGCCTCCCCCTGCCGATATGGACACCACAGATTTCAACCCGCGCTTTGGCATCTACGGGTACAAAAAATTTCAAAAGCAGGAAGCCTACAACTTCTATCAACAATGGATCAGCCCTGCGTTCCCTCGCTTTTTAGTGGTGGAGATACAACATGCCAACCCGTATTACGATGACTCGTATGCCGTTAACTCCGCTAACGTAGGTCCGTATGGAGATGCCATCATGTATGAGTTGGTGCCGGAAATCGAAAAACGCTTTCGCGGGATAGGCGAAGGGTGGGCGCGGTTTACCTACGGGGGCTCTACGGGCGGCTGGGAGGCATTGGCCGTTCAGATGTTTTATCCGGAGGAATTTAATGGCTGTTTTGCCGCCTGCCCGGATCCGATTGATTTTCGCGCGTTTTGTCTGGTGGATATTTACAATCAAAAAAACGCCTACTGGTACGACAGCGATTTTAAGAAGTTGCCGATCCCCTCGCACCGCAACTACCTGGGCCAGATCCAAAGCACCATGCAGGAGAGCAACCATCTTGAATGGGTGCTGGGCGAGAAATCGCGCAGTGGCCAGCAATGGGACATCTGGGAGGCGGTGTATTCCCCGCAAGGAGAAGACGGATACCCCAAGCGCATTTTTGATAAACTAACGGGCGAAATAGATGCCGAGGTAGCCAGCTACTGGCGCGAACACTATGACCTGCGCCACATACTCGAGCGCGATTGGAAAACGCTGGGGCCCAAGCTGCAAGGTAAGATACACATTTACTGTGGCGACATGGACAATTACTACCTGAACAACGCGGTGTACCTGATGGAAGAGTTCCTCAAAAAAACCAGCAATCCTTTTTACGCAGGCCAGGTAGACTATGGCGACCGGGCCGAACACTGTTGGAACGGAGACCATGAAAACCCCAACTACGTGTCGCGGCTGCGGTACAACACCTTATACCTGCCCCGCATACTCAAGCGCCTGGAAAGCACCGCGCCCCCCGGGGCCGATGTGAGCAGTTGGCGGTATTGAAGACTAACACACGTTATCCCAATTTTAATTTCGTTATCGCATCGTTACTGTAATGTTATTGGGGCAGGCGGCCCTAACCGGTTCATTTTCATTGGTTTTATCGTAATATTACGATGAATAAAATCGGCTTTTTGGTGGCTTGTGACGGCTTTTGGCGACCCTTGCCTTAACAATTTCGTAATACTGCCGACCCCATTGGGTAATATGCCCGCGGCACCTTTGCGGGCAAATAAGCCTACCCTATGCACGTTCGTTTTTACGTTCTCCTTGCGTTCCTTTCATTCTTGTCGTTTGTGGTTTACGCTCAAAATGGCACCATTGCCGGCAAGGTGGTGGATTTGCAAAACCAGGAGCCGATCATAGGGGCCAACGTAGTCATCCAGGGCACTTCGGTAGGCGCGGCCTCCGACTTGGATGGAAACTTCACGATACCCAACGTGAAGCCCGGTACGTACGTCATTGTCGTTTCCTTTGTCACCTATAAGACCCAAACGATCACCGATGTGGTGGTGCAGAGCGGCATGAAAACAACGCTGGGCATCAGCCTGGCCGAAGACGTAGCGGAGTTGCAGGCGGTAGTGGTGGAGGCCACGCGAGAGATCAATACAGACGTGTCGTTGCTAAGTGCCATTCGCGAGAGCAAACTGGTGGTCAGCGGTATTTCGTCCGAACAAATAACCCGCTCGCAAGACCGAGATGCAGCACAGGTGGTGCGCAGGGTGCCCGGAGTCACCATTCAAGACAATCGCTTTGTGGTGGTACGGGGGCTCGCTCCTCGCTACAGCAATGTGATTTTGAATGGCGTGTTGGCACCCAGTACGGAGGCCGACAGCCGGGCTTTTTCGTTCGACATGGTACCGAGTGGTGCGTTGGACCGAATGCTTATTTACAAGTCGGGCGCGGCAGAGTTGCCTGGTGATTTTGCGGGCGCAGTGGTACAGGTAACCACCAAAAGCTCGTTCGAAAGCAACTTCACCAATTTCTCGCTGAGTACGGCTTACCGCGCGGGCACCACCTTTACCACCCAACAATCACAGCAGCGATCGGCCACTGAGTTTATCGGCTTCGATGGCGGCTTTCGGGCAATACCCAGCGGAGCTCCTTCTGATTATCGCAATTTGGGATTTGACGTGAATCGGATCGAGGCGGAAAGCAGGCGGTTTAAGAATACCTGGGGCCTTGAAAACATCAATGCCCTGCCCGACATGCGTATGAGTTTTGATTTTGGACGGATCGTTAAGAAAACAGGAAAGGTATCCATCAGCACCATCAACTCCATCAACTACAGCAATACGAACCAATACAACGAAATCGAATTCAACCGGTTTTTCAACTACGATTCACTAGGACGGAGCCGTACGCTTTTCAACTATCAAGACGATCAATTTACCAACAACGTGCGCCTGGGTGTGCTGAGCAATTGGATTTTCCGCTACAGCCCCACCAGCCGTATTGAGTTTCGGAATTTGTACAACCGCATGGGCACCACGCAAACCACCGTGCGCACCGGTGACAACTTTTTGAGGGAACAGAACTACCGGAACTATTCCTTGCGATACATCGAACGGGGCGTGTACTCCGGGCAGGTAGAGGGTAAGCATTCATTCAATAATGAAACTTCTAAGTTAAACTGGCTGGTTGGGTTCACGCAGGCTGTTCGCAATGAGCCGGACTGGAAGCGGTTGGTTACCGCTCGCCCGCTGAATTCAAACGAGGACGTGCCATACCGTGTGGCTGTACCCTCGTCCGTGGAGGCCTCAAACGCGGCCCGGTTCTATCAGTTTTTGGATGAATATAACGTGACAACCCGATTGGACTATGAGCGGAAAATCAACAAGCTTGAAATGAAGGCCGGATATTGGCTGGAGTACAAGAGCCGCGATTTTCAAGCCAGGCAAATTGGGCATGTTCGCAGAGATCAATTTGACGAGACCATTGCAGCATTGCCGTTTGATCAGATCTTTTCTGTGGGGAATGTGGATTTCAACACCGGACACACCATTGGCGAAAACTCGAATGTGACCGATTCCTATACGGCCAGTAATCTCTTGGCGGCCGGCTATGTGAGTTTTGTTGTACCCGTTACCGAGCGTTTGCGCATCCTGCCCGGCCTTCGCACGGAGTTTAATCACCAAAAATTGCAAACCGCGCGAGGCGTGGGCCAGTCGGAAGTGGATAACCCCATCACCAGTTTCCTGCCTTTCCTCAACATGTCCTACGATTTGACCACTACGTCATTGATACGCCTGGCCTACAGCAAAACGGTGAATCGCCCCGAATTCCGCGAGATTGCCCCTTTCTCATTTTACGACTTTGACAACCAAGCCGATATTCTGGGCAATGGAAACCTGAAAGTTGCCGACATCCACAATCTCGACCTCCGCTGGGAATATTACCCCTCGCCAACGGAGTTTATCTCCATTGGCACCTTTTACAAGCGGTTTATCAACCCTATTGAAACCACCATTGACCCCGGTGCGGACAATGCAGTATTCCTTTTTAACAACGCAGACCGCGCCACGAACTACGGAGCCGAAGTTGAGATACGAAAAGCACTTGCGTACACATCGGCCAGTGGTTTTCTCAACAATACATCTCTGGTCTTGAACGCAGCCTATATCTTCAGCGAAATCAACTTGCGAAATGACGGGCAATTGGTGGAGAGGGCCAACCGACCCATGCAGGGTCAATCACCCTACATCGTCAACGCAGGCCTCTACTATCAGCATGACAAGTCCGGTTGGCAGGCAAATGTGCAGTACAACGTATTTGGAAAGCGGATTGCGCTGGTGGGCGTACCGGGGGCACCTACTTGGTGGGAAATGCCCCGCAATCTGTTGGATATCACCGTTTCAAAACAACTTTCACCGCGCACACAGCTTCGCCTGGGCATCAGCGATCTCCTGAACGCGAGAATATTGTTCCGTGAAGATGCCAACCTTGACACCAATTTGGGTGACGCGGAAACGAACAAAATAGTTCGCCAGACGAGAAATGGCCAATACGTATCGCTGACGGTGGCGGTCAAATTATAAGCGGTCTCCGCGGGTGGTAGGTAACAATTTACTAACACTGGTTTAACTGCCGCGTTATCTGGCGCAGGTACCTTGCGCTCAAATCAAAATAACTACTAATGAAAAAGGAATTTCTTTTGAGAATGCTGGCCGTCATGGTCGTGGCATTGGGCGTTTTTGCGCTTTCATCCTGCGATGAGGATGACGATGAAACACCGGTTGAACCCACTGACGAGTTGGTTGTCCTGGAAGGAAACATCACCACTAGTCAGACGTTAGACGCGGAAAAACGCTATTTGATCCGCGGTAAAGTATATGTACAGGCCGGAGCCACACTCACGATTCCGGCAGGCACCATCCTTTTTGGCGAAAAAGATTCAGATGGTACGTTGATCATCAACCGAGGCGCCAGCATTGACGCCCGCGGCACTGCAGCAGAGCCCATCATTTTCACATCACAGGCACCTGCCGGGTTTCGCAACCGGGGCGATTGGGGAGGCCTGGTCATATTAGGAAGAGCCTACAACAGCAACGGAGCAACTTCGACCATCGAGGGGATCACAGCCGCGGCCGGCTCTGAAAATGGAGTATATGGCCCGGGCGCAGGCAATGCGGCCGATAACGATAACTCCGGGTTTTTACAATATGTGCGCATCGAATTTGCCGGTATAGCGTTGTCACAAGACAACGAATTGAACAGCTTAACCATGGGCTCCGTTGGCTCCGGAACCACAATTGATCATATCATGGTTTCATATGGAAATGATGACGCATACGAATGGTTTGGCGGTTCGGTGAACCACAAGTATTTGATCGCGTTCTCCACGATTGATGATGATTTTGATACCGACCGCGGTTACAATGGCAAGATTCAGTACGGTGCCGTTCTTCGCGATCCACTCATCGCTGACTTTTCGGGCGCGCGCGCGTGGGAGTCGTCCAGCAACAGCAATGCCGTAGCACCTACCGTGGGTGGCATTGCAAGACACTCGAAGCCGAAGTTCTCGCACGTGACAGTTTGGGGTCCCATTCTTTTCCGCGCGACCGCTCAGGTTAACGCTTTCTATCGCGCTGCATTGGAAATCAACACCTCATCGGAAATAGAAGTTCGTAACTCCATCATCACCGGCTTCCCTACGTCTGTCAACTTTGCCGCATCCAATGCTGTTGTTACGAATAACGTTTTTGCAGCCAACACTGCGCAAACGCCAACGGCAGGATCAGGTGCCACGGTACCGGCTGACTTTGCAACGGCAAATACGCTCGAAGCAACCGTAACCAATATTTTTGGCGCCTTTAGTTCGGGATCCATTTACAATTTTGCTTCTCCCCCCGTTTTGCAGTCGGCCACAAGCCCCTACCTGACCGGGGCCGTCAACCTTAACGCCACAGATTCATTCTTTGATAACGTGCCGCACTACGGTGCCTTTGGTTCTTCTGCGCCCGCGGGATGGAATTTCTCGGCTGCGTGGGTCAACTTTGATCCCATCAATGCCGACTACGAATTGGAAGAGGATTAATCTACTATTTCCATCGTTCCGGAAAGCCCAAATTCAATTTGGGCTTTCTTTTTTTGTTTCTTTGTATCAATGAAGTTACTCCGAATTTTGATACTGTGCGCGGTGGTCACTTCCTGCGCCAACTATTCGGCAAAGGAACAACTGGATTCCTCGGCCTACGCTCGGTTACTAAAGCACGTGGCGCCCTACGTTATTAAAAAGCCAGATGAATTTGCGTATGACGAGCGATTCAAGGCGGAGAACTGGCCGTTTTATGATCACTTTATCGAACTTACCCAGGGCGAGATATCGTTGTACCATCGCAATGATAGCGCTTCCTTCTTCTTCTTTGAGCATAAAGATCTCACCAGTCTGTACGAACACTATCGCGGGCTCGGTGGCTACTTCAAATCGGACGCGTCTGGCAACATTACGTTTTTGAATCTGTTGTACCACACGCCTCGGCTCACCCGCGTTGAAATGGATAAAAGGCGGCTGGAACTGTTTTCGGAGATGGTACGCAAAGGGCATATCCAGAGATATCTCGGCAACCGCAAGTACGTGCACACCCCTAACCAAGACTTCTACTACAATACGAAAACAAACAGGTGGGACTACACGAAAAACTCGTCTTGGAAATTTCTGGAGGAAGCCCGTGAACAGGCCGACAGTCTAGTCGCTAATTAATCTTCCGTTGTTTCTCCTTTTGGGCGTCCAGCACTTTTTTAATTTGACTGCCGGCTAACTGCACCGAATCCTGGGCTTTCTTGTTGTCCACCAGTTTTTGCTTGAGCACTGCGTTCTCTAACGCGTTGGCCTCAAACGCTTTCTGCAGTCTTACTTTCTCGGCTTCATTGCTCGCCAGCTTCGTTACCAAGTCCTTATGTTGGTTGACCAGCCGTTGCTGTTGTTTATCGGTGGCTTCCACCGCGCGCTGTGTGTCGTCAATCTGCTGCTGTACTTGGTTTCGGTAATACGTTACCGCAAACCGGTAAGGCAGCTTCTCTAATTCGGCCCGCACCGTGGCTATGTTCTTGTCGTCCCACTCGCTGTCTTTGATACCCAGCCAAACCACCGGTTGGCTGTCGGGGCCCTCCACTTTGCCATAGATTACCCCGTTGGCGTAAGGCGTGGCATCCACTACGGGCTCCGTCACAAAAAAATAGTCGCTGTTGCTGCGATATTTGCCAAACTCGCGCAAAAACCGTTGCCACGCGGCCTCCACATCGCCCTTCTTTGCCTCCATGCGCACACTGTAGCCCTCTACCTTCTCACCCTTGATGGCGAGGGCCAAACGTTTCGGTTCGATGGATTGTGCCGACAGCCAACCACACCCGCCCAAAAAGGCACCGAAAAACAAAAACTTAGCGCGCATAGCGGTGTTACATTTAAAATTCAAAGCTAACGAAGAATGGCCAAAAACATACTTATTACCGGGGCATCGGGGTTGGTGGGCACACGGCTTACGCAGGTATTGCGGGCTGAAGGCCACCGCGTATCTCACCTGGGCCGCACCGCCCGGGCGGGCGATGTCCCTTCCTTTGTGTGGGACATTGCCAAACGCCATGCCGACCCTGCGGCTTTTGAAAATACAGACCTCATCATTCACCTGGCCGGTGCCGGAGTGGCAGATAAGCGCTGGACGGCCGCACGCAAGCAGGAAATTTTAGATAGCCGTACGCAGTCCAGTCAGCTATTGTATGATTCGCTCCGCACGCGGCCGCACCGTGTTACGGCAGTAGTGTCGGCCAGTGCAGTGGGGTACTATGGTTTTGACACCGGAGATGCATGGCTGACCGAAGAAGGAAAGCCCGGTACAGATTTTTTGGCCGATGTCACGCAGCGATGGGAGCAGTCGGTGGAGCCGATTGCCTCGCTGGGCATCCGCGTGGCGAAGTTGCGCATCGGCATTGTGTTGAGCACAGAGGGCGGAGCCCTCGCGCAGATGGCGAAGCCCATAAAAATGGGGCTGGGGGCTCCGCTGGGTAGCGGCCACCAGTACTTGAGCTGGATACACATTGATGATTTGTGTCAGATGTTTGCCCATGCGGCCACGCATGATTCCGTGCACGGAGTATTCAATGCCGTGGGCACACAACCTGTGCGCAACCGCGAGTTTACCCAAACGCTGGCGCAGGTACTGCGCAAACCACTATGGCTGCCTCCGGTGCCCGCCTGGGTGCTACGGTGGGGGGTGGGCGAAATGGCCAACATCATTTTGGGCGGCAACCGCGTGTCATCCGAAAAGATCCAGTACGCGGGCTTTCGGTTCGAGCACCGGCAACTGGAGTCCGCTCTTCGCCACTTGTATGCCGCATCGCGGTGATCCGGTGGGGCCACTGCGGATACACCAACTATTTCCTATCTTTTGCCCTTGGTAAACACTTACTGGAATGAAACGAACCCCCCCTTCAACAAAAAAGAGCAAGACCCCGCCCGACCCCGAAGCCTACCAGCAGGCGCTGGAAGACGAACACCGCATTCGCAAAGCCTTTAAAGACAAAGACTGGGCCGAGATCAAGAGCTCCGATTCGTGGGTCATCTTTAAGGTGATGAGCGAGTTTGTGGAAGGTTTTGAGAAACTCGCCAAGATCGGTCCGTGCGTCACCATTTTTGGATCGGCCCGTACCAAACCCGAGCATGCCTACTACAAAACAGCCGAGCACATTGCCCGCAAATTGGTGCAGCACGGCTATGGCGTGATCACGGGCGGTGGCCCGGGTATCATGGAAGCGGGCAACAAGGGCGCCCATGCGGCCGGAGGAAAATCGGTGGGCTTAAACATCTTTTTACCGTTTGAACAGAAGGGCAACATCTACATTGATCCCGACAAGCTTATCACGTTCGACTACTTTTTTGTCCGGAAGGTGATGTTTGTGAAATATTCGCAGGGATTTATTGTGATGCCCGGGGGCTTTGGTACGCTCGATGAGTTGACCGAGGCGCTCACCCTCATTCAAACCAAGAAAATCGGCCGCTTTCCCATCGTGTTGGTGGGCAAAAAATTCTGGGCCGGTATGGTAGACTGGATCAAAGAGGTATTGGTAGACGAGAAAATGATCAGTCCGGAAGACCTGGATCTGTTTTGCGTGGTCGATACGCCCGAGGATGCCGTGCGCGCAATCGATGAATTTTACTCTAAATACCTGCTGTCGCCCAACTTTTAGCAATCCGCTTGTTTGGCTACTTCGTACATCTGTCGGCTGGCAGATAACGCCCGGCCGGTCACTAGTTTATTTTTGGATCAAACAAAGAAACGAACCATGGAACACACGTATTACAATCCCGAAGACCTCAAAAAATTTGGTACTATTGGCGAGTGGGAAAAAAACCTGGCCGACAAATTCTTTGCCTACTATGGCGATGTTTTCAAGGAAGGCGACCTGACGGCCCGCGAGAAATCGCTCATTGCTTTGGCTGTGGCCCACACGGTGCAGTGTCCGTACTGCATTGATGCCTACACGCAAGATTCGCTCGAAAAAGGAGCCACCGAAAAGGCGATGATGGAGGCTATTCATGTGGCCGCTGCCATCCGCGGAGGTTCCTCGTTGGTGCATGGCGTCATGATGATGAACAAAGCCAAAAAGCTATCCATGTAACGATCATTCATCATTCGCACCTGAACACTCCGTCTGCGAAACAGCGTTTTTCCCATCTTGACTATCACATTTGAATGAACGAAAAATGATCAAGAGCCTCCACGCCCGCCAGCACCAGCTTGCACAGCAAGAGCGCCAAGTCGATTTCCTGTCGAACGGAATTTTCAAAAGCGGGAAGCTGACATCGTTTCAAGAAAAAATTGCCGCGCTGGGGTTTCGGCCGCTCAAGCCTGCGAAAATCGAAATCTTTCAGGTGAACGTGGGCTACATGTGCAATCAGGTGTGCAAGCACTGCCATGTAGATGCCGGCCCCGACCGGAAAGAGATCATGACCCGGGAGACCATGGACCAATGCCTGGCGGTATTGGAAAAAACAAAAATCAAGACGCTTGATTTGACCGGGGGCGCCCCCGAGATGAACCCCCACTTTCGCTACCTGGTGAGCGAGGCGCGCAAGCGAGGCGTACAGGAAATCATCGTGCGCTGCAACCTGACCATCATCCGCGCCAACCCGAAGTATTACGACCTGCCCGAGTTTTTTCGCGAAAATAACGTCCGGGTGGTTTCGTCCCTGCCGTTTTACAACGCAGGCAAAACCGACCGCCAGCGGGGCGAAGGGGTATTCAAAGACTCCATCGAAGCCCTGCAACAGTTAAACGCAGCGGGCTATGGCCAGGAGGGCACAGGCTTGTTTTTGGATTTGGTGTACAACCCCACCGGGGCTTTCTTGCCGGGCGACCAAGCGCAACTGGAACGCGATTTCAAAAAAGAGTTGAGCGACCAGTTTGGTGTATGCTTCAACAGTCTCTTTACGATCACCAATATTCCCATCAGCCGGTTTCTGGATTTCCTGATCGAATCAGGCAACTATGTAGAATACATGGAA
The DNA here is from genome assembly GCA_025455015.1 of Cyclobacteriaceae bacterium. GTDB lineage: Bacteria > Bacteroidota > Bacteroidia > Cytophagales > Cyclobacteriaceae > ELB16-189. The sequence continues at coordinate 19,531 of JALONI010000030.1, read as the reverse complement.
AAACTGGTGAATGCCTTTAATCCGGCTGCGGTAGCAGGCGTCATGTGCCGCAATACCGTTTCTATCGATTGGCAAGGCAACCTGTACGACTGCGATTTTAATCAAATGTTGGGCCTGAAGACGGATGAGCACGCAGGCCAGCACATCCGTGCATTTGATGTAGCCAAACTGGAGCAGCGCGACATTGCCATCAACAACCATTGCTTTGCCTGCACAGCCGGTGCGGGCAGCAGTTGCCAAGGAGCTACCGCTTAGTTTTGTAAATGACTGCGCGAACGTTAAGTTTGTCAGCGCAAGTTTGCCGGTTGGGCAGACGGCACTCTTACCCCGTATGTTAAACGAAATCAAAGAAGCGTCTGACTACCTGAAGCGTCACGGCCTGGTGGCGCCCGAGGTAGGCGTAATCCTGGGCACCGGCCTGGGCAATCTTTTCGTACAGGAGATTGAAAACGCCATCGAGATCAACTACAATTCAATCCCGCACTTTCCGGTCTCCACGGTGGAGTTTCACAAGGGAAGACTGATTTATGGCGATGTGGCCGGGAAGAAAGTGATGGCCATGCAAGGCCGCTTTCATTATTACGAAGGCTACAACCTGCAACAGATCACACTGCCCGTGCGGGTGATGAAGGTTTTGGGCGTGCAGCAGTTGCTGATTTCCAATGCTGCGGGCAACATGAATTTGAAATGGAAAAAGGGCGATATGATGTTGATTGACGATCACATCAATTTGTTGCCGGATAACCCGCTGCGCGGCCCCAATTACGAAAAGCTCGGGCCGCGTTTCCCCGACATGAGCCAGCCGTACGCGCAAGCACTGAACAAAAAGCTGATCGCCATTGCCAAAAAGCAAAAGGTGGTATTGCGAAAAGGGGTGTACGTGGGCGTGATGGGCCCCAACTTAGAAACGCGTGCCGAGTACCGCTTCCTGCACCGCATCGGGGCCGATGCCGTAGGGATGAGCACCGTGCCCGAAGTAATCGTGGCCAACCACATGGGCCTGCCGTGCTGCGCCATCAGCGTGCTCACAGACGATTGCGACCCCGACAACCTCAAGCCGGCCAACATCAACGAGATTATCGCCATTGCCGGCAAGACCGAGAAAAAACTGACACGACTCTACGTAGCGTTGATTGGGCAGTTGTGACGCTTGCGTTTCCGGCCAATCAGCCTACATCAATCAAAATACCATGACGCATCACCTCCGCGGCAAATGGGTTTTTTTCGGGCGTGTCGTCCACGCCAAACGTATGTAGCTCAAGCCCGGGGTAGCGCGAAACCAACGAAGCAGTAGGCGTGATGTCTTCCGTTCCGCAACCACGAAAACGGGCGTCCCAAATGGCCACGTCAATATCGCTGTGTGGATGCGGATGGCCCTTGGCATAAGAGCCGAACAAACCCCGGTGGTGATCAGATCCACCCCGGAAGTCGCGGTGTGCTTACTCCTTGAACTTACTGCCCTTCACCGTGGGCCAGTTTTTATCGGCTTTCTGAATGTACTCGGCCTGCTTTTCCATCCAGTCTTCCCGCACGTCCAGGTTATAGTTCAGGTAGAGTTTGCCGTTTACTACTGACCACGCCTCGGGTTCAATCTTGGCCTTGTATCCGCGCGAAAGGCCATACGCACAATAGCCGCCATATTGCGGAGCATATTTTTCGGGCTGGGCATCGAACAGTTTCTTGTTTTCAGTAGACGAGAAATACCACGTTTGGCCATTCCACGAAGACGAAAATTCCGTTTTTCCCTTCACCGGCCGCTTGGCAAAAAAGTAGGCCACCGGGTCGTATCCCTTGATGGCCCCTTCGGAAGTAGCATACACATCACTGGTGGTTTGCGCAACCGCAGTGGCGGAAAAGGCCACGAACACAAAAGCAAAAAGCGTTTTCATGAGGATGATTTTGATCAGGGGTCTGCTGAATAGGGGTGAGTTGAGGCCCAACACACCGCAAAAAACGAAACTTGCCTCGGCAAAGTTTGTCGCGGGGCAGACACCCACCCCTACATCAGGGTGGCGATCACGAGGGCTACCAAAATCCCCAAGGCAATGAGGGCTTTTCGATACAAACGCATGGCGTGGTCATTTTTGATGAGCCAAAAATGCCGCCAGCGGCAGGAGTCCGGAAAAGCAAGTGCCCCAACTGTGGCAAAACCCGGCTGAATTGTAGAAAACGACTGCCGTTGCCCCCGAAGCTACCCCTTCAGCTGGCGCAGGTATAGCTGTATGGTGTTTTCGAGGCCATAATACAGCGCATCGCAGATCAACGCGTGCCCGATGGAGACCTCATCCAACTGCGGGATACGTTGTGCCAGAAACTTCAGGTTGTGGAGGTCCAAATCGTGACCGGCATTGATGCCTAAGCCGATGGCGTGTGCCTCTGCCGCGGCTTTGACATAGGGCGCAATGGCTTTTTCTCGGTCGGTATGAAAAGCAGAGGCGTACGGCTCGGTGTACAATTCGATGCGATCTGCCCCTGCCTTTTTGGCACCTTCCACCATGCGGGGGTCTGCGTCCACAAATACCGACACGCGCCCGGCCGATTTTTTTAGCTCGGCAATGACTTCCGACAAAAACGGGTGGTGTTTGACGGTATCCCAGCCGGCATCAGAGGTGAGCACGTGGGGGCCATCGGGCACCAGCGTGGCCTGATCGGGCCTGGTTTCGTTCACCAACCGCAGGTACCGCTCGTCCGGATAACCCTCGATGTTGAACTCGGTGGCAACCACCTTTTTGAGCGCCAGCGCATCGGCATAGCGGATGTGGCGTTCGTCCGGCCGCGGGTGCACGGTGATGCCCTGCGCGCCAAAGCGCTCGCAGTCTTGCGCCACCTGTACTACGTTGGGGTTGTTGCCACCCCGCGCGTTGCGCAGCGTGGCAATCTTGTTGACGTTTACCGATAACCGCACCATGGCTCTTGCTTTTTTACTGCCCCGAAACCCGCTAATTTTGACGCGAATTTAGAGAAACAACCGCATGAGTTTAAAAGCAACCATCGATGCCGACATCAAAAAGGCGATGTTGGCCAAAAACAAGGAAGAACTGGAAGCATTGCGCAGCATCAAGTCGATGATTTTGCTGGCCGAAACAGACAAAGGAGCCTCCGGGGAGGTTTCTGCCGATGCCGAAAACAAAATTTTGATGAAGGCCGCCAAGCAGCGCAAGGAATCGGCCGACATCTTCCAAAAGGAAAACCGCACCGACTTGGCGCAACGCGAGTTGTTTCAACTGGAAATCATCAGCCGCTACTTGCCCAAGCCGTTGAGCGAAGAGGAATTGCAGGCAGCGCTCAAAAATATCATCGCGCAGGTGGGGGCTACAGGCCCGCAAGACATGGGCAAAGTGATGGGCGTAGCCACCAAATCGCTGGCCGGCAAAGCGGACGGAAAGTTGATTTCTGACGGGGTTAAAAAACTATTGGCTTCTTGAGCAAGATAGACATTGCCTTGGCCCTGATCATGGCCGTGGGCATTTTCTTCGGCTACCGCAAAGGGTTTTTAATGGAGTTGTTTTACCTGCTGGCGCTCTTGCTGGGCGTGCTGCTGGGCTTTCGCCTAATGGGAGCGGCCATGGAGTACTTGCAGCGCGAGTTCAATGCCGACCAGGCCGTGCTACCCTACCTCGCATTCTTCTCTGTTTTTGTGATGGTGGTGGTAGCGGTGATCATGCTTGGCAAGACGATTTCAACCCTGGTTGACCAAACCTTCCTTGGCCGGGTAGATGCCGTAGCCGGGGCTGTGTTGGGCGGCATCAAGTATCTGTTTTGCGCCAGTGTGTTGTTGTGGCTGGCGGCTTCCGTTCAGCTACAACCGCCCTCTTCGTGGACGGCCGGTTCGCACCTTTATCCCATAGCCGTGAATTTTGCCGATCAAACGGCCGATGCCATTGGCACCGTGGTGCCGTATGTCAAAGATGCGTTTGAGCGGGCCAACCCAAACGGGGCGCGTTGACGGCTCCGGTTTGCACGCGCTCATGTACCGATAACCCGGCCTTGCAGGGGAAGGTAATGATCCTTTCAATTTTTTTTACGTACTTATCCGCCAAAATAAGCTGTTACTATGTCGCTGGTTGTGCGCGAAGAGGGTGTTTTCAAGTTTGTAGACGAGGGCCAAGGCCAGGTGCTGATGCTGTTGCACGGCCTCTTTGGCGCGCTCAGCAACTGGGAGGGCGTGGTCAATCGGTTTTCGCAACAGTACCGCGTGGTTATCCCAATGTTGCCCATTTACGAAATGCCCATTAAAGATGCCGGCCTGGAAGGGCTGCGCTCGTTTGTGGAGGAGTTTGTGGCCTTCAAGAAGCTGGACAACATGATCATCATGGGCAACTCGCTGGGTGGCCACGTAGGCTTGTTGTACACGCTCGACAATCCCACGAAAGTGGCCAAACTGGTACTCACGGGCAGCTCGGGGTTGTTTGAAAATGCCATGGGCGGCTCCTACCCGCGCAGGGGCAGCTATGACTACATCAAAGAACGCGTGGCCTACACGTTTTACGACCCCAAGGTGGCCTCCAAGCAACTGGTGGACGAAGTGTTTGAAACCACCAAGAGCATCCCCAAGTGCATGCGCATCGTGGCCATTGCCAAATCGGCCCAACGCAACAACCTGGCCAACGATTTGCCCAACATACAAGTGCCCACGTTGCTGGTGTGGGGCCTCAATGACACCATTACCCCGCCCATGGTAGCCCATGAGTTCAACCGGCTGATACCGCATTCCTCGCTCCGCTTTATCGACCGTTGCTGTCATGCGCCCATGATGGAGCACCCCGAGAAGTTCAACGAATTGGTAGACGATTTTTTACTCAAATCCCGAGCCGCGTGATAGCCGAAGAGCTGATCAACCACATGATACCCCCCTTGAAGGCCACCGATGATGCGGCCAAGGCCATTGTGTGGATGGAGGAGTTCCGGTGCAATCACCTGCCCGTGGTGGCGGAGGGGCAGTTGCTGGGCTTCATCTCCGAAGAAATCATCTTGGAGTACAACGACATTGACAAACGCTTGGCTGATTTTGACTTGACGGGCGAGCACTGCACGGTGCCGTTGGACGCCCACTTTTATGACATTTTGCGCGTGGCGGGCGAAAACAAATTGCAGATCGTGGCCGTGCTGGACGAGGACAACCGCTACGCAGGCGTCATCACCGTGCAGGACATCATGACCACCTTCGCCCAGACCGCCTCGGTACAAATGCAAGGCGGGATTTTGGTGCTGTCCATGGATTTGATCGATTATTCCCTGGCGGAGATTTGCCGCTACGTAGAAGAAAACAATGCCAAGGTGATCAGCAGCACCATGGTGGAAGACCCGCTGGACAAAGGAAAAATCAAGGTGACGCTCAAGATCAACCAACTGGACCTGAACCGCATTGTGGCCACGCTGGAGCGGTTTGGGTATCGCGTGATTGGCCGCTACCAGGAGACGCGCGAAGACACCGGGGAAAAGCAACGGTATGACATGCTCATGCGCTACCTCGACATCTGACATTTTTCACGTACGTAACCCATATCCATGAAGGTTGGCCTGCACGGTAAGGACTTTCAAAACAAGTCTACCCAATTTATTGAGCGCATTCTGGAGCAATTGCAGGCCTACAAGGCCGAGGTGTGGGCCACGGCCAAGCTCACCGGCCAGCTCTCGGCCGAGGCGCGCACACGGTTTAAGCTGCGCACCATTGAGATGGGCGATGGCCTGCAACGGCTGGATTTTTTCCTTTCGCTCGGGGGCGATGGCACGCTGCTCGAATCGGTCACTTACGTAGGCAAAGCCGAGGTACCCATTTTGGGAATAAACACCGGGCGGCTCGGTTTTTTGGCCACCAGCAGCCGCGAGGAGACCGGCAAAAACCTGGATGCCCTCTTCAAAGGAAACTACACGGTGGATTCGCGCACGATGCTGCGCCTGGTGTCTTCGGCCAAGCTCTTTGGCAAGCTCAACTTCGGGCTGAACGATTTCACCATCATGAAGAAGGACACCTCCTCCATGATTACCGTGCACGTGTACGTGGATGGCGAATTGCTCAACTCGTATTGGTCAGACGGGGTCATTGTTTCCACGCCTACGGGCTCTACCGGTTACTCGCTGAGTTGTGGCGGCCCGTTGGTCTATCCGCGGTCCGAGAGTTTTATCATCACTCCGGTAAGCCCTCACAACCTGGGCACCCGGCCCATCATCATCTCCGACAACTCGGAGATTACGTTCCAGATTGAAGGGCGCGCCAAGAAATACCTCATTTCGCTCGATTCGCGCTTCGAAACCGTAGACGAAAGCGTGAAACTGAAAATCGCCCGAGAGCGCTTTAAGGCACACCTGGTGCAACTGCCCGGGCAGCATTACTTCAAAACCTTGCGCCAGAAATTGAACTGGGGGGCCGATTACCGAAACTAACGGTCGTTACCTTTTTTGGCAAGGGGATATTTATGACCGGCCCCGACTGGGTTTTCCTGTGATTTTCGCAGTTATTTTATAGTTTTGTGATTCGCCAAACCTAAGCAGCGATGAAGAGAGTTTATGTGGTCTTGATTACCCTGGGGATACTTTTGGTTTCTGTGGAGGAGACCCTCGCGCAGTTCAACCGCAGATCGATCAAAAGCAACAACCGCAGGATCAGCAGCTACCGGGGCGGCAAAACGTCTTTCCGCTACAAGTACAATGCCGTGGGTTTTTCGGTGAATGCATTGAACTACTATGGTGATTTGGCCCCTCGGCCCAATCGCCTCAGCACAGATATTTCCTTCACCCGGCCGGGGTTTGGCCTCTCGTACGCCCACCGGTTTGGCCCGCGCTATGTGCTCATGGGCAATTTTATGTTTGGCACACTGCGGGGTTCCGATGCCTCGGCCGACAAAAATGACGAAGCCAACGGCACCTTCCGCTACACGCGCAACCTCTCCTTCCGAAACCAGATCAAAGAGTTTTCGGTCATTGCCCAGTTTGACTTGTTCAACAATACCTCCACCTACATGGTGCGCCCCAAGTGGACGCCCTACGGCTTTATTGGTATTGCCGGCTTTTTCCACAACCCGCAGGCCCAAGCCCCTCAAACCGACTTGCAAGGCAATCCGCTGCCCGAGGCAGGAGAATGGGTGAAGCTACGGCCGCTGGGAACGGAAGGCCAAAATGGCGGCCTGGACCCCACCGATGCCAACCACGGAATTAAAAAATACAGCACCGCGCAGATAGCCATACCATTTGGCGTGGGCGTTCGTTTTAAACTCATGCCTGAGTTAGATCTTGCCGCTGAGATCGGTTTCCGCTACACGTTTACCGACTACCTGGATGACGTATCCAGAAACTACGTGGATTTGGACAAATTGAACAGCCCCTTGGCGCAAGCCATGTCGTATCGCACCAATGAACTGCCCGCGGCCGACCGGCCGGCCGCCACGGTGGCCACCAACGTACCGGGGGTGCTGGTAGTGCCCGGGTATGGCCATGAGTTTCCGACTAACAATCGCGGTAGCCGCAACGACAATGACATTTACATGGTCACCAGCATCCGGCTGTCCTACATCCTGAAGGCCACCTACCACCGGCCCAAGTTCAGATAATTAACCACCGTAGATGAGGGGTATACGTCCGTTTCTGAGTGCCGCACTGTTTACCCTTAGTGTTTTGGTGGCGCAGGCGCAAATCATCACACAGCGGTCCGAAGTGGGGGCGGGCATCGGGGTGTTCAACTACACAGGCGATATGTTGAGAAACTACCACCTGGGCAGCTCCAAGCCGGCCGTTACCGTTTTTTACAAGTCCAACATCAGCAAAGTCATCAGTTCACGCGTGTCGCTCACGGGCGGAAAATTGGGGGCCAGCGACCGCATCAAGCCCATAGATGTCTTTGGGCGTGTGCGCGATGCTTCGTTTGACGTGTTTTTGCTGGAAGGATCCTATGGCTACGAGTACCACTTTTTGGATTGGCGCAGAAACAACAAGCGCCTGCGATTTACGCCTTATGTTTTTGCCGGCATAGCCTTGTTTGGCATTTCGGGCGTGGAAAACAAAAATGCCGAGTACAGCAACGTGCAGGTGTCCATCCCCTTTGGTGGAGGCATGAAATATGTGCTGAGCCCCAAGTACTACGTGTCGTTTGAATTTGGGATGCGCAAAACGTTTTTTGACTACCTCGATAATATTTCGGACGAAGATCCGAACTTCAAAAACTTCCAGTACGGCAATGCCTTTGACAACGACAACTACTACTTCATGGGCATCACGCTCACCTACACATTTTATCAGATTCCCTGTCCTACCGACCCCTATCGGTAAAACTTTTTGCCCGCCTGCGGCATCCCACACTATCCATCCACCGGCCGTCCGACCCCTTACATGGGAATCAAAAAATGGCTACTTTTGCTTCCTTGTGAAAACGGTAAAGGAAAGCATCGACCTCCATAATTTGCCTCAGCACGTGGCCGTTATCATGGATGGCAACGGGCGATGGGCCAAAGGCAAGGGCGCAGCGCGCATCTTCGGCCACCGCAATGCGGTGGAGGCCGTGCGCCATGTGACGGAGGGGTGTGGTGAGTTGGGCATCAAGTACCTAACCCTGTACGCATTTAGTACCGAAAACTGGGGCCGCCCCAAAGAGGAAGTAGAAGGTTTGATGGAATTGCTGGTGAACACAATCAAAAACGAGCTCGACTCGCTGCACAAAAATAACGTGCGCCTGCGCACCATTGGCGATGTGAGTCACCTGCCCACCGCGTGTCAGAACAACCTGGCGTATGCCATGGATTCCACCAAGAACAATACGGGACTGACCGTACTGTTGGCGCTGAGCTACAGCGGCCGTTGGGAAATCATCGAAGCCGTGAAGCAACTGGCGCGCGAAGTCAAGCAGGGCCAGATAGCCCCCGAGGAAATCAATGAACAACTGTTTTCGCGCTACCTGGAAACAGCCGGGGTGCCCGATCCGGAGTTGCTCATCCGCACCAGCGGTGAAATGCGCGTGAGCAACTTTTTGCTTTGGCAGATTGCCTACACCGAAATTTATATTACCCCTACGCTGTGGCCCGACTTCCGCAAGGAAGATTTGTACGAGGCCATCGTATCCTATCAGAAACGCGAGCGCAGGTTTGGAAAAGTATTAACCCCCACGGCTTGATTTATTTTTTACGTAATGAGATTTGTCTGGTTGATTTTAATGGTGTTGGCAAGTGCGGTTGACGCACAGGCTCAGTTCAGGCGCAAGGCAACCGCAGCGGGTGACCCCGGATTAAATTATGCCGCCCCCTCCGAATACACGCTGGCGGGCATTGAAGTGACCGGGCTGAATGTGTTGGACAAGAATGCCATGGTGGCCTTAACCGGCTTGAAGATCGGGGATAAAATCAAAATACCGGGTGACGCTATTTCCGGGGCCATACGCAAGTTGTGGAAACACGGCCTCATTGGAGATGCCGCCATTTCGGTGGAACGCATTGACGGACTGGATGTGTATTTGGTGATCAAACTGACCGAGCGGCCGCGATTGATCGACTTCTACTTTGCCGGCATCAGCAAGGGCAGGCAGTCTTCGTTGAAAGAGGATTTAAACCTGATCCGCGGCAAGATTGTCAACGATGCCATGGTCAGAAACACCGAACTCACGGTGAGGCGCCATTTCGTGAAAAAGGGATTTCTGAATACCCAGGTAAAAGTCCTGCAGGAGTCTGACACGGTGAACCGCGGCCAGGTGCGCCTGCGCATTGACGTGGATCTGAAATCGAAAGTCAAGATCAATGAGATCGTCTTTGACGGGAACAGCGCCATCAGCGATGCCAAGTTGAAAAAGAAGATGAAGAAAACGCATGAGCGCCCGCGCATGTCACTGCACCGTGCGCTGCTGGGCATGGTGTTCTTCAAAGACCAACGGCCCACCTTCCGGTACGATTCCGTTCCCCCGCCCAGTTGGCAGCCTTTCAAAGACTTCATCAATCAAAATGTCAAGCTGAACGTATTCAACGGCTCCAAGTTCATCAAAACTGACTACGAAGAAGACAAGCTGAAGGTGATCGAGTACTACAACACCAAGGGCTACCGCGATGCCGAAATTGTGGCCGATACGATCCTCAACCAAAACAAGGCCAACATCAACATTGTCCTTAAAGTTGACGAAGGCCGCAAGTACTACTTCCGCAACATTTACTGGACGGGCAACTACATCCATTCCTCGGCTACACTCAACAAGATTTTGGACATCAACAAAGGAGACGTTTACAATAATGAACTGCTGACCAAAAAGACTTCGTTCAACCCTAAAGGAGCGGACATCAGCGGCTTATACATGGACGATGGCTATCTCTTTTTTCGGGTAAACCCGATCGAAGTAGCGGTGGAGGGCGACTCCATCGATGTGGAGATGCGCATTTTTGAAGGCGACCAGGCCACCATCGATCAGGTACTGATCAGCGGCAACGAACGCACCAGTGACCATGTGATCCGCAGGGAATTGAGCACCATCCCCGGGCAAAAGTTCAGGCGCTCGGACCTCATCCGCACGCAGCAGATGCTTGGCCAGATGGGCTACTTCAACGCACAGAAAATCGAGCCGGATGTACGGCCTAACCCGGCCAATGGCACCGTGGATATTGAATGGAAACTGGAAGAACAATCAAACGACCAAATTGAACTTTCTGGCGGCTGGGGCGGTGTGTTTGGCTTTGTGGGCACGCTCGGTCTTTCCTTCAACAACTTCTCGGTACGCAACGTGCCTCACTTCAAAAAATGGAGGCCGCTGCCGGTGGGTGATGGGCAAAAATTCTCCTTGCGTGTGCAGGCCAACGGCCGCAACTTCCAGAGCTATTCCGTGTCGTTTACCGAGCCATGGCTAGGGGGCAGCAAACCCAATTCACTTTCGGTCAGCTTCAACTATTCCATTTCGCGCAGGCTCAACACCCGCTTTGAGTTTGACGATAACAACTCCATTCGCAACACCGGGGTGACCATCGGCTTTGGCCGAAGGTTAGAGTGGCCCGATAATTATTTCTCACTCACCAACTCGCTTTCGTACCTCGTGTACGATTACCGCAATTGGTTTGGCAATACCACCGTGCTGCCCAACTCGGGTATCACCCGCAGCGTCATGCTCAATACCACCTTGTCGCGCAACAGCATCGACAACCCCATGTACCCCACCTCGGGCTCTACGCTGTCGCTGAGTTTGAGTCTCACGCCACCGTACTCCTCTTTCCGCGACCGCTCGTACTACAATGACATCAACCAGCGCTACGATTGGATTGAAATGCACAAGTGGATGTTGGATACGAAGTTCTACTTGCGTCTGCTGGGCAGCAAAAAGCCAGACGGGCGTAGTTTGGTGCTGGAGGCCAAGGCACACTTTGGATTTATCGGGGCCTACGACAGGAGCATTGGCTATGGCCCGTTCGAGCGCTTCTTCCTCGGGGGTGATGGCCTGGCGGGCGGCTTCAACTCATTTGTGTTGGGCCAGGAAGTGATTGGCTTGCGCGGCTATCGCAACAACACGCTCACACCGCCCCTGTATAACTTGTATGGCACCCAGAATCCGAATGGCATAGAAGGGGGCATTGTGTACAATAAAATGGGGATGGAGTTGCGTTATCCCGTGACCACGGGCCAAACCGCCACCATCTACGGATTTACGTTTGTGGAAGCCGGAAACAACTGGGATTCCTATCGCAAGTTCAACCCGTTTGACATGTATAAATCAGCCGGGGTGGGAGCCCGCATCTTTATGCCTGCGTTTGGGTTAATTGGCCTCAACTGGGCCTATGGATTTGATGCGGTGCCCAATGGCGCGGTGCCCGGCACGGAGCCGTCAGGCTCACAGTTTCATTTTACGATTGGTCAGCAAATCCGATAAAAATGCGTCTGCTGCTGGTTTTTTTTGGGGTTTTACTTTTCGGCCCGAATTTTGTCCAAGCCCAGAAGTTCGGCTACATCGACTCAGAGTATATTCTGAGCAAAATGCCGCAGTATGCCAAGGCGCAGGGCGAGGTAGACCAACTGTCGGCCGCCTGGCAAAAGGAAATAGAAGAGATGCAGCGCAAGGTTGACGCCCTGTACGGCAGCTACCAGGCGGAGCAAGTATTATTGACAGAAGAGATGAAACAAGAGCGGATAGGGGAAATACGCAAAAAGGAAACAGAGCTGAAGGACTATCAAAAAAAGGTCTTTGGGTTTGGCGGCTTGTTCTTTTTGAAAAAGCAGGAACTGATCAAACCGCTGCAGGACAAGGTTTTTGATGCCGTGGAAAAAGTGGCCAAAGCCAACCGGCTGGCCATCATTTTTGACAAGGCCGGGGAGTTGGTGATGATGTACACGGACCCGCGCCATGATTATACTGATTTTGTACTCGAAGAGTTGGGGCTTGGGGATCCCAACGACAAGATTAAACCCTGACAACTAAACTGAAACACTTTAACCAATCCGAACGAAAATGAGAACTCTGATTTCAGCCATCCTTTGTGTAGCGGTGTTCACTGCCGCCCACGCACAACAGCCTGCGCAAAAGATCGGCTATGTTGACGCTGACTATGTGCTGCAACAATTGCCTGCTTTGAAAAAAGCGGAAAAAGATTTGCAAGACCACCAGGGCCAGCTCAAGGCGCAGATGGACGCCAAGATGACCGAATACCAAAACAAGGAGAAAGCGTACCTGGCCCTGCCGGCCACCACACCGGATGTAACCAAGCGCGCCAACGAGCGCGAGCTGCAAACACTTGCGCAAAATCTTCAAACGTTTCAACAAGAGGCCCAGGCTTCCGTACAGCGCAAAACAGAAACACTGCTGGCCCCCCTTTACAAGCAGGTTAACGATGCCGTGCAGACGGTAGCCAAAGAGAACGGCTACACGTTCATCATCCGCGAAAACCTCGGCCCCGAGGCTGACATCCTGTTGTTTGTGGACGAGAAATTTAACATCAACGACTTGGTGTTGAAAAAACTGGGCGTAGTAACACCCGCCCCGGCCCCCAAGCAATAATCGCACGCCTACCCACAGCCAGAAGGCCACGGTTTTAACCGTGGCCTTCTGTATTTTTTGCCACCCGTCACCGTCACTTCGACACGCGTGCCAATCCCTCCTTCGCCTCCTTCAGGTTGTTGTCCATCTTCAGGGCGGTTTCAAACGACTTCTTGGCTTCTGATTTATTGCCCCGCTTTTCATAAATCTGCGCCAGCCGCATGTGTGCCCCCGCGTGGGTTGGTTCATTTTTAGCCGGGCTGTAAGCCAAATATCTTTTCAAGTGGGCTTCACCCTGGTCCAGCTGCTGGCCGCTGAGCGCGCTGAGGCGGCCGTATTGATACACGGTGCTCATGTCGTCCGGTTTTGTTTTCAGTGTTTCCTGAAAAAGGGCAAAAGCCTTATCATATTGCTTTTGGTTGGCGTAGAAGCTCGCCAAGCCGGACTGGTAGGTGGCATCGGCCTTCACCATGGCCAGAAATTCCTTTTCTGCTTCGGCAAACTTCTTTTCACGGTAGTAGATGTTCCCCAGTTGTCGGTGCCCCTCAGCAGGTTTTATTTTCTTGATCTGATTGGCCATCTCTTTCGCTTTTTCGGTGCTGCCGCCCATAAAGCCTGGGGCTTGGGAGTAGTATTGAATCAGGGAACTGCGCGCATCCAGGTTTTGAGGGTCCAGAGCAATGGCTTTTTCCCACGCGCTGCGCATTTTGGGAGCCAGCATACCTTGCTTTAGCGTGTTGGCGTCCTGGGCAATGGTGCCGTAGGTGTTGCCCAGCCAATTCCAGTAGTCAGCCACTTTGTCGTTGGCCTCGGTGGCTTCTTCAAAATGATCGCTGGCATCGTCATACTTTTCTTGGGCATAGGCGATGCGCCCCAACCAGTACTGGGCGGTGGCGTAGTCTTTGTTTTTTTCGTCAATGGAGGCCAGAAGTTTCTTCGCATCTTCGTACTTCTGGCTTTCGTACAAGAGCTTGGCTTGGTCGATGCGTGTTTGGCCAGCGGCCACAGCGCAGATGAACAAAAAGGCGAGCGAAAGACGGGTCATGAGGCGGGGTATGATGGGTGGATGACGTAAAGACTGAAAAACGCGGAAAAAGGTTGCGCGGTCAGGAGCCGAAGGTACCGAATTGAGAGCATCTCTAAAAACCAGCGTTAACCGCTCCCCCTTTTCCAAAGAGTCATGCGGGACGCGCTCGACTTAATATTCGCATAATCCAGCCCCGGTAGCGGTTTGCCATTTAGTTTTTAGCTTGCGCAACCATTCCACCAACACACGTATCGTATGAAAGGGCTACCCACGCTTGGCCTGCTCGGCCGCCTGTCATTGCTGGTTGCGCTTACCGCTGTTGCCTGTTCAAAAAAGGAAGCAGCGGTGCCGCGCCTCACGGAGGAAGTAGCGGAGCATTTTGACCCCGCGCTCAAACCCTTTTATCACGGGGTAGCCTCCGGTGACCCGCTGGCAGACCGGGTAATCCTTTGGACTCGCGTAACGCCCGACACGCAGTTGCCAAAAATCAACGTGGCGTGGGAGGTGGCCGAAGACGAAGCCTTCGCTTCGATATACCGAACGGATACCACCAGTACCCACGCGGCCCGCGACTATACCGTGAAAGTGGACGTGGACGGACTAAAGCCGGGCCGGAAATATTTCTACCGCTTCAAGGCGTTGAACGCCACCTCACCGGTGGGGCAAACAAAAACCACCCCCACGGGGCCACAGGACAGTTTGAAACTGGCCATTGTGAGCTGCAGCAATTGGGAGTGGGGCTTTTTCAATGCCTATGATAAAATTGCCAATCGGACGGATGTAGACGCGGTGATACATCTGGGCGATTACATCTACGAGTACGGGCAAGGCAAATACGGAGACACCACCATCCGCAAAAACCTGCCAACGCATGAGATCGTCACGTTGCAAGACTACCGCACCCGGCATTCGCTCTATCGGTTGGACAAGGGGTTGCGAAGGCTCAGTCAGCGCCATCCCATGATTGCCATCTGGGATGACCATGAAGTGGCCAATAATGTGTACACCACCGGGGCGCAAAATCATCAGCCCGGCCAGGAAGGGGATTTTGCTAAACGCAGAGAGGCAGCCGTGAAGGCCTACTATGAGTGGCTCCCCATCCGCGAAAGCGCCAAACACTACCGCGCATTTTCGTATGGCTCGCTGGCCGATGTTTTCATGTTGGACGAGCGGCTGGAGGGCCGAACCAAACCGGCTGACAGCATGAACGACCCGGCTTTTTTGAGCGAAGAGCAAACCATGTTGGGCCAGGAACAATTGGCGTGGTTCGAAAACGGATTGAAAAACTCAACGGCTCAATGGAAAGTGGTGGGCAATCAAGTGATCTTTGCCGATGTGGAACTCAGCCCCGTGTATCCAAAAATGCCGCGCAACCTCGACTCGTGGGACGGCTATCCAAAGGAAAAGGCGCGCCTGGTCGAAACGATTCGGACGCAAAAAATACAAGACATCATTTTTATAACGGGCGACACGCACGCGTCCTGGGCCATAGAGGCCGCTACCGAGGTGAAGAAAACATATAACCCTCAAACATCCAAGGGGGCCTTCGCGGTGGAGTTGGGCACCACCAGCGTATCGTCTGCCAACGATAACGAGTACCATAGCACCGATACGGTGAGGAGGATGGAAGAGGCTATGCGGAAGGCGAATCCCCACGTGAAATACCTGAATGCGCGCGACCACGGCTATCTGTTGTTGACACTCTACCCACAGGCCGCCAGGGGCGAATGGTATTACATGGAGAGCTTGCGCCAACCCGAAACCAGCGAAGTGTTGGGCAAACGCGTGCGGGTGAAGAGGGGGCAGTCACGGATTGAGTAGCCTGCGACCGGGCACCGGCTCAGGCGGAATTTCTCCACCCACCAAAAATCGGATGCGTCTTTTGGCCACGGCTTCCGTCTACCGACCGGTCAGGCAAGGAGCCGGACGACTATTTTTACCAAAATCTCTGTTCCATGAATACCCTTCGCAAAAACGATGGCGGCTGTGGCGGCAACGGTTGTTGCTAAACCGGCTGGACGGGCTTGCGCTGGCAAGCCCGTTTTTTTAAAGGGCCGCGTTGTTGAGTGTGGCTATGCGTGCCTGCGAGTCGCAACCGCAGGGCCTCGATCCTCGCATTCAATCACGTTTCCATAGCGGTCTGTGGTGATCTTGTACAACGCGGAAATTTTTTCGCGCAGCCGGGTGCGCGCCCGCTGCACCCGGGTTTTTGCGCCCGAATATGACATGCCCAACGCGAACGCCAATTCCTTCTGCGACATCTGCCGCTGCTCAGTCAGGATCAACGCCTCGCGGTAAGGTTCCGGAAGCGTGGCGATTAGGTTGCTCAAGCATTGGGCCATGCACTCGTTGAAGAAATGATAATCATCTTTTTCGGAAATCTCCGCAGGCAACGGCATCATCGTGCGTTTTCCACGGAAGTGGTCAACAATGCTGTGGCGGGTGATTTGGTAAATCCACGAAGTGAACTTGGCAGACTCGCGAAGCTGGTTGCCGTGGGTTTGTACTTTTAGGAATACATCATGCACGATGTCTTCGGCATCGGCCTTATTTTTTACCCGGCTGTAGACAAAGCGCTTCAATTCGTCATATAAACTGACCGGTATTTGCATAATATGGACTTCAGGCCGATTTTTCCCTCGGTCAATAGACGCAAACTTCTGTAAAAAGACGCAAGCCGTGGCACAATTTTCTCTACTTTCGACTCAGCTAACCAACGTACCCATGCGAATGTTGATTCTTTTTTGGCTGATGGGCCCGCTTTTAGCGTGGGCGCAGCCGACAGGCAAACCGTTTCCCACCCTGGAAGCAGAAACCGTAGAAGACAAAAAGGTGACGTTGCCCCAGGCAGGCTTGGGCAAGTATACACTGCTCGGTCTGGCGTATTCCAAAAAGGCCGAAGACGAACTCAATACATGGTTTGGCCCTGTCTATAACAAATTTGTGCGCAAGGCTGACGGCCTCATGGCAGGCATGGGTTATGATGTCAATGTCTACTTCATCCCCATGTTTACAGGAGTGAATGCGGCTGCCACCGGCACAGCCAAGAAAAAGGCAATCAAAAATGTGGACCCCCAGCTGCTGCCGCATATCTTGTTTTACAAAGGCGAGTTGAAGCCATACAAAGAAGCACTTGATTTTGAAAAGCGCGACACGCCCTACTTTTTTGTGCTGGATGCCGAAGGCAAGGTCGTCTATGCCACCTCCGGTGCTTTTAGCCCGGCCAAATTGGACGACATCGAAGACTCCATCGAGGAATAGTGCCCTCCAGGAGGCGAAGGATTGTGGGGGTGCACAATGCACGCAGCGCATGCTTGGATTTTTTTACTACCTTCATCGCAATTTAACCTAAACCGCCAGCGATGAACGAACCCCATTCCGAAAGGCCCAAGTCTGGGTTTGTCCATCTTTTGTTTGAGCAAATCCTGCCCAAGGTGGAGACGCTGGCGCTGCTGGTCACGCTGTCCGGAATCGCCCTTTGGATTGCCGGGTTTGGTGACTACCGAAGCGTGCTGATGGTGGGCATGGTCACCTTGGCGGGCATCTACTTCTTGTATGTGTACCAACCTCCTCAAGGGGAGGAGCCCGGGGCCATTGGAAAGTTGGCGGTTAAGTTGCTGCATGTATCAGCCGCGGTGGCGGCCATCGGTGTGTTGTTTACGCTGCTTCCCCTCGAGGGGGCACCTCCCATGCTGGCTGTCGGGGCTGCATCCTCAGTGCTGGCCACGGGTTTGACGGTTTATGCCCTGCTCACGGCCACCGGGTCAAAGAACGCGCTGCGCGCGGGGTTGCTCCGCACCCTCATGATCACCTGCCTGGCATCGTATGTGTTCGTCACCACGCAGCAACTATGGCGTTAATACTCCTGGCACTTGCCCTGGCCCCGGGGCTGGCCATCATTCTTTTTATCTACTGGAAAGATACCCACGAGAAGGAACCCGTGGGCCTGCTCGTTCGGAGTTTTTTGTTTGGCGTGCTCAGTGTGTTTGTCACGCTGGCGATCAGTCTCATCATTGACCTGTTTATTGAAATCGATGAGCAAAGCCTGTCGGAGCAAGCCGTACATGCGTTCTTGATAGTGGCGCTGGTGGAAGAGTTCAGCAAGTTCATTTTTGTGCGTGGCCTCTTGTACCGAAACCCGAACTTCAATGAGCCGTTTGACGGGATTGTGTATGCCGTGATGGTAAGCATGGGCTTTGCCACCTTTGAAAACCTGCTGTACGTTTACAGCGGAGGTCTTACCACAGCCCTCACCCGTATGTTTACCGCGGTGCCGGCACACGCCTCGTTTGCCGTGCTCATGGGCTACTACCTGGGCAAGGCTAAGTTTGAACACCGCGGCCACGCGTTTGCCTGGTATGCGCTGGGCGCGGCCACGCTTTTTCATGGAGCGTACGACTACTTTTTGTTCATCCACTTCGTGCCCGGCATTTGGATGGGGGCCATCGTCTCGTTGGGGGTGGGGTTGGTGCTCTCGCGCAAGGCCATCAAGATTCATCAGGTGGCCTCACCTTTTCGCCCCGGAGGCCCACCGCCCATTGACAAGATCAACGAAAATACGTAGGTTGTCGCATGGCTTTGCATTACACGGTTTACATCAGTTATGCCGCGCGGCCCTTTCACGAGCGGGAACTTAAAGAGCTGCTGGACAAGAGCCGCGCCAACAATTTCAAAACGGGCATCACGGGCATGATGCTGTACCTGGAAGGAAAGTTTATCCAGGTGCTGGAAGGGGAAGAGGCAGCCGTCAAAGCCCTCCTGGCAAAAATCAAAAAAGACACACGCCATACCAAGATAGCCACGCTGCTCGAAGGACAACTGGGCCAGCGGCTATTCAATCAATGGACAATGGGGTTTAAGAACCTGAGCGAGGCAGAATTTACGCAGGTCAGCGGATATCAAAGCCCCGAAGTGTTTTTTCGCCAAAAGGCCGTCACCGATGACAGCCATCCCGTATTGATTTTTTTACAACTGTTTTTCAAGAAAAACTGGGTGGACTATCCCGAAACATCATTCTCCTAACCATGCTGCGCGAAGGCCTCAAAAAACACTACATCGGGATGAACCAGGAGTTCCGCTTTCGCGGAGAGGAACCCGGGCGGCTCGAGAACTTCAGTGATGCGGTGTTTGCCCTGGCCATCACGCTGCTATTGATTTCCACTTCACCCCCGAGCAGCTTTGCCCAGATCAAACGCTTCCTGTACGACCTGTTGCCTTTTGCCATTTGCATGACGCTGTTGATTGTGATATGGAGCGAGCATAACGTTTTCTTTTTGCGCTATGGCTTGCGCAACGGGCGAGTCATTTTTTTAAATACCATTTTTTTGATGATCGTACTGTTTTATGTGTACCCACTCAAGTTCCTGACGCGACTGATCGAAATTCCGCTGGCCTCGTTGTTTGGCAACGAAGAGATTTTCCGGGAGCTGACGGGTACCATCTCCGCTGCGGATGTGGGCGACGCCCTCCACCCCCCGCCAGCCGCAAGCCTTGATTTACGCATTCGGACACTCTTCAGTGTTGACCTCCACGCATGCCCGTCATCGCTGCCCTCCTTCCGTGGATGGCTGCACCAGCACATGCCG
>JALONI010000102.1 GCA_025455015.1 Cyclobacteriaceae bacterium | reverse complement strand
AAACTTCCCGGAGCCGAGTGAGGTCGAATTCATAAAACGATCGGCTCACGTCAATTTCGTTGACCGAAGCATCTTTGCATTTTGCGTGACTGATCACCTCCTCCCAATTGAATGAATAGGAAAAGCATAAGTGGACGATATCCACCACATCCTTGGCTGCTGACCTTGGCAAGGCGGTAACTTTATTTGACAGCACATTCAACCAAGTGTCATGTTTTACCCACTGGCCGGGCTGTGGACTGCCTACCCGGTAGGGTACATCATTGATAAACTCTACTTTGAGGACAATATCGTTTTGATGAATAAAGTACCGAACCAATGTATCGTACCGCACCGACAACTCAATAGTTGGAAAATGTTGCACGACCGGATACATGATCCGGTTCACCTCTTCGGCAAAAGCCGGATTATCATTAACAAAGAAGTCCAAATCGTCTGAAAACCGGTGGTGCAACAGATAACGCCCCAATAATGTGCCCCCCGTGAGGTAAAAAGGTGACTCCACGGACCCGAGAAATCGCAATACCTCATCCTGAAGTGGGTACAACTGCTCGCTATAATAACGACTGGACATATCTGTATTTCTCGCGCAAATTTCTTGGAAACAACCCTTGTATTACTTCGTCTGTCAATACGTTGGGCAACTTGTCTTCCGCAATCATCTTTCTGACCTGATGCCATGAAAAGCCGTTCACGATTTTTATGTACAGACTTTTACGGTATGCCTCAAAATCCTGGCTGGGTTCACCTTTCAGCATTTTGAGCAGTTCCGCTTCGGGAATCGGGGTGTCCCAATTGATTTTTTTCAGGCGTTTGAGAAGTTCCTCATCGGAGTACATGTCACTTAGTTAAATTCGATCAGTTCATCCAATTCCCCCCGGGCGGCCAGAATCAAATCCGCCACCTCGCGCACCACGCCTCGTCCCCCTTTCAGGGCGCTTACTACGTCCACCCGGGTGCGTACATACTCCAGCGCATCGGCCGGGCAGGCCGCCAGGCCGCAGTGGGTCAGTATCTTCAGGTCGTTGATGTCGTCTCCTACATACGCCACTTCTTTCTTTTTCAGTTTGTGGAAGTCGATCAATTTTTCAAACACCGAATATTTGTCCACAATTCCCTGATGGCAAAAGTCGAGTTTGAGCTCCGTTGCCCGCCTGCTCACCACCGCAGACTCGCGGCCGGTGATAATACCCACGACCAAACCCGCCTTTTTCAGGTGGCTGATGATGTAGCCGTCTTTTACATTGAATTGCTTGAGCTCGCGGCCAGCATCGTCATAGATGATTTTACCATCCGTGAGCACGCCATCAACATCAAAAAACAGCGCTTTGATGCCCGCAGCCTTCTTGATTTGCTCTTTTGTGTACTTCCCGAGTACTTCTTTTACCGGCATTCCGCTACGAAATATGTCAAATAAACCCTAAAATTAAGCAAAATATCCGTTGCCACATGAACGTGTTCAAGACAGGCTTAGCCGCCTTGGTTACCCTGGCGTTGGTTTGGGCCCTCAACCGCAGTTGGGATGTGGGCCAATCCATCCCACCGCTGGGCGCGTTTCTCGATCCCTTCCATGGCTTTTGGCAAAATGCCGAGGCCGCACCCGCCCGCGAAGAAAACCTGAGCCTTCCCGGACTCCAACAGCCTGTCACCATTGTGTATGACAGTGCGATGGTACCGCACATCTTCGCGCAAAATGAAAGCGATTTGTTCTTAGCCCAGGGCTACGTTACGGCCCGGCACCGCTTTTGGCAGATGGAATTTCAAACCCACGCAGGGGCCGGACGCATCTCTGAGATTGTGGGCGAAAAAGCCCTGAATTACGATCGCAGCCAGCGTAGGCTGGGCATGGTGTACGCAGCGCAACAGGCGCTGGCCAGCATGATGGCCAACCCCGTATCGGCCGCCATGATTCAAAGCTATACCCGGGGCGTTAATGCCTATGTTGCCGAACTTTCTTACGAAAACTACCCGATTGAGTACAAACTGCTGGATTACGCCCCTGAGCCGTGGACAGATCTGAAATCAGCCTTCCTGCTAAAAAACATGGCCCAAACACTAAATATGGGCGAGCGGGACATTGAAATGACGAATGCACTCAAATTATTTGGCCGGGAAACCGTTGACGTACTCTACCCGGACAACGAACGCTTGGGCGAACCGATCGTGGACCATGCGGGCCAATGGAAGTTCACGCCCCTTGCCATCGACTCGTTGCCACTGGCCGTGCCTGACGAATTCATCACGCTACCGCCCACGAAAAAGATACCGGCCGAGGTGGGTAGCAACAACTGGGCCGTGAACGGAAAAAAGACCATCACCGGCTCGCCCATTCTCTGCAATGATCCCCACCTGAACCTGAGCCTGCCCTCCATCTGGTACATCGTCCACCTGAACGCACCGGGCATCAACACCCTGGGAGCATCACTGCCGGGCGCCCCGGCCGTCATCAGCGGGTTCAATGACTCCATCGCCTGGGGGGTTACGAATGCGCAACGCGACCTGGTGGACTGGTATAAAATCCAATTCCGCGATTCGCTCAAAAAAGAATATTTTCACGATGGCTCCTGGCGAAAAGCTACGCCTGTGGCCGAGGTATTTATCATCAAGGGTAAGCCCGCCTTTGTCGACACCATCGTCTTCACCCACCACGGCCCGGTGGTGTATGACGAACGCTTTCAACCCGACCGCGAACTAAAGCACTATGCCTTTCGGTGGGTGGCCCATGATCCCTCCAATGAGTTGATGACCTTTTACCACCTCAACCGCGCCCGCAACCATGCCGACTACATGGCGGCACTGGACCACTACAGCTCCCCCGCACAGAACTTCGTGTTTGCCAGCGTCAGCGGAGACATCGCCATGCGCATCCAGGGAAAGTATCCGGTGCGCAGACCGGGAGAAGGCAAATTTTTGCTCGATGGCACCCGCTCGGCCAGCGAGTGGCAGGCTTTCATCCCCAACGAACACAACGTGATGCACAAAAACCCCGCCCGCCATTTCGTGAGCTCTGCTAACCAATACCCGGTTGATGATACCTACCCCTACTACATCAACGGCAGCAGTTGGGAGGCCTACCGCAACCGCAGGATCAACCAGGTACTCAGCGAAAGTGAGGACATCACCCCCACGGATATGAAAGAGTTGCAGGCGGACAACTACAACCTGAAGGCGGCCGAAAGCCTGCCCGCCTGGCTGGCAGCATTGGATTCCACCCAACTTACCCCTGCCGAACAAAAAGCGTTTGCCACGCTTGGCGAGTGGGACTTCTATAACCAGGTGGAATCCGAGGGTGCGTCCTATTACGAAGCCTGGTGGGATGCGCTGTACCCGATGATTTGGGATGAAATGCGAAATGAGAAAATGGCATTGGAGTTCCCCTCCACCTACACCACACTGTATTTGATCCGCACACAACCCACGCTCACCTTCTTTGACATCGTGGCCACACCCGAAAAAGAAACCGCGCGTGAGGTGCTGCAAAAATCGTTTCGCGAAGGGGTGGCCGCCCTGGAGAAATGGAAAGCGGAAAGGGGCAAAAACCCCGCGTGGGCCGACTACAAAAACTCTTTTATTGGCCATTTGCTTCAAGGGCTGCCGGCCTTCAGCTATCATGTACGCCACGGTGGCAACCACGACATCGTTAATGCCCACTCGCGTACGCACGGCCCCAGTTGGCGGATGGTGGTGAGTCTGGAAAAAAATGGGGTAAAGGGCTGGGGCATCTACC
This sequence comes from Cyclobacteriaceae bacterium, assembly GCA_025455015.1. Classification (GTDB taxonomy): domain Bacteria; phylum Bacteroidota; class Bacteroidia; order Cytophagales; family Cyclobacteriaceae; genus ELB16-189. Next base: position 5,875 of record JALONI010000102.1, on the reverse strand, counting down.
CGGGCGGTCAGTCGGGCAACCCCGGAAGCAAGTACTACCATCAGTTTATCGACACCTGGGTGCGCGATGCGTACCTCCCGTTGAACCTGGCGGCACTCGCCAAACAGCGATCACAGGCACTGACCATTACTACCCTAACCCCCGCAGCGCCATGAAATTCCTGATTCAACTTTTGGTGACTGCGGCCGTCTGCGCATTGTTGCAAACCTTTTTCCCGTGGTGGTCTTTGGCCGTGGGCTGTGTGGCCGTTGGCTATGGGTTTGACAATGGTGGCTTCCGGTCGTTTGCGGCAGGCTTCTTGGCCGTGGGGCTGCTGTGGGTGGGGCTATCCGCTTTTATTGATTTCCAAACCGCCTCCATCCTCACCCAAAAAATAAACCGGCTGCTGCCTGTCAATGCCTTTCTTTTAACCGGGATGATCGGTGCCTTGGTGGGTGGCTTTGCTTCCCTCACCGGAGCGCTGGCAGCCGCTAAGCCCAAGCGGAAATGGTAAAGCACCTGACCCTGCTGCTCGTGCTGGCCTGCGCATCCGCGCAAGCGCAAGACACCCAAACCCTTACAACGATCAACGGGGCACAACTGTATGTGCGCACTCTCGGCTCGGGCGATCCGCTGATTGTTGTGCACGGAGGTCCCGGGCTAAACCATGCCTACCTACTACCCCACTTGGAGAGCCTGGCCAAAAACCATAAGCTGGTGTTTTACGACCAGCGGGCCTGCGGCCGGTCCCGCATTCCGGCTGCCGATTCGCTGCGCTTTTCGTTTTGGGTGGGCGACCTGGAAAGCCTGCGCCTGTGGTTGGGGGTGGAAAAAATGGATGTGCTGGCGCACTCGTGGGGTGCCTTGCCGGCCGTTGCCTACGCGCAGGCGTTTCCGCAGCGCATCAACAAGATGATCGTGAGCAATCCGGTGCCTTTGAACCGCGAATACGATCAGGGCATGGTTGACATGCAACGAAGCCGCTTTACAGCATCCGACAGCACCGACCGGGCCATTATCATGGGTTCGCCCGGATTCAAAAAGGGAAAAGCCCAGGCCTACGAGCAGTTGATGTTGTTCTCGTTTCGCCATTCGTTTGCCGACCCCGCCAACCTACGCGCATTGGCGTTGGGGCTGCCCTCCGATTTCGTTTTGGCCTCCGGCCATTTGCTCCGCGGGCTGGGGCCCGATTTGCAACACTACGACTGGTATGACGAGGCCGCCCGGTTTACTTTTCCGTTGCTGATCGTACACGGCAAAGCCGACATTATCCCGCTGGCCCCGGCCGAGCGCTTGCGCGACCAGGCAAAAAACGCCAGGCTGGCGGTATTTGAGCGAAGCGGCCATTTCCCGTTTGTCGAAGAACGTAAAAAGTTTGTGCAAACGGTGCATACGTTTTTAAAGTAGTCCCCTCCGGTTTAGTTTGTTTGTTTGTTGGGTAGCTGACATCCCGGCAAAACCTTTTCCGGCCCGGCTCGGTTTACCCACGTATGAAAGCAGTAGCAGTCCTATTTTTTGTGGCACTGGCACACGCAGCCGGGGCGCAAACCGATCAATCCAAAAAAAACATGAGTGAATCGTTGCAATTGGCCACCTTTGGCGGTGGTTGTTTCTGGTGTACCGAAGCCGTATTTCTGGACGTGAAGGGCGTCAAATCGGTGGTGTCGGGCTATGCGGGTGGTTCGGTCAAAAACCCGACCTACCGCGAGGTGTGTAGTGGCCTGACGGGCCATGCCGAGGTGGTGCAGATCACCTTTGACCCGGCCCTCGTGTCGTACACCGACTTGTTGGAAATATTTTGGAACACCCATGATCCAACCACGCTGAACCGCCAAGGCGCGGACGTGGGCACCCAATACCGGTCGGTGGTTTTCTATCACTCCCCGGAGCAAAAAACAGAAGCCGAGCAGTACAAGAAACAGTTGGAGGCTTCGAAAGTATTCAAGAACCCGGTCGTGACGGAGATCAGCCCCATACCGGTGTTCTACCAAGCCGAAGCGTACCACCAAAACTACTTCGCGCTAAACCCCGAACAAGGGTATTGCCAGTATGTTATTCGCCCGAAAGTGGAGAAATTCAAAAAGCAATTTGGCAATAAGCTCAAATCGTAAAATAATATTTGCCCGGCACTTCTCCGCAACGAACCGGCCCACAAAATCATCTCGTCACCCAACATTAAAATCATGTTAAAAGCCTAAAAATTTTCCGGGCGGGGGTAACTTCTTAAACCGACTTGCGTTATTGAAACCAGAGTAGAGCAATTCTTCTCATAGGTTTAGGTTTAGGTAACAAAAAACCCCTCGGACGGAGGGGTTTTTTGCTTTTGGCCAACTCCAACCATCATGAACATCAAGACATTTCTTATGGGCGCATTGTTTACGGCCGCCCTGGCACAAGCATGTGGACAGGACTCGAAAACAAAAAAACCGTCCTCGTTTCCCGTGGTCAAAACGGAAGCCGAGTGGAAAAAACAACTGACGCCCCTGCAGTACCATGTGCTTCGCGAAAAGGGCACAGAGCAAGCGTTTACCGGCCAGTATTGGGACAATCACGAAAAGGGCATGTACCGCTGCGCGGGCTGCGGCCAGGAATTATTTGATGCCGCCACCAAATTCGAGTCGGGCACGGGCTGGCCCAGCTTCTACCAGCCCGTGGTAGCGGGGGCGGTAAAAATCGAGAAAGATTTTAGCTACGGTATGGTGCGCGAAGAAGTGGTGTGCAGCCGCTGTGGCGGTCATTTGGGCCATGTGTTTGAAGACGGCCCCAAACCCACGGGCTTGCGCTACTGCATGAACTCCGCCTCGCTCTCGTTTATGAAGAAGTAGATCAGCGAACGCGGCTGAAGCGCATCAGACCCAGCAGCCACCGCGGCAATGGCTTTTGGCTGGACCGGGCCTTCAGGTTCAGGCTCCACCCCCATGCGGGGATGAGGGGAAGGCGGTGTGTCTCCACCAGTTCAATCAGGGTTCCGTCCGGATCTTCGTGGTAACAAAAATGCCCGGATGCATTACCCATGTCGAACGAAGAACTGCTGTCCACCGTGCATGGTGCCCACGTATTGGCCAGTGTTTGCGCCAACCGTGGCAGGTTGTGCACGTCAAAGCACAAATGAATAAATCCGCAGTCGCCCCACTGGCGTCCGGCAAACACGTGGCCGGCCTGCCGCTCACGCGCTTCGATCAGTTCCAGCGTAACCGGCCCCAGCAACCCGCCAAACGATCCTTGCATGGGCCTTGACTGGCCAAGGAGCACCCTTCGAAAGACTTGCCGCGTGCCGGGTACCACGTCCCAATCCTCAAACAGCCGTTCCCGGTCGACCAAGACACGATCAAATCCGAACGTCTGAAAGTAGCGCAAGGCGCGGTCAAGTTGGCTAACCCCGATCACCGCGCCACATACCCCGCCCACGGCACTGTCCGTAGAGGAGAAAAAATCGGTTTCCTCCACCACCTCAAACCAATGGCCGAAGGGATCGCACAGGTACAGGTGCCGCTTCCCTTCCGGGCTGCGCACGATGGGCGATAATGCCTGCGGCCCACAGGCATGCAAGGCTGGCAGGGCCGCCACGATATCGCGTGTTTTTAACTTGATGGCCAGGATGCCGTGTTGGTCAAACGAAACAGGACGGGCCAGGGGCGCGGGCAGGCGCGAAGTGTATTGCCAAATCTCAAACCCTCCACCACCTTGCAGGTTCATCGCCAGGATGGCATATCGGCTCTGCCTGGTGCCGCCTGTGTACCGCGTCATCAGCGAGGCTTCGGCTTTGTCTTTGAACACGCATATGTCCATACCAAACGCCCTCCGGTACCAGGCAAAAGCCTGCTCCGCATCGGCCACGCCAATGCCCACCTGCTGGATGCCGCTGATGAAGGACGGGGCCACTACCGGTAGTTTAGCAGTTGACGGTAGCGGGCCCGCATGTCATCTGGTTTGCGCTGGCGAAAAAACATCATAAACACCGAGAGGTTAGCCCACTGCACCCGCCACCAACTGTTGGTGTCATACTTGCGGGCGGAGACCGTCACATTTTTGGGGATGATGTGAAACCGGAAACGCTTGCGCAGGCGCAGGATGAAGTCGTAATCTTCCATGATGGTGTAGTACTCGTCAAATCCGTTCAATGCTTCAAACACCGCGCGCCTGACGTAGAGCGTTTGATCGCCCCCGCGGCACATAATGCGATCAAAACGGGTGAACCACGCATTGATTTTCAGCATGAATTGGGGTGAGTCAAACACATAGCGGTAACAGCCGGCATCGGAGTGCGCCAGGGCTGCGCGGATATCATCAACAAACGAGGGCAACAACTGCACATCGGCATGAACAAAGTAAAACACGTCTCCGGTGGCGTGTTGCGCGCCCAGGTTCATTTGGGCGGCACGGCTGCGCACGGCTGAGCGCCATACGCGCGCCCCGGCAGCCTCGGCCAACGCCCCCGTACCGTCAGTGCTTTGGCCGTCCACCACGATGATTTCGTTGACGGCATCGCCCCCGTGCTCACGCACAAATTGCACGCGGGCCGCAATGTGCTGCGCTTCGTTGAAGGCGGGTATGATCACACTCAATTTCACAGGGCCGCAGGTATCAACCGGATTTCGTAGTTTTTGAGGGGGCTGTACATGGAGGCGCGCACCATTTTACCAGAGCGGTAGAAAAAGCGGTTGCGTTTACCCCGAAACGCGAGGGCATAGGCGCCATCGGGAGCGAGTCGCAGTTCGCCCGGCAGGCCGTACGCATCGGTGAGCACGTAGGTTTGGCCATGGGGTTCCTGAAAATACAACCGGGCCACGTTAAACTCGATGGGCAGGTGCAGCGTGGTGTCTGCCTGGTATTCGTAGGCGCGGGCCCGCACGCGGTATCGGCTTCCTTCCTTGGTTACCGTGGTTCTAAAATCGCCCCGGCTGGATTGGGTGGTTACTTCGCTGGAAAGCAACACATCACCTTGATACACCGAGCGCAAATGATAGCGAACGTGGATGCGTTGGAAAAACCAAAAATTTACCTGGCTTTGAAGGGTGTAGACGGTGAGCGAATCTTCTTGCGAACGTGTCGCCTGCAAGACACCGATGTTGGCCCCGGCCCACGTAATTTGGTAGCGGTGCGTTTGGGCCATCCCCGAAAGGGCTGTCAAAAACACCGTCAGCAGGAACACCAGTTGCGTAACCATCGTAAAAACACATGAACATACGTAAAAAAATGGTATGCGGATTGCGTGGCAGACACCCAAACCGAACACGGAAAGGTTTCGTACATGAGTACATCACTCAACCACTTGATACGATGAAAAAATGGATGGCTGTTCTCTGGATTTTGATGGCTCCCGCGCTGGGAGCAGCACAAGGCAAAACACCCGCGCATGCCCCATACACCAGGCTGCTGAAAAAACACGTGACGGCCGATGGCCGCGTGAACTACCAAGGATTTATCAAAGACAGCACCGCGCTGAACCAATATTTGCGATCGCTGAGTGCCAGCCCACCCGATGAAAAAACCTGGAGCCGCCAGGAGCAGATGGCCTATTGGATAAACGCCTACAACGCGTTTACCATTCAACTCGTGTGCCGGTATTACCCGGTCAAAAGCATCAAAGACATTGGCAGCAGCATCCAAATACCTTTTGTGAACACCCCGTGGGACATCAAGTTCATCCGCATCGGCAAGGAAAAAATGGATTTAAACAACATTGAGCACGGGCAACTGCGCAAGAAGTTTGACGACCCGCGGGTACACATGGCGTTGGTGTGCGCCAGCAAGTCGTGCCCGATTTTATTGAACGAGGCGTTTGAAGCCGCCACGCTGGACGAACAATTTGCCAAACAGACCAAGGCATTCCTGGCCGACCCGTTTCGGAACAAGATGAGTGCCACCGCCCCCCGGTTGAGCATGATTTTCAAGT
>JALONI010000101.1 GCA_025455015.1 Cyclobacteriaceae bacterium | reverse complement strand
GGAGGCTACTGCTGCATCTGCAAATACGTGGTGTACGAGTTCTGGGGCATGCCCTCGGTGTTGATTCGGTTTACGAATGTGGGTGCCTGCTCAGCCCGCTGCCGGTCAGTAAACGGCTCGGATGAAAACTGGACCGTCACTTCCAAGATGTGCTCCACCGCCCCGCGGTAGGTTCCCTTCACGGGGGTGCAATCGCTGAAGTTGCGGCCGCTGGCCAACCGCACATGACGTTCCCCCGCCAAACACTGATTGGTGGGGTCAACACCCACCCAGCCAATATCCGGCATCCATGCCTCCGCCCAAGCATGAGTAGCGCCCTCCCCTCGCCACTCGCTGCTGCCCGGGCAAATATAACCACTGATGTAGCGGCACGGTATGTTCACGAGTCGCAACATGTACAGCAGCAGGTGGGCAAAATCCTGGCACACGCCAGCCTTTAGTTTCCAAAGATCATCTACGCTGGTTTCAATGGTGGTGACGCCCTTTTTGTAGGCGAACTGCTGATAGATAAAATCAGACAGGCGAACAATGGAATGCAGCGGATGCTCGTGCCGCGACACCGACTGTTGTACCACCTCATCTATTTCTTTCTGGCTTTGCGCCTGCTCGGCTTTCAGGTACGGATGGTACGTCAGTTGGGTATCGGGGGCGAGTAACTGCGCCCATACCCGGGCCGGGGCGTCCAGCGGGGCCATGGGCGTAGGAATGATTTCCACGGCCATCCGATTTTCAACACGCAACTCCCGGTGGGGATGGATGAGCGTGAAGAAGCCGGTCTTGTTGCCGAAATAATCATAAATAACATGCACCTCCGGGTTCTCCGATATCTCGATCGCATGCTCCGTCACCCGCTGGCGCTCGTCCCGCACCGGATACAACTTAACCTGGTTGGCCGAGTCCACCACCTTTCCGGTGTAGCGGTAGTGCGTCAGGTGCCGAATGTAAAAGAAAGCCATGCTCGTGGGGTTAGGAGTAGCCGAAATAGTAAGTCGCCAACTTCCCGCTGACTGTCAGCACGCGCTCACGTGCCAATGCGGTGAGGCGTTCGATCTGTTGTGTTTCCTGTATCTCATCCGAATGATATCGCAGTTCATTGATTGCCTTCCCCAACAGAAATTTGATTTCCTTAAAACTCTCCGGCAGCGACAGCGAATCAAGCCGGTTGAAGTAGCGTTCGATCTGCAACAGGCAGTACATGATTGAATGCGGAAACCGCGTATTCAAAAAAACCTGGTTCATTACATCACCCGCCTGCAAGGCGTTTTTATATTCCTTGGTATGAAACTCATAGCCCGACAGGGAATACAGCAAATACTTCCAGTGCACGGCCTCGTTGGCAGACGCATCCATGGTACGAACGCGCATTTCTACAATATCCAGCACTTGAATGGCCCGCTCCAAGTACTTGCCCAGGTTCAAAAAAGCATATCCTTCGCCACGGTACATGGTAATGTCTACCGTGCCATAAAAAAGGATTCCTTCGCGCAGCAATAAATCCATGGCCGTTACCGGGTCGTCTTCGCGGATGATTTTCTCGGTTTGGGGGCTGCGCACCAGATGGTAGTAATCGTTTAGGTTTTGCCACAGCTCCTTGGTGATGTAGTCTTGAACGGAACGGGCGTTTTCGCGTGCCCGCACAATGTTCGTGAATACGGACGAATCATTGTCCTTGCTTAACAGGAGCACATACAACGCCTCGCGATAATCCGTCACCGGGTTCGTCTGCAGCACTTTGCCCGTGGCCAAGTGGGCCACGTGTTGCTGCCAGGGAAAATCCAATATCTCATCTTGCGAGGCGATGTAGTTTGTGCGCAACATGCGCAGCATATTGTCGGTACGCTCCATGTACCGCGCCATCCAAAAAACCGCATCTGCTACGCGACTTAACATGCGTTATGAAGCTAGTACCCATGTATCCTTACTACCACCCCCTTGCGAAGAATTGACCACCAATGAGCCTTCGCGCAACGCCACCCGTGTGAGCCCACCCGGCACTATTTCAATGCCCTGCGGGCCGTACAACGCAAATGGCCGCAAATCCACGTGACGCGGTTTCATCATGCCATCCAAAAAACATGGAACGGATGAAAGGGTGATGATCGGCTGGGCGATAAACTGTCGTGGATTTTTTTTCACTTCTTCCCGATAGGTAGCGATCTGTTCGTCCGTGGCCGCATTACCCATCAGCATGCCATAGCCCCCGCTTTCGTTGGTTTTTTTTATCACCATGCGATGAATCTGATCAAACACCGTATTAAAATGATCCGGGTTATCCAACGCATAGGTGGGCACGGTTTTCAATATCGGCTCTTCGTTCAGATAGTAACGGATCATGTCCGGAACATAAGGATACACCGCTTTGTCATCGGCCACGCCATTGCCGGGCGCGTTCACAATGGCCACATGGCCTTTTCGAAAGGCGTAGTACAATCCGGATACACCCAAGATACTGTCCGGGTTAAAAACCAGCGGGTCGATAAACTCATCGTCCACCCTGCGGTAAATGACGTCAATTTGTTTGAGTCCGGCCGTGGTTTTCATAAACACCTTGGCATTGTCCACCACCAGGTCACGGCCTTCGACCAGTTCGATGCCCATGAGGCGCGCCAGCGTGGTATGCTCAAAGTAAGCGGAGTTGTAGATACCGGGGGTCAGCAACACCACGGTGGGTTCGGTATTTTGCCGGGGCGACAAGGCCATCAGGTTCTTGAGCAGCAAATCGGGGTAATCCTTCACGGAGCGCACGTTACTTTTGGGCAACAGCCCAGGGAAGATACGGTACGTCATGTTCCGGTTTTCCAACATGTAGCTGACGCCCGAAGGTGTGCGAAGATTATCTTCCAGCACATAGAACGACCCATCGCTGTCGCGGATGAGGTCAATACCGGCAATATGTGTGTAGATGCCGTGCGGCACCGGCACGTTTACCATTTCGCGCAAATAGTTGGGGCATGAATATACCAGCGAAGCCGGTAGCACGCCATCCTTGATGATAAACCGGTTGTGGTACACATCGTCCAAAAAAATATTGAGCGCTTTGATGCGCTGCCGGATGCCGCGTTCGATGTGCGCCCACTCGGATGCCGTAATGATGCGGGGGATGATGTCAAACGGAAAAATCTTCTCAATGCCCTCGCCACTGTTGTACACCGTAAACGTAACACCCTGGCTCATGAACAGTTTTTTGGCCATGTCATCCTTGCTGGCCAGGTCATCCAGCGAGGCTTTGCTGAGCGAGTGAAGAAGCGATTCGTAATGGGGGCGAATCTGCCCGCGGTGACACATCTCATCCCAGATGTGCTCCGAGACTTGGTAGGATTCGGTCAGGCGGGCGAAAGACATTGCCTAAATATACCAAGGTCAGGCAGATGGACAATCGTTTGGCCTGTTTTGCCACCCGAAAATCTCCCCTCAACCGATTTCGGTATTCCCGTATCCATCGGGCTATCGCTCGAGGTAGCCCGCGCGCATAAACAACGGAAACGAGATGTCGCGGTTACCTTGGCCCCACCTTTCGCGCATACCCGCGGCCCACGTCACCACCGGATCGCTCGCGTGCAGGGCAATGTACTTGCGCACGGCTGACCAGGTGGACAGGTATCCGGTGAGGCGGGGGAAATCCCAGGTAAATTTCATCTCGAAAGCGGGGCACGCCACCTCGCGAAAGGGAAAAGGCAGCGTTCGATAATGCGTATCAATCAAAACCCGCTCGGGCTCCCAGTACGGCCCCACCACCTCGCGATAAAAGCCATCGAGCCGTTGGTTCAACTGGGCATCGTCCGTTTGCAGGAGTCCGTAGCCCCACACGGCCAACACCGCACCGGGCTTGGCTACCCTTTTCACCTCACGGTAGAAGGCATCGCCCTGGAACCAATGAACGGCCTGGCCCACGGTCACCAGATCAAACACGCGGTCGGGAAACTCGGTTTGCTCAGCGGCCGCGAGGTGGAAAGCCACCCGTGGTACCGCGGGTGCGTGCGCCAGTTGCGGCTGGCTGATGTCGGTGGCATCCACGTGTTGAAAATAATTTGCCAGGGCGCTGGCCACTTGCCCATTGCCGGTGGCACAATCCCATGCGCGCGCGCGACCAGCCACCAACGGAAGCAAGAAATCATAAAGTGCCCGCGGGTACTGCGGACGAAAGGCCGCGTAGCGGGCAGCGTGTTGGGAGAATAAGTCTTTGGCCATAGCATCCACCTCCGTTAGCGGTAGGCCTCGCATCGCGGGGTTGCCCACTCCCTATTTTTGTGTGTCATCTTTTCTCAAAACCAGGCCCTGGCACGAGCCGCCCCGGTTTGGCCCCGGTGTGTTCGCCCTGCTTCAGCACGTGCACACCATTGACAAACACATGGATCATGCCCTCGGCATATTGATGGGGCTTTTCAAAGGTAGCTTTGTCAATGAAGCGGTGCGGGTCAAACACCACCACATCGGCATAGTAGCCAGTCCGCAACAGGCCGCGTTTGGATAGTTGGAGATTGGCGGCCGGCAGTGAAGTCATTCTGCGAATGCCTTCCTCCCAGGGCATGAGTTGCAAGTCGCGAACGTAGCGGCCCCAAAAGCGGGCGAAGGTGCCGTAGGCTCGCGGATGGGTACCCATGTCCATAAAGGTTTTGGTCAGGGCCAGCGAGGCGGCATCGGACCCAACGCTCACGTACGGCAGTTTGAGCATCCGCTGCACATTGTCCTCTGAAATCAAAAAGAAAATGGCCGCGATGCTGGACCGGTCCGCCACCAATAAATCCAACACTGTTTCATCGGCACTTTTGCCATGTTGCCGCGCAATTTCGTCCAATCGTTTGCCGAGATATAGTTGATTGAGTGAGTCCTTCCGAAAGCCGAGAATCATGACATTTTTCGGGTCGGAGTTTTTTGACGGTATCCCCAGGGTCAACTCGCGCAATACCCGCGCGCGCAGGGCCGGGTTGCGAAGCCTCTTCCGCATCTCAGAGGCGCCCCCTTCTTGCACCCACGTGGGGATGCGTGCCGTGAGGCTGGTGGCGCTGGCATTATATGGATACATGTTGGCGGTGAGGCGCAGGCCCGCTCGTCTGGCACTGTCGATTTTGTACAACACGGTATCGATTTTGGCCCAGTTCCACGGCTGATTGATTTTCAGGTGATATATCTCTGTTCGGATAGTGGCTTCGCGTGCAATGCGAAACGTTTCGTTGAGGGCTTTGAAGATATGGTCGCTCTCGCTACGCATGTGGGTGATGTACATGCCGCCATGTGCCGCGGCCACCTTGGATAGCTCTATCAGTTCTTCCGTTGAAGCATAATCGGCCGGGGCATAGATCAACGAAGAACCAACACCCATGGCACCTTGGCGCATGGCTTCATCCACCAATTTTTTCATGGCCTTTAACTCGGCTGGTGTCGGGGCGCGCTTTTCGCGGCCCAGAACATAATCGCGGATGGTAGTGGCCCCGACAAACGAGGCATAGTTGGGGCTTACGCCCACGCGCTGCAAGGTGCTGAAGTACCCTCCGAGCGTGGTCCACAGCGTGTCTTTTTTACCCTTGCTTTTACGCGGCCCGGGGCTCCAGCCTTCTCCGAAAACCTCCAACGTAACACCTTGCTTAATGTCGCTCATGCTGCGCCCATCCTTCAGCAGGGAGCCATCGGCCCAACTGAGCATGTTGATAAAACCGGGCGCCACAGCCAAGCCGGTACAATCAAAAAGGTGTTGGGCAGAGGCTTGCGACAAATCGCCTATGAACGCAATGGTATCGGCCCGTATACCCACGTCTGCCGTGATGGCTTTGGCTCCGGAGCCATCGTACACGGTGCCTTGGCGGAGGATAATGTCATAGGGCTGGGCGGAAGCGGCAACCACTGACGCAAGGACTATGAGAACGATCAGACGCATTCGATTTACCATTGCGTAAAAATAGGAAAATGTGCTCCGGCTATCGCGATCCCAACCAACCCACGGCTGATCACGAGAACAAAAAAAGCAGCCCGTACCCAGGCTGCTTTCTCCTTTTTTCTCTCACTCAACATCTACGCCAAGTCAAACCGATCGGCATTCATCACTTTTGTCCAAGCCGCCACAAAGTCCGCCACAAACTTACCTTGCGAATCTTCACAGGCATACACCTCAGCCAGGGCGCGCAGTTCGGAGTTAGAACCGAAAATCAAATCAGCCCGCGTGGCAGTCCATTGGGTTTTGCCTGTGGCGCGGCTCTTGCCCTCAAACAATTCCTGGGCTTCGTCCACCGCCTGCCAGGTGGTACCGAAATCCAACAGGTTCACAAAAAAATCGTTGGTCAATACCTCCGGGCGTTGGGTAAACACTCCGTGGCGCGAACCATCGTAGTTGGTATTGAGCACGCGCATGCCGCCCACCAGCACCGTCATTTCGGGTGCCGTGAGCGTGAGCAGTTGGGCTTTGTCCACCAGCATTTCCTCGGCTGTTACGGCCAGTCTGCGTTTCGCATAGTTGCGGAACCCATCGGCTTTTGGCTCAAGGGCGGCAAATGAATCCACATCGGTGTGCGCTGCAGAGGCATCAGCACGGCCGGGTGCAAATGGCACCGTTATGTGATGTCCCGCTGCCTTGGCCGCTTTTTCAATGCCTACGCCACCCGCCAACACGATCACATCGGCCAACGAAACCTGCTTGCCTCCGGCCAACGTTTTGTTAAACTGCTGTTGTACGTCTTCCAACGTGCGCAGCACCTTGGCCAACTGAGTAGGATTGTTTACCTCCCAATCCTTTTGGGGAGCCAACCGGATGCGTGCCCCGTTGGCACCTCCGCGCTTGTCGGAACCGCGGAACGTAGCGGCCGAAGCCCACGCAGTCGAGACCAGCTCGCTCACGGTTAAGCCCGTAGCCAGAATTTTTGTCTTCAGGGCCGCCATGTCTTTTTCATCAATCAACGGGTGAGTGACAGCCGGAATGGGGTCTTGCCAGATCAACACTTCGGCCGGCACCTCGGGGCCGAGGTAGCGGTGGCGAGGCCCCATGTCGCGATGGGTGAGTTTGAACCACGCCCGCGCAAAGGCATCGGCAAACTTGTCGGGGTTTTCATAGAAATAACGCGACACTTTTTCGTATTGCGGATCGACACGCAACGCCAAGTCGGTGGTGAGCATCATGGGCGCATGCTTTTTGGCGGGGTCGTGCGCATCGGGCACGGTGCCTGCCCCGGCATTGCCTTTGGGTTTCCATTGGTGTGCTCCGGCAGGACTTTTGGTAAGCTCCCACTCGTAACCAAAAAGATTTTCAAAATAGTTGTTGCTCCACTGCGTGGGCGTGGTGGTCCAGGCGCCTTCCAGTCCGCTGGTGATGGTGTTTACTCCGTGGCCTGTGTGGAAGGTATTTTTCCAGCCGAGGCCCTGCTCTTCGATGCCGGCCCCTGCGGGCTCAACCCCTACATACTTGCCGGGGTCGGCTGCGCCATGCGTTTTGCCAAATGTGTGCCCTCCGGCAATCAAGGCCACGGTCTCTTCATCGTTCATGGCCATGCGGCCAAAGGTTTCGCGTATGTCGCGTGCGGCAGCCAGCGGGTCAGGCTTTCCATTAGGCCCTTCGGGGTTTACGTAAATCAATCCCATTTGTACGGCTGCCAGCGGGTTCTCCAGGTCGCGATCACCGGAATAGCGTTTGTCATCCAACCACTTGGTTTCAGGGCCCCAATAAATGTCTTCTTCCGGTTCCCACACGTCTTCGCGCCCCCCGGCAAAGCCAAAGGTTTTGAAGCCCATAGACTCCAGCGCGCAGTTGCCGGCCAGGATCATCAGGTCGGCCCAAGACAGTTGTTGGCCATATTTCTTTTTGATCGGCCAAAGCAGCAAGCGGGCCTTGTCCAAATTGGCATTGTCAGGCCAACTGTTGAGCGGGGCAAAACGTTGTGTACCCGAGCCCGCGCCACCGCGGCCATCGCCTATGCGATAGGTGCCGGCCGAGTGCCACGCCATGCGGATAAAAAACGGGCCGTAGTGTCCATAGTCAGCCGGCCACCAGCTTTGCGAAGTGGTCATCAAGTCGAAAATGTCTTTTTTAACGGCTTTCAAGTCCAGTTTCTGAAACTCTTCGGCATACTTAAAGGACTCGCCCATGGGATTGGAGAGGGCTGAATGTTGGCGCAAGATGTTTAACTTCAACTGATTGGGCCACCAATCGCGGTTGCGCGGCCCGCCCCCTGCGGCTTGCTTGGTCGCTCCTCCGTGAAAGGGGCATTTGCCCTCGGCCGTGGCGTGGGATGTTTGCGTGTGATGTGACATAGCTTCGTTGGATTATGGTTAACGTTATTTTCCTTGGTATCAGCCGCAATGGTACCGCCTTGCAACCAATAAATCAAATTGATTATTTTTATGAAACGATAGTTTTTATCTATGACGTTAACACAATTGGAGTACCTGGTGGCGGTGGACACCCACCGCCATTTTGCCGCGGCCGCGGAGGCTTGTTTTGTCACGCAGCCCACGCTGAGTATGCAAATTCAAAAACTGGAGGAAGAGCTGGGCCTCAAAATCTTTGATCGCACCAAACAGCCCGTCATTCCTACGGAACTGGGCGCGCGCGTAATCGCCCAGGCACGCACCGCCCTGCGCGAGGCCAAACGCATACCTGAACTCATCCGCGATCAAAAAGACACCACCATGGGTGAAATACGCATCGGAATCATCCCCACGCTAGCCCCGTACTTATTGCCACCGCTGTTCAAAGCCATGCGCCAACGCTACCCGCACGTTACGCTCATTGTCAAAGAAAGCCTGACCGAGGCGGTGCTGGAGGAACTGAAAAACAACCGCCTCGACTGCGGCTTAGTCGCTACCCCCCTCCGCGAGGCTTCCATCACCGAAGAAATACTCTTTTATGAAGAGCTGTTTGTGTACGTCTCGAAAAAAAATGCGCTGTACGACAAAAAATTTGTGCTGGCCAACGACCTGCGGGCCGAAGAACTCTGGCTGCTCGAAGAAGGGCATTGCTTTCGCTCACAAGTGCTCAACCTATGCGAACTGCGAAGGGCCAGCGACATTCACTTCCAATACCACACCGGCAACATTGAGATGCTCAAACGGATGGTGGACAAAAGTGAGGGCATCACCATCCTGCCTGAATTGGCCGTGATGGAGATGGGCGCGGGGCCGCAAAAGCGCATTAAGCAGCTGACCCATCCGCGACCTGCCCGCCAACTGAGCTTAATTACCCACCGCGACCACCTGAAAACACAACTTATCAGCTTGTTAAAAAAAGAGATCCTTTCCATTGTGCCCGCGCACATGCACCAACTGAACCATAAGAAAGTGATGGACATCAACTCCTGAGCGCCCGCCTCACCGGGGCGGGTTGGGCCTGTTCCTTTCGTAAACGCCCCGGTTTATTACCTTTGCTGCGCAGTTCTCCGCCTATGGCCATCTATCTGGACAATGCCGCCACCACCCCGCTGGACCCCGAAGTGTTCGAGGCCATGAAACCGTTCATGCTGGCGGATTTTGGGAACCCCTCCTCCACCCACAGCCATGGACGCAAAGTGCGGGCGGCCATCGAATCGGCCCGGAAAAAAGTTGCTGAGCTGTTGAATTGTACTCCGGGCGAAATCATTTTTACTTCGGGCGGCACCGAGGCCGACAATGCCATTATCAATTGCGCTATCCAAACGTACGGACTCAAACACGCCATCTCCTCGCCCATCGAACACCATGCGGTAACGCACACGCTCGAAACGCTGGCCAAAAAAGGAGCTATTGAACTGTACCACGTGGCGCTTACGCCCTCCGGGCATGTAGACCTGGCGGATTTGGAGAGGCTCTTGCAAAGCCACTC
>JALONI010000002.1 GCA_025455015.1 Cyclobacteriaceae bacterium | reverse complement strand
ATCCTTCATCGGCAAAACTGTAGTACGACTGTCCTGCCACAATCAGGTGATCGAGCAATTGCACTTCCAAAAAGCGGCCGGCCTCCTTGATTTTTTTGGTGAGGTCGATATCGCTTTGGCTGGGCGTCAGATTGCCCGAGGGGTGGTTGTGGGCCACGATGACGCCCGTGGCCAATTCCTCCAGGGCCAGCTTGAAAATGATTTTGGGGTCGGCCACGGTACCCGTCACCCCGCCTTCGCTCACGCGCTTGGTCTTCGTTACCCGGTGCGCCCGGTTTACCAACAGCACCCAAAACTCCTCGTGGGGCAGGTCCATCAGGTGCGGGTGCAGCAGCCGGAAGGCATCTTGGGAACTGACCACTTTGGGTTTTTCTTCGGGCTCGTATTCTTTTCTGCGCCTGCCCAGCTCAATGGCGGCTAAAATGGTGATGGCCTTCGCTTCGCCTATGCCCTTAATTTTCATCAGGTCTTTTACCGATAGGCGCGCCAATTCATGCAAGTTGTTATGAACGTGCGCCAGTATTTTTTTACCCACTTCCACCGCACTCATGTGGGCCGTGCCGGACCCAATCAGGATGGCGATCAGTTCGGCATCCGAAAGCGCGGCTGTGCCTTTGAGCAACAGTTTTTCCCGCGGCCGGTCCTCAGGCGACCACTGGGCGATTTTGAGTGGCTTTGATTCGTGTATGTCCATGGCGGATGATAGCAAGGTAGCGAATCAGAGCCGTTTGGCAGGCGGCCCACCAATAAAAAACCCTCCCCCGCGGCCAGGCCATGAGGAAGGGAAAAATAAGAACGTATGCAGGCGCTTACGCCAGGGCGTTTACGCGCTTGGTCAATTTCGACTTTTGGTTGGCAGCTTTTTTCCAGTGGATGATGTTCTTTTTCGCCAATTTATCGAGCATGGCACTCACTTCCTTCAGAAGTGTCTGAGCTTCGTCTTTTTGGGTAGTGCCCAACAGTTTCTTCACCTGCGTGCGTGTGCTCTTGTGCTGGTAGCGGTTGCGCTCGCGTTTTACTTCGTTTGCCCGGATGCGTTTTTCCGCAGATTTATGATTTGCCATATCAATTTGTAAAAAGGACTGCAAATGTAGGCAAAGAATTCAAAAATAGGAACCCCTGCCCTGGTTTTTGTCGAGCCCGTTCGGTGTTATCTTTCGATCTATGCCAAAACGGCTCTTTTTGGTTTTTTTGGTGCTTTTTGCGGCCTTTTGGTGCCCGGGCTGGGGCTTTTTAGGGCACAAGAAAATCAACCGGCTGGCCGTTTTCACGCTGCCGCCCGAAATGATCGGGTTTTACAAGAAGCATATTGCGTATCTCTCAGAAGCGGCCGTGAACCCCGACAGACGCAGGTATTCGGTGGTACAGGAGGCCCCCCGCCATTACATCGATCTGGATGACTATGGCGACAGTGCCGTGCATAAACTGCCGCGTTACTGGACGCAAGCGGTGGAAAAATGGGGCGAAGATTCGTTGCTGGCCAAAGGCATTTTGCCATGGCACATCTACCGCGTGTACGGTCAACTGCGCGATGCGTTTCTGACCAAAGACCCCGCGCGCATCTTACGGCTGTCGGCCGAGTTAGGTCACTACGTGTCGGATGCTCAGGTGCCTCTTCATACCACTAAAAATTACAACGGACAGCTTACCAATCAGGAGGGAATTCATGGATTTTGGGAGTCGCGCTTGCCGGAATTGTATTTGGATAAGTACGATTTTCTTGTGGGCCGGGCTGAGTACCTGACAAACGTACAACTGGCGGCCTGGCAGGCCGTGGCGCGCTCCCATGCGCTCGTTGACTCGGTATTGACGCTCGAACGCACACTGTCTTCACGCATGGGCGACCGGAAGTACAACTTTGAGACAAAAGGTAAACAGACCGTGAAAGTCTATTCAGAAAGCTATGCGCGCGAGTACCACCGCCTGTTGGGCGGCATGGTGGAACGGCAATTGCGCGCCAGCATCAAAATGACCGGAAGCATCTGGTACACCGCGTGGGTAGATGCAGGCCAGCCTGACGTGAAGGCCCTCATGGACTATCGCCCCTCGGAAGAGGAAATAAAAAAACGCCAAGACGAACTGCGTGCCTGGCGCGCGCGAACCCTCCACGCGAGAGTTCACGAGACCGAAGACTGAACGCGGCTATTGCCCCGACTCAGCAACGGCTTTCAGGTTCTTCAAGCCGTCTTCGTATTGCGGGCCTAGCATGCCATCCATGAACAGGCCAAAAAACTTGCCCATAAACGCACCCGCAGCACTGGCGGTGCTCACATCGCCATAGTAGTGCCAGGTTACCCGATGGCCGCCTTCGGCCGGCTCAATGTCAACCTGCGCAAAAAACTCGCCCTCAAAATCGCCAAACTGCATGCCGGACTTCACGCGCTTGTAGGGTTCGCTCTCCACAATCCATTGTGCGCCTGTGCCCACGTCCGGATGTTTGCTCACCCAGCTCATGCGGGCACCCACGCCCGCGGTGGGCCCATCGTACATGTATTGGGTGTTGGCATCCAGCTTGGCCCAAGGCGACCACGCGTTGAATTTTTGGTAGTTGTTCACATACTCAAAAATGACCGAATCGGGGGCATTGATTACCACCGACCGTGCCAGGTGGCTTTGGGGCGACTGAAAAACGGTAAAAACCACGGCCAGCAGCAGGATTGCCACCAGCCCGATGCCGATAATCTTCAAAATTTTCATGGGATAAGGGGTTGGATTTTTGGGAGGGGAAAGGTACCGGATTTTAGGACAACCGAAAACGTTTGCTTTTCCCTCAAAAAATTCAAACCTTCGCTCATCACAAACCCTAAAAATCCATGAGCGTATTCACCAACCCCAACCGTATTCCTGAAAACTATGGTTTGAAAATTGCGGCCGGGCTGATCGGCTACTTTGTGATCATGAAGCTGGTGGGCCTGGGCAACCACGTAGAGTTACGCCTGCTCAACCTGCTCATCCTGGTGGGCGGCATCTACCTGGCGCTGAAAAAATTCAAGGAAACCCATGGCCAGCACATCAACTACTTTCGGGCGTTGGTAACGGGCGTGGCCACCGCGGCTGTGGCTTCGCTGGTGTTTTCGTTGTTCTTGTTTATCTACATGCTGGCCGATAAAAACATGATGCAGTGGATCATCGATAACGAGCCCATGGGCCGTTACCTGAATCCCTACATTGCTTCGTTCATCGTTTTGTTGGAGGGCGTCTTTTCGGGCTTGCTGGTTACGTTCATCCTCATCAACTACGTAACTACGGACGAGGTGAGCCGGTCGTAGCCGCGGCTGTTTGCTTGCGTGAGTTTGTTTGTACCTTGGCGGGATAAAATGCCGCCTGCATGCGCTACGCTGCCATACCCTCTACGCTGTTCAAAACCAACCGCCAGCGGTTGGTTAACCTGCTGAAGCCGAACGCGCTCGCAGTTTTCCATTCCAACGATGTGATGCCCACCAATGCCGATGGTACCATGGGCTTCCGCCAGAACAACAATTTGCTGTACCTGAGCGGGGCCGATCAGGAGGAGAGCATTTTGGTGTTGGCCCCGGATTTTCCCGACAAGCGCTACCGCGAAGTGCTGTTTTTGCGCGAAACGAGCGACCATATTGCCATCTGGGAAGGCCGCAAGCTGACCAAGGAGGAGGCGCGGAAGATGAGCGGCATTGAAACGGTGCTTTGGCTGTCAGAATTCCCCAAGTTGTTTCACCACATGATGGCCATGGGCTACGTGGAGCACGTTTACCTGGACACCAACGAACACTACCGGGCCGAGATAACGGTGGAGACGCGCAACGCACGGTTTATCCGATGGTGTCAAAAAAATTATCCGTTGCATGAGTATGAGCGCGTGGCCCCCCTCATGGCGACTCTGCGCGCGGTAAAACAACCCGAAGAAGTGAAGTTGTTGCAAACCGCCTGTAACATTACCGAGAAGGGTTTCAGGCGCGTGCTAAATTTTGTCAGGCCGGGCGTGTATGAGTTTGAGATTGAAGCCGAGTTTCAGCACGAATTCATCCGAAACCGGTCGCGCGGGTTTGCCTACACGCCCATCATTGCCTCCGGTGCCAATGCCTGCGTGCTGCATTATGTAACCAACAATCAAAAGTGTCAGGCGGGCGATGTGCTGCTGCTGGACGTGGGGGCCGAGTATGCCAACTACAATGCCGACATGACCCGCGCCATCCCCGTGAGCGGCCGGTTTACCAAACGGCAAAAGGACGTGTACCAGGCGGTGCTGCGCGTGATGCGTGCGGCCATGAAATTGCTGCGGCCGGGCGTTCGCTACTTCGATTATCACAAAGAAGTTCAACAAATGATGGAGGGCGAACTAGTGAGGCTTAAACTGCTCGACAAAACGGATGTCAAAAACCAAACAAAAGAAAAACCGGCCGTGTCCAGATACTTCATGCATGGCACGGGCCATCACCTTGGCCTGGATGTTCACGATGTGGGTAACATGTATGATAAAATGAAGGAAGGCATGTTGTGGACCGTGGAGCCCGGTATTTACATACGGGAAGAGAAACTGGGGATCCGTTTGGAAAACAACGTGCTGATCCGCAAAAATGGCGTGGTGGATTTGATGAAGAACATCCCCCTTGAAGTCGAGGAAATTGAAGAACTGATGAACACCAAAGCCCGCACCCGATGAAACGGCTGTTTTGTATGGCTGTGGTGGCCGTTGTATGCGCAACCGCCCAAGCGCACGAGTTTTGGCTGCAACCGCAAAAATATTTGTTCGCGGTGGGTGAAACAGCCGTGATCGACTTCAAAGTAGGGGAAAATTTTACAGGCGAGGACTGGGATATGAAACGCCACAAAGTGGAACAGCTCTCGCTGCACAAGGGCACTGCCTCGCTGGACTTACTACCTACCGTACACGCTACGGCTGGCAAAAATGTGGCCTACCCGTTTGCCCAGGCAGGCACGCATCAGTTTTTTTTGAAAAGCAATGCCGCCTTCATCGAGTTGGAGGGCGAAAAGTTTAACGCCTACTTGAAGGAAGACGGCATCGATGAAATAGTGGAATTGCGTACGCAGCGCAACGAATCGGCCACGCCCGCGCGCGAGTTCTACACCCGATACGCCAAGCTGTTGGTGCAGGTGGGCGATGGCACCACACCCCACGTAACGCGGCCCCTGGGTGCGTTGCATGAAATCGTGCCGCAGCAAAACCCCTATGCGCTAAAAACGGGCGATTACCTGACGGTGAAAGTTTTCTATGCAGGTAAGGCAAGGCCCCACGCATTGGTCAAGGTATGGACCAAGCGCAACCGCACCACGTTTTTACAAAATTTGTACACGGAAAACGATGGTACGCTCACGTTTCCCATCAACTCCCCGGGCGAGTGGATGGTCAGTTCGGTGAAAATGGTGCCTTCGGCCAAGACCGGTGCCGATTATGAAAGTGCGTGGGCCAGCTTGGTGTTTGCGATCAACGAGTCATCCAAATGAGTGCGCACGTCTATCATTCCTCGCATGCCCCCGAGCCCGTAGGCCCCTATCCGCACGCGCGCAAAGTAGGCAACTTGCTTTTTCTTTCGGGCGTAGGGCCGCGCAAAAAAGGGTCAACGGAAATTCCGGGCGTAACCCTGGACGCCAACCGGAATATCATCGCCTATGACTTTGAAATCCAATGCCACTCCGTGTTTCAAAACGTAAAGTGGATTTTGGAGGATAGCGGTTCGCGCTGGGAAAACCTGGTGGACGTGACCGTATTTCTCACAAACATGAAGGCTGACTTTGCCACCATGAACCGCCTGTATGCCCAGTACTTCCCCGACAAACACACGCAACCCTGCCGCACCACCGTGGAGGTGAACGCCCTGCCTACCCCCATTGCCATCGAGTTGAAATGCCTTGCGGTCATCGATGCGCCTTGATGACGCCTAGCCGCCAAGCGCACGTTTGAACCGGATTTTGTAACTTGCCCTCATGGATAGCATCGTGTTAAAGGACCGCATCACCACTCGCATGACCGATGAGGAGTTTTTCTGGTTTTGCCAGGAAAACAAAGACTTGCGCATCGAACGAAACAGTAACCTGGAAATAGTAATTATGGCACCGGTAACCACGTTGTCCAGCTACAGCAGTGGGGCGGCTTTTGCCCAGCTTTATGCGTGGAGTCTGCAAAGTAAGAAAGGGTTGGCCTTTGATTCATCCACGGGGTTTACTCTGCCGGATCGTTCGGTCTATTCTCCGGATGCCGCATGGGTTTCGTTTTTGCGTTGGAACCATCTGTCGGAAGGGGAGAAGGATCGGTTCGCTTCCGTTTGTCCGGAGTTTGTAATCGAGGTGAAATCAAAACATGACGATCTGCGTGATTTGAAGGCCAAAATGCATACGTGGATCAAGAACGGGGCATTATTGGGTTGGCTGATCCATCCGCAGCAACAAACCGTATTCGTTTTTCGGGATGATGGAACCGTGGAAGAGATCCAGGGCTTTGATCGGACACTGATGGGGACGGGGCCGGTCAGCGGGTTTGTGCTTGACTTATCGCTGTTGTGCATTTAACCTACGGGCAGCCTGCCTTGGCTTTCATTTTGGTGATCATCCCTTCCTTCACGCCCTTTACATGGTGAATCAGTTATCCTTCTCGAAACAAAAAGGTTTGTGGTGAGATGTCATCTTTCTTAAAAGACCAGTTGATCTCTTGGTTGGAGAAAACCGGATAGTTGCGGGCTAACAGAGGATACGTTTTAAGAATAGTTTCGCGCGAATCGGTCAGTACCACCACCACGTCCCACTGCGCGCACGAACCAAACTGATCTATGTTTTCGATCAACACCCGTGCAAACCCGCAATTGACGCCTCCATACACGATGGCCTGAAACGGTTTGCCCTGTCTGGCATGTTTGGGTTGCGCGTGCAGAAGAAGCGAATCGGGAAGCACGGGGGCGGTGGGCTGGCCCGATGCCAACGAAACACATGCCATCGCCACCACGGTCAGCAATGCCTTTATCATCGGTTGTGCTGTTGGAGTAAATAAACCTACACCGCAAAGCTTTCGCCACAGCCGCAGGTGC
The DNA here is from genome assembly GCA_025455015.1 of Cyclobacteriaceae bacterium. Classification (GTDB taxonomy): domain Bacteria; phylum Bacteroidota; class Bacteroidia; order Cytophagales; family Cyclobacteriaceae; genus ELB16-189. Next base: position 78,792 of record JALONI010000002.1, on the reverse strand, counting down.
GCGAAGCGTTGGGGTTGATAAACTGAAAGCCCTTTCCGTTGAGTCCGTCTGAGAAGTCCAGCGTAGTGCCCAACAGGTACAGCAAACTCTTTTTGTCTATCAGTATCTTCACCCCTTTGTCTTCAAATACCTGGTCGGCAGGCTTGATCTGATCGTCAAAACCGAGGTCGTACATCAGGCCTGAGCAGCCCCCACCTTTTACCGATACCCGTATGTTGTGCTGCTCACCGCGGCCTTCTTCTGCCCGCAGGGCGGCTATTCTTTCTTTCGCTTTGTCGGTTACACTGATCATATGCTTTACGAAACAGGGTTTAATACCACGCTAAATACCGTAATAACGTTGCGGTCGCGTCCGTAGTACAGTTTTTCCAACGCCTCCAAAATGTTGGACGCGCGAAAATACGAAGTATGCAGTTCACGATCGCCTTTGGCCACCCATTGGATGGTGTACGAGTTTTCTTTCTCCTTGTAGTTTTGAACGTAGTGCCACATCTTGGTCAGCGCGTCCACCTTGTCGCTGCCGGTTTCGCTGTGAAACAAAAACGACTGGTTGTGGCGTGGGTTGATGGTAATCAAATCCAACTTGGTTTTGCCATCCATCAGGCTAAACTCAAACACCAGATCGCTCGTGCGCAAACCGAGGTAATCCTTGATTTGCTGCTGCATGCGCGCGGCCTCCACGTGGGCATCGCTGGTCGTTTCAATGGTGATTTTTGGCATTTTGATGTGAAAACTTGCGTTCGGCCTAAAAAGTTTCTCAACTTTCATGCAAAATTAGCAAAAAACGTATTGGCAGGGCGTATGGACAAATTAGAGCACATCGGCATCGCGGTAAGGAACTTAGAGCAGGCCAATGCCCTGTTTGCCAAATTGCTGGGCCGGCCGCACTACAAAATCGAAGAAGTGGCGAGCGAGGGGGTGCGCACTTCGTTTTTTGACGTGGGAGGGGTGAAAATAGAGCTGCTGGAAGCCACCCGGCCCGATTCGCCCATTGCTTCCTTCATCGAAAAGCGGGGCGAAGGCGTACATCATGTGGCCTTTGGCGTGCGCGATGTGGCCGAACAGGTGGCCCGGCTGGAGGCAGCGGGCTTTCAGGCGTTGAACAAACAGCCCAAGGAAGGGGCCGACCAAAAGTTGATTGCTTTTTTGCATCCCAAAACCACCGGCTCGGTGTTGGTGGAGCTCTGTCAGGATAAACCGACCGCAAAACCGTAGCGCGAAACATGGCCGATATACGTTCCGAAATACAACAACTGGGCGAGTTTGGGTTGATCGACCGGATTGCGCAAAAATTTTCGCGTGTTCATGCCGCGTCCATCAAAACGATAGGCGATGATGCGGCCGTGATTGCCGGCAGCGAAGAGGTGACACTGGTGAGCACAGACATGCTGCTGGAAGGGGTTCATTTTGACTTGTCGTACATGCCCTTGCAGCATTTGGGCTACAAAGCGGTGGTCGTCAATGTGAGTGACATTGCCGCCATGAACGGAACGCCCAAGCAAATCGTGATGGGGCTGGGGCTGAGCAACCGATTTTCGGTGGAGGCCATCGACCTTTTTTACGAAGGCGTGCGGGCGGCTTGCGCCAACTATGGGGTGGATTTGGTGGGGGGCGATACGACCTCCTCGGCCAGCGGCCTCGTTATATCCGTCACCATCATTGGCACGGCCCCGCGCGAGAAAGTGACCTACCGAAGCGGAGCAAAAGTAAATGACATTCTTTGCGTGACGGGCGACCTGGGGGCTGCCTATATGGGGTTGCAAGTATTGGAGCGTGAGAAACAGGTGTTTTTGACCAACCCCGACATGCAGCCCGCATTGGAACGATACGAATACATGGTGGGCCGCCAGCTAAAACCCGAAGCGCGCATGGACATCGTGCACGAATTGGCCGACCTAAACATTGTGCCCACCTCCATGATTGACATATCCGATGGTCTGGCGTCCGAATTGTTGCACCTGGCGCGGCAGTCGGAAGTGGGCATTAAGATTTTTGAAGATAAAATTCCGATTGACAACACAGCCTATGAAACGGCCATTGAATTCAAGATGGACCCGATCACGGCAGCGCTCAACGGGGGCGAAGACTATGAGCTGTTGTTCACCATCGGCCCCAGCGACTATGAGAAGGTGAAAAACCATGCCGATATTCATTTCATCGGCCATTTGCATGACAATGCCAATCAACACGTGATGATCAGCAAACAAGGAACCGTAGTGCCTTTAAAAGCCCAGGGGTGGGATCATTTTGGAAGGTGATTTCCTTCTTGGTCACTTTAATTGACGCTCAGTCTATCTGACCATAACCAGATTCTGAGCGCAGCGAAGAATCCCCTACTTCGAAACCGCATCATTTGGTGCCGATGATCATGAATGAATTGAACTCGTTTGCCTGTCTTTCTTCCTACCTTTCGGATAAATTGGATTAGAACTTGACATTGGAACTTAAACATCCTGCTGCCTGGACGGACTATGCGTTGGTCGACTGTGGCGATTTCGAAAAACTCGAGCGGTTTGGCGAGGTGACGCTCATCCGCCCGGAACCGCAAGCCCTCTGGCCGCGCGTGCTCCCGTACGAAAAGTGGCAACAGCAAGCACATGCGCACTTCACCCGCGAACAAAAGGAAAACTATCGATTTGGAGAGGATATCAAGGGCGGCTGGAAGAAACTGAAGCCCATGCCTGACAGTTGGATCCTTCGCTACACCCACGAAGCGATCGGAATTCAATTACGCCTGGCCCTCACCAGCTTTGGTCACGTGGGCCTTTTCCCCGAACAGGGCGACAACTGGAATTTTATTGATGAAACCCTTCGCGCCTGGCCGATAGATAAACCACGGGTGCTAAATCTTTTTGCCTACACGGGAGCGGCCTCGGTGGTGGCGCGGGCAGCAGGCGCTGACGTGACCCACGTGGACGCCTCGCGGCCCGGATTAAACTGGGCCAACCAAAACAGGGAACTCAACGGCCTGAAGGATATCCGGTGGGTGTACGAGGATGCGCTCAAGTTTGTCAAACGCGAGGCCAAGCGCGGAAACCGTTACCAGGGTATCATCATGGATCCGCCCCCCTACGGGCGTGGCCCGGAGGGTGAAAAGTGGACCCTGCAAGAAAAGCTGAACGAACTGGTAGCGCTGAGCAGCGAGCTGTTGGAAAAACAGCATCGTTTTTTCATCCTTTCCATGTATGCGGTGGGACTGTCGCCTTTGGTGGGCTTGAACGTGGTGAAAGCACACTTTCCGGACGCGGCTGTGCAGACGGGCGAGTTCTACCTGAAGTCAAACGCAGGCCGTCACTTGCCCATGGGAACGTTTTTGCGTTTTCGCTCGTAAAACTTTTGGTCACGCCCACGCATCTCATCAACTCGTGCGCCTTGTTTGGTTTTTTTTAGCGATCGGAGTGTTGCCCGCGGGGGCGCAGCGGCTCTATCGGGGCATTGTGGCTGACTCGGCCCAGTTGTTCAGCCTGCCCGATGTGCATGTGTCGGTGAAAGGCACCACCAAGGGAACCACCACCAATGCGTTGGGGAATTTTTTGATTTACGCCCAGCCCACCGATACTCTGTTGTTCACGTATCTGGGGTATCTATCCGTAGAACTGCCCCTGCTGTTTCAGGAAGATGCCGTAATGGTGCTGCTGCGCGAAAACACTCGCATGCTGGCCGAGGTAACGGTGAAAGCAAAACGGTTGTACCCAAACAAGATCCAAGACCGCACCAAAGCCGAGCCGAAGCGCATGGATGCCCTGGATGGAGCCGCTTCGCCTTTGGAATACTTTTCGCGATGGGAGCGCGAGAAACGCAAGCTGGCGCGTGTGGTGGAGGAGTTCAATCAGGTGCAGGTGTACATTCAGGTCATCACCGACCCCGATGTAATGGCCATTATGAAAGAAACCTATCAACTCACCGACCAGCAATACTATGCCTCCATTGAGGCCTTCAATCAAAAATACCTGGCCGTGCAATACTATACCGATCCCGATGAAATCATGGAGGCGCTGCACCGCTTTTTTGAGGGGCAAAAATAATTTTGTGTCGTTACGTCCGATGATTACGCGTGACGATATGAAACCAGCGGTGGATGACTTGCCAGATGATGGCCTGATCGTGCCACCCGGCAACCCTTGTTTTGAATAATGTCCGGGAATTCAATCGTATTCCGAATTTGAAATGGGAAAATTGGGGGAAGCGACAATTTCACAATCCCATCACGGTCAAGTGCCCAAATAAGGTTATCTTTGCGCCCTAATTCGTTAAAATAGCCTGTTTAGGGGAATTTATGGAAGTAAACAAGATCAGAAACATCGCGATTATCGCCCACGTTGACCACGGAAAAACCACCCTGGTGGACAAATTGCTGCATGCCGGCCATTTGTTCAAAGACCATGAAAACCCGGGCGAACTGATCATGGACAGCAATGACCTGGAGCGCGAACGCGGCATCACCATCTTGGCCAAGAACGTATCCGTGCGCTACAAAGACTACAAAATCAACGTCATTGATACCCCCGGCCACAGCGACTTTGGCGGAGAAGTGGAACGTGTACTGAACATGGCCGATGGCTGCCTGCTGTTGGTGGATGCCTTTGAAGGCCCCATGCCTCAAACGCGTTTCGTGTTGCAGAAGGCCCTGCAGATGGGCCTTAAGCCCATTGTGGTGATCAACAAAGTAGACAAGAAAAACTGCACCCCTGACGAAGTGCACGAGCAAGTATTTGATTTGATGTTTGCCCTGGATGCCAACGAAGATCAACTGGATTTTCCGGCCTTTTACGGCTCGGCCAAACAAGGCTGGATGAGCACCGACTGGAAAAAACCTACCACCGATATTCATGCGTTGATCGAAGGCATCATCCAATACATTCCGGCCCCGCGCGTGGACGAGGGAACAACCCAACTGCTCATCACCTCGCTCGAATATTCTTCTTTCATCGGCCGCATCGCCATTGGGCGTGTGCAGCGCGGCTTGGTCAAGGCTGGCCAGCAGGTGGCCCTGGTCAAGCGCGAAACCGGAGCCATTGTCAAAACACGCATCAAGGAAGTGTACGTGTTTGAAGGCTTTGAAAAGAAAAAAGTTGACGAAGTGCGGGCAGGCGAAATTTGTGCGTTGGTGGGGCTGGAAGGATTTGAAATTGGCGACACCGTGGCCGACCTTGAAAAACCCGAAGCCCTTAAGTCCATCGCCATTGATGAACCGACCATGAGTATGTTGTTCACCATCAACAACTCGCCTTTTTATGGCAAAGAGGGCAAGTTTGTTACTTCGCGCCACATCAAAGAACGCTTGGACAAAGAGCTGGAGAAAAATCTGGCGTTGCGTGTGGGCGACACCGGCTCAGCCGACAGCTTTATGGTTTTTGGCCGGGGCGTGTTACACTTGTCGGTGTTAATTGAAACCATGCGCAGAGAAGGATACGAATTGCAGATCGGACAGCCGCAGGTAATTTTTAAAGAAATCAACGGGGTGAAGTGCGAACCCATCGAAGACCTCACCATTGACTTGCCCGAAACCGATGCCGGCAAAGCCATTGAAACGGTATCCACCCGCAAAGGTGAAATGACCAACATGGAGCCTAAAGGCGACCGGATGATTTTGAAATTCAACATCCCTTCGCGGGGGATCATCGGGTTGCGAACCTATTTGATGAACGCCACCGCGGGCGAGGCCGTGGTCACCCATCGGTTTAAAGAATACCAGCCTTACAAAGGCGAGATTCCAGGGCGCATCAACGGCTCGCTCATCGTGATGGAGCAGGGCGAAGCCATTGCCTACAGTTTGCATAATTTACAAGACCGCGGCAAGTTTTTCATTGATGCCGGTGAGCCCGTGTACGAAGGCCAGGTGATTGGCGAACATAGCCGCAGTGGCGATTTGGTCATTAACGTAACCAAAACCAAGAAACTCACCAACATGCGGGCGAGCGGAGCAGATGAAAAGATGCGCATTGCGCCTCCGATCAAATTTTCGCTGGAAGAAGCGCTGGAATACATTCAGGCCGATGAGTACGTGGAGGTAACGCCCAAATCCATCCGCCTGCGGAAGATTTATTTGAATGAGAATGACCGCAAGCGCGAACGCAACCGGTCGTTGTCGAGCGTGGCCTGACGGGCAACGCCCCGACCCCGGCACAGAGCCCTCGCAAGAGGGCTTTCGTTTTTTGTGCAGCCCTCATTTGTCGTATTTTTCCACTTTTAATGACGGTATGAAATTAAAAACTGCGTTGTTGACAGCGGTGATGACCTTGGGTGCTGCGTGGGTTTGGGGCCAAAATGCGTTGTGGAAGAGTTGGGAAGCGCAGGGCGATACGCTGTACCGGGTCGAACGATATGTGGAGGCGGAGCCCTTCTACTCCCGCATCATCAATGATGCCGTGAAGTCGAAAAGCGAAATGCCCTATGCCGTGCTGTATAAACGAGGTGTTTGTTACTTCAGCACCGAGCAATTTGAGAAGGCGGAAAAAGACCTGAACGTGGTGGTGACGGCCGCCCCGGCAAATTTTCAGGGGCGCATTTTGCGCGGTTTGATCCGCCAGGCGTTGGGCGATGAGGAGGGGCAATGGGAGGACGTGAATGCCGCCATTGACCTGCAGGGGCAGAACCCCAACTTGTTGCGCTGGCGCGGATCGCTTTCGCTTCGGCAAGGGAATTATGAATCGGCCAAACGCGATCTGCTGATCGTTAGGCAGTTTGCCGAGGACCCCGAAGTAGAAGTGAACCTGGCCGTGGCATACTTCAACACAGGTGCACCCGACAGTGCCTTTTTGGCGATTGATCGGGGCATCGAAATCAATGCTACGGTTATCTCGTTGTATTTGTACGGGGCCTCGTTTGCGCTGCAAGAGGAGCGATTCGAAAAAGCATGGGAGTATCTGCAACTGGGGCAACGCCTCGATGCCGACAATGCCACCTTGCTCTTCTACCAGGGGGCTGCCCTGCTGGAACTCAAGCGTGAGACGGAAGCGTGCCGTTGCCTGGCCAAAGCTTTCGCGGCAGGCGTAGACGATGCCGCGGGCTACCTGACCCAGCACTGTTGGAGTTTTGAAGAGTGAGGTTTTAAAGAAGCGGCTAAATTGGTACCTTTCACCATCAATACTAATGGAAACGCTTATGACCAAGTCCTATCGGAGTATCTATGAAGTAGAGGGTGAAAAACTCGTAATCAAGCTGCCAAAGCATTTGCTAACGCAGAAAAAAGTTTGGGTTACAGTGGATGAAGTGAGTGATAGCCACGATGCAAAGCTGCATAAATTGAGCGGGGCAGCTACCGATCCACTTTTTCAAGCCGATGTTGATGAAATTTCGTTGGATTTCCGTCAGGCAGATGCTGATAACGCATAGTGCATGAAGTACGAGCGCTGGGCCATCTATAGGGCAAACCTCGACCCGGTAATTGGGTCGGAGCAAGGTAAGTCAAGGCCTGTCTTGATCATTAGCGAGGATCAAATCAATGATTTGCTGAACACCGTCAATATTCTACCAATCACATCCAGAAAACCGGGTCGCACAATCTATCCTAATGAAGCATTGATTCGTGCGGGTCAATTTGGGCTGCCCAACGAGTCGATTGTTTTGTGTCATCAAATACGCACGGTTGATAAACGCAGGTTGGACCTTCGATATGGCCAAGTAAGCGATCGGGCAACGCGAGACGAAGTGATTGAAGCCCTCAGCTTCCAGTTGGGTTTAGGGGAATAGGTTCTTGTTCTCTGCCGCCAACCCCTTATTTTTGCGCATGCCAGAGCAAATCCTCATCCTCGACTTCGGTTCGCAATACACCCAGCTTATCGCCCGCAGGGTACGCGAACTGAACGTCTACTGTGAAATTCACCCCTACAACCACCTGCCCGCCCTCACCCGCGACATAAAGGGGGTTATCTTGTCGGGCAGCCCGTGCAGCGTGCGCGATGCCGGTTCGCCCGACCTTGACCTGGGCCTGCTGGGCGCGTTGCCCGTGTTGGGCGTGTGCTACGGAGCGCAATTGCTGGCCCATAAAAGCGGGGGCACCGTGTTGCCGTCTCAAATACGCGAGTATGGCCGTGCCAAACTCACCACGGTAGATCACCACGTTGACCTGCTCAAAGAAATATCGCTCGATTCGCAAGTGTGGATGTCGCATTCCGACACCATAGCCTCTCTTTCCGATCAGTTTGACGTAATTGCCAGCACCCCGTCTGTCAAGGTGGCGGCCTTCAAAAAGAAAAATGCGTCCGTGTACGGCATCCAGTTTCACCCCGAAGTGACCCACTCGCTGGAAGGCAAGAACTTGTTGCGCAACTTTGTGGTACACATTTGTGGCTGTGCGCAGGATTGGACACCCGATCAGTTTGTGGAATCAACCATCGCAACCTTGCAAAAGCAACTGGGCGATGACAAAGTGGTCATGGCGCTTTCCGGAGGGGTAGACTCTACCGTGGCTGCCACACTGATCCACAAGGCCATTGGCAAAAACCTGTACTGCATCTTTGTCGATAACGGGTTGCTGCGCAAAGGCGAGTTTGAGCAGGTGCTGGCTTCTTACCGGCACATGGGGTTGAACATCAAGGGCGTGGATGCCAAAGATCAATTTTATCAAGCGCTGGCCAACCTGTCCGAGCCGGAGGCAAAACGCAAAGCCATCGGCAAAACCTTTATTGATGTGTTTGACCAAGAGTCGCACCGCATCACCGATGTGAAATGGTTGGGCCAGGGCACGATCTACCCGGATGTGATCGAGTCGGTGTCGGTCAAGGGGCCCTCCGCCACCATCAAGTCGCACCACAACGTGGGGGGACTTCCGGCCACCATGAAGCTCAAAGTCGTGGAGCCGCTGAACACATTGTTTAAAGACGAGGTGCGGCTGGTGGGAAAAACCCTGGGCATTGACCCGCTCATCCTCGGGCGCCACCCGTTTCCGGGCCCCGGGCTCGGCATTCGCATCTTGGGCGAGATTACCGAAGAAAAGGTACGAATATTGCAGAACGTGGATCATCTGTTCATTGCGGCTTTGCGCAAACATGGATTATATGAAAAAGTGTGGCAGGCCGGTGCCGTGCTGCTGCCCGTGTACACCGTGGGCGTGATGGGCGATGAACGCACCTATGAGCGGGTGGTGGCGCTGCGGGCCGTGGTGAGCGTAGATGGCATGACGGCCGATTGGGCGCATTTGCCGCATGACTTTTTGAGTGACGTATCGTCAGACATCATCAACCAAGTGAAGGGTGTAAACCGCGTAGTGTACGACATCAGCTCAAAGCCACCGGCCACCATTGAATGGGAGTAATGATAACAGCAAAGGCAACGATAAACAGAGCGCTATGGGTGCTGGTATTGGCCGCCAGCGTGCCGCTGCATGCGCAAGATTTCAAAGAAGAGTTTGCCAACGCCAAACAACTCTTCGCGGCCGGGCAGTACAGCAAAGCCATGGATGCCTTTATGCCGCTGACCGTCTACGATCGTAAAAACCCATACCCCGAATACGCCTCGTTTTACTATGCGGTATCGGCTTACAAGCTGGGTTTTTTTTCGATCGCGCGCGACCAGCTTTTTCAAATCAAAAAGCTCTATCCGCGGTGGGAGCAAATACCCGAAGTGAATTACTGGCTCACCGTCCTGTTTTTTGAGCAGCGCGAATATTTTCAGGCCATGGTGGCCGCCCAAGAGGTTTCCAAGAGCCTGTCCATCGATTTGCAAAACCTGAAAAAATTTCACTTGGCCAAGGTGGGCGATGTGGAAACGTTGCGCATGCTGCTGGAAGAAAACCCGTACGACCGCGAAGTGGCTGATGCATTTCTCAAACAGTTAATCAAAGATCCGTTTCACCGCGAACAACACACGGTCGACTCCGTGGTGAACCGGTTTGGCTTTTTGTCGGATGACTACGTAACGCCCTCGCCATCCACCAAGAAAGAAAAGTACCAGGTGGCGGTGATCATGCCGTTTTTGGCTTCCACCCTGGACCCATCGCCCAACAAAAAGAAAAACCAATACGTGTTGGATTTGTACAGCGGCATGCGCGTGGCGGTGGACTCGCTTTCGCGAGAGGGAATCAAAATCGATTTGCTGGCGTATGACAATGAAAAGAATGGAGAGGTGACCAGGCGAATTCTCGAAAAAGAAGAAATGAAGGGGATGGACTTGATCGTAGGGCCGTTGTTTCCCGAAGAAGCCAAATGGGTGAGCGCGTTTGCCAGCGAGCAGGAGATAGCCCTGGTGGTAAACCCGGTGTCGGGGAATCCGGATTTTGTGCGGGGCAACCCATCGGCTTTGTTGTTTCAGCCCAGCTATGCCACGGTGGCCAGACGTTCGGCCGAGCTGGCCGCGGCCAAAGCAAAAAACAAGTATTGCCTTGTCTATTTCGGGAGCACCTCGCGCGATTCGGTGATGGCCAAACACTTCATCGGCAAAGCGGACAGCCTCGGGTTGAAAGTGGTTTTTGCCCAAGGGCTCACGCGCGAAAATTCGGGCACCATCTTGTCGGTACTCACGGCCGCCACCGAATACGATGAGTGGAAAAACCCCAAGGTATTCAAGCTAAAACGCGACAGCATCGGTGCCATCTTCGCGGCTACCAACGACCCGTTGTACTACACCAAAATCATGAATGCCGTGGAGGCGCGGGGTGATTCCATTTTGGTTATTGGCGATGAAAGCTGGCTGGAAGATACCTCCATGGACTACCGCAAATTTGAGAAGGTGTGGACAGCGCTGGCCGCACCCAACTTTACGCTGTTGGGCGACCCGGCCCTGCGCCAATTTCGAAAGCGCTACTGGAACATGCATGGCCTGCTGCCGGGCGACTACGCCAAAATCGGATACGAATTCATGTTGGTGATGGGCCGCGCATTGCACCTGTATGGCGACCACTTCCAACCGTTTATGCAAGAGCAAACCGTGAAGGGGCATGTGATGACGGGCTACCGCCTCCAACCCGCGGGCGACAATGGGTTGGTTCCGTTCATCGTGTTTCGGCAGGGCCAGCCTGTGTTTTGGGAGGTGAACCAGCCGTTTAAGTGATTTTTGCCGAATATCTTACACCCATCCGCGCGAGACCACGCTTTTCCCTATTTTCACCAATATTTTTGCCAGCTATGTTTCGAATGGTCGTTCTCTCGTGGGTCTTGGCAGCCATGGCGCCCGGGTGGGCGTGGGCACAAGCCGATGACGAAAATCCGGGTTATGAAGAACTGTATGACGAGCCGTACTCCATCAACCGGCTTTTCATTGGCTTTCAGCCGCTGTATGGCGAGCTGTTTGCCACCAACGTGAACGCAGGATTTGGGTTTGACGTCAGTTACTTCCACACCACCAAGTTTGACGTGAAATTCCAGTTGCGCAAAACGTACGGACGCCAGTTTTTTGATATGGCGCGCTCCGCGGCCGCGGACAACAGCACCGTGGATAACGACACCGAGGTGTTTAACTATTTTGAGTTGGGAGGCACGTACCATATCGTGGATAAAGAGATCAACAGCACCACTAAAATGGTTAAGTACAAAGCAGCCGACAAAAGCACACGCTTTGCTGCGAAAATTCCGGAACAGGCACGCGTACCGGCCAAAGTACGGCAGATTATCGGGGCGCGGACCGGTGTTATTTTTTGGAACAGCACAACCGACATCAGTCGTGCGTTGGTTGCACAAGGCTTAACGCCAAGCAGTCTGCCCAGCACAAGCAATGCCGCCATCGTCTTGCCGGCCACCTATCAAGACCAAGACAACGTGACCCGCGCCATGAATATTTACAGCAATGTGTACAGCACCGCCTTGTATTTGGGTGGCTCGCTTACGCGGATTCGAAACGTGGCGTATAGCTTTGACGGATTTGACAACGCAGCGGATGACGGCCTGGTCACGTACTTTTTGGATGTGCTCTACGCCCCTTCGTATCGGCTGGATGATATTCGCTATGCGGGTGATACCTACTCCACTGAGGCGCTCAGCGTCAGGAATGTGGGATTTCGCCTGGGCGTGGACGGCAAGTTTAACCGCAAGTGGGGTTGGGGCTACGGGGCCGAGGTGGGCTATCGGCCCGGCCTGACGGAACGCAACTTTTACACCCAGGTGCGCGTGTCGGTGCCCGTGTTTGGCACCAAGCTCCGCAGAAAACCCGATTAGCACCAAGCCGGAAAAACGGCTTGTTGGAGAAGCGCGGCCGTGTCACTTGTTTGACCGCGGCATGGGGCCGGTTATCTTTGCGGCATGTCATGGAAACCTTGGATTGCGGCCTTTCGATTGCGTACACTCCCCTTGGCGTTGTCCTCCATTGGCATGGCAGGATTTTTGGCCGCTTCGGCTCACCGTGTTAACCTACCCGTGTTGATCGGGTGTATGATCACCACGGTCTTGTTGCAGATACTTTCCAACGTAGCCAACGACTATGGCGATTCCGTGCACGGGGCTGATCATGCCGGTAGGCAAGGGCCCGCGCGGGCGGTGCAGTCGGGCGCCATTACGCGCCAGGCCATGAAACGGGCTGTTTGGATTTTTGCACTGCTGAGCCTGGTATCGGGTATCGCGCTGCTGTACATGGCCTTTGGATGGAACGCACGCGCGTTTTTGTTTTTTTTAGCGCTCGGCCTGCTTAGTATTTTGGCGGCCGTGGGCTACACCGCAGGCAAGAAACCCTATGGCTACGTGGGGTTGGGTGATGCGTCTGTCATGATTTTCTTTGGCTGGGTGGGCGTGGGGGGCACCTATTACTTATTGACCCGGCAGCTTGACTATGCCGTTGTTTTGCCAGCCATCAGTTGCGGGGCTTTTGCAGTGGGCGTGCTCAACATCAACAACGTTCGTGACATTGAGTCCGACCGGGCAGCCGGTAAGTTCTCGCTGCCCGTGCGCATGGGTAAAAAATGGGCAGCCCATTACCATGCGGGGTTGATTGTGGTGGGATTGGGGGCGGCACTCGCGTACACCGTTCTACATTGGCATTCGCCTTGGCAATTGTTGTTCTTGGTCACGGTGGTTTTTTTCGTGCCGATTGCTCGGGCCGTCATCCACAAGCCTTCTTCCGAGTTGGACCCCTACCTCAAGCGCATGGCGGTGGCTACGCTGCTGTTTGTGCTGTTGTTTGGCGCGGGGTTGTTGATGCGTTAGGGCCTCACTTCGCGACTGATTTCTTCGGAGTGCTCGCCCAGGTGGGGAGGAGGCGACAGCGGCATCCGCTCAAGGCCGCTGACGTCAGCCACAAAATTCCGAAGACCCGTAAACGAGTCCGTTTTCAAAAAGAGCGCGCTTGCCTCCGGCAAGGCCAAGGCCCGCGGTACGGGTTGAATGATGCCGGCCGGAATTTTGCGTTGGCGAAGCTGTGCGATGAGCGGATCGCCCAACTTGGCTTGGATGACCGGAGCCAGCCGCGAAGCCAACGCGGCCCGGTTCTGGACGCGTGTTTCATTGGTCATAAAAAGCTCGCGCTCATCAGCGGTGAGCGCGAGGCCCAGCGCTTCCAGCAACAGCGAAAACTGTTTGTTGCTACCCACGGCCAAGAGCAGCGATTGGTTGTCGCGGGTGGAGAACACATCGCCATAGGGGGCAATGTTGGGATGTAGCGAACCCTGCCGCCCGGGGGCTTGGCCCCCCACCAAATAGTTGCTTGCTTGGTTTGTCAATGACGACAAGGCCGTTTGCATCAATGACACCGTTACGAAGGCTCCGCGCCCGGTTATTTGCCGTTGCAGCAAGGCCAGCAAGATACCCTCTTTGAGCTGATGGGCGGCCAGCACGTCAATCAACGCCACCGGCATCTTCATCGGCCCGCCATCTTTTTCTCCATTCAAATGCATGAATCCGCTTTCGGCCTGTACCACCGCATCATACCCCACGCGGTCGGTGTCTTCTCCGTACCCCGTGATGTTTCCATACACCAGCGCAGGATTGATGGTTTGCAGCCTTTCATAGTCCATTTGAAGTTTGGGGGCATCGCCCGGCTTGTAGCTGGCAATAACGACATCGGCTTTTTGGATCAGGCCGTGCGCAATGGCTCGGTCCACGGATTGGCCCAGGTCCAACGCGACCGATCGCTTACCCCAGTTTACCGAGCAGAAGTAGGCCGAGCGGTCGTCCGTGCGCTCGCCCGGTGATTTCCATGTGCGTGTGACATCGCCACCCGCCCGCGGGTTTTCAATTTTGATGACACGCGCACCCAGTTCGGCAAAAAACTGACCTACGCTGGGGCCCGCCAGTACAGAGGCAAGCTCCACCACGGTGAAGGAGGAAAAGATCATGAGCGGGAAGGTTTGGCGCGGGCTAATAATTATGCCGATAAAATTGCATTTTTGTGCTCCCGATTCCAATACATGTCACTCGACAAACAGACACTTCACAAATTGGCGCACTTGGCGCGGCTGGAGGTAAAGCCCGAAGAGGAGGCCGGCATGGTGAAGGACTTGAGCCAGATGTTGTCTTTTGTGGAAAAACTGCGCGAAGTGGACACGGCTGGTGTGGAACCGCTCACCTCCATGACGCATGAAGTCAATCAGCTTCGGGAAGACGAACCAGCCCACATGCTGCCCCGGGAAAAGGGATTGCAACATGCGCCTCGCCACGATGGCACGTACTTCCGGGTTCCCAAAGTGATCGAATAGCCTGCGATGTACGCCTTCCGTTTTTGGAAACTTTGGCCAACAGACCAGCAACGATGGCTGGCCGTGCTGGCCGCGCTGTTTTTGGTTGCCACCGCCTATGTCTGGTATGCGTATGATCGGCAGCCGGCTCCGGTAATCAAACCCGAGCAGTTGGAGCAACGCGTGCTGCTGCCCGTTGTCACCGGTCAGCTTTCCGTAGGTGGTTTTTCATTGCCTGAGCCAGCCGATAACTACCTGATTTATGAATCGGTGCAAGGTAGTTTATTCAACCCCAATCGCCCGGCCGCCTACGTTTTTGTTGCCCTTATGCTGGCCTGCCTGGTGGTGATGGCAACGGTCATTTCTGCGTTGCCGCGATTTTGGTTTCTGCTGGGATTTGCGGTGTGGGTAGTTTGCTGGGTAAGCTTGCGCGTGCCCGCGTTCGGACTTTTTGGGTTAGCCAATCAAGTGCCGTTAGTGGGCATCGTTTGTGTGTACTCAATTGCCCTTGTGTATTTTCATTGGGTGGGGCGAGAGGCACAATGGACGGTGCGCTTTTTGGTTTTTTCCGTTGTTACGGTAGGCGTGGTGGTCACCCTCTTCTTCTTCGCTTCAGTACCCGATCCGCTGGGGCTGTTGGCCGTGCGCCTGGTGCCGTCCGTGTTGCTGATGGCGTTGCTCGTCATCTTGCTATCGGCTCACGAGATCATGGCGGGTTTTGTTTGGATCATCGGGCAAGGAAGGCCGCAGAAGAGTTTACGCCACTTTCTGATCGGGGCCGTGGTGTATCTGCTCAATGTGTTTCTGTTGTATGCCGATTCGATCTACCTGATCCGTTGGAACATCGACCCCTTGTTTGTGTACCTGCTGCTCACCGCCACCATGGTGGTGGGCGTGTGGGGCTTTCGGAGGCAGCACCCCACCTATGAGTCAATCTTTTCGCCCGACCCTGCGGCCACGTACTTTTATGTGGCGTTGGTAACGGCCGTGACCAGTTCGCTGGCCTTTTTCATGGCTACCCACAACGATCCGCTGCTGCAACTCGCGCGCCAGATCATTCTCTTCGGCCATTTGGGATTTGGCATCATCTTCTTTCTATACATGGCCATCAACTTTGTTCCCTTGTTGGGCGATAACGTGGCCGTTTACAAAGTGTTGTACAAACCCAAGGTGATGCCGTTTGTCACGTTTCGCATCGGGGCCACCATCGCCACGGTTGCCTTCTTTGTATATGCCGTGTGGACAAGCTCAGTCTACCGCGCCACCTCGGGCTATCTCTTGGGGTTGGCCGATTGGCATTTGAGTAACGGGCAAGTGGAAGCCGCGCAGGAAGAGTTGGAGAACGCAGCACGCTACAAAAAATATACACATCACGGCAACTATGTGTTGGCCAACATACACACCGTCAATCAACGATGGACGGAAGCCATCGAGGCTTACGGCTACGCGGCCATGGCCGGAGATGATGCGTGGGCCTACATCAATCAAAGCAGCCTGCAGTTACAGCAGGGCAAGCCGCTGGATGCGTTGGAGACGCTTCACAAAGCGCGGAAAAGATTTCCCCAGGACGGGGCGGTGCGGTTGGCGCTGGGATCCACCCACGCTCACATCAACTCCGCGGATTCAGCCTTTTATTATTTCGCGCAAGCAAATACCACACAAGTTGCCTCGGCAGCGGAAACCAATTTTTTAGCAACTGCCGCTCAGGTACGCGTGGCGGTGCCTGCCGATTCGTTGCTGCTGGCTACCCAGACGAATAGCGAAGGCGCGCTGGCCAACGCGTTTGCCTTGGCTAACAGGCAGCAGCGCGAACTGACGCTGCCCTTGCGCCTGCCTGCCGACACCGTGTTGTCATTGTACACCAGCGTGCGGTTGGTGAACCAACTGATCAACCAACTTCACCGTCTGGATACGGGTACACTAAAGGCGGTGACCACGCTGGCGCGAAGACCATCCAATCAGTTTTTTGAACCATCGCTGTTGATGGCAGCCGCCCACGGCTATTACCGGCTGGGCCTCGCGCGCGATGCCGTTTCGTTGATTCAGGAATTGAACTTCAAGGCCAGGCGCCCGGAGTATGCCTACTTGCTCGCACTCTGGCATGCCCACGCAGGAAACTGGGAAGGCAGCCGAGGCTATGCAGCCGAAGCAGGCCGCGAAGGTGAGGTCATAAAGGCCATTGCCTTGATCGAGCAGGGCCGCAGGGCCGATGCGCTCACCCTGTGGGATAGCTTGGCCACGTCCACCGATGCAGCGGTGGCCACCCTCGCACGCGAAACAGCGGATGTCCTTCGCGCAACCGTAGGTAGCCCGGCATGGAGTGACCGCCAGCAGATACTCTTCGCCACCTACAAGACGCCCACCGAGGCAGCGTTTGAACAGGCTCTTTCATCGATTCGCGAACCACAGGCAAAAGCGGCCGTCACCGTTGACCGTGCCAAGCGCTTGTGGGCAGCCGGGCACGAGGCGGCCTCGCGCGCGTGCATGAACAGGCTTAACGAATGGCCCGTGCCCGCGTCT
Organism: Cyclobacteriaceae bacterium; assembly: GCA_025455015.1. GTDB lineage: Bacteria > Bacteroidota > Bacteroidia > Cytophagales > Cyclobacteriaceae > ELB16-189. The sequence goes on along the minus strand of JALONI010000002.1, from coordinate 61,736 downwards.
TCGCTTCGCACGGACATTATTCTTTTCAGCCTCGTTCAGTTTGTCAAAGCGCAACAGTGGGTGGCGGTGCAACAACAGTTGAAGGCTTTGGGGCCCACGCATCCATGGCGCGCGGAGTACCAATACGCCCTGGCGGCCTTGGCCCAGCAGGAAGGAAACGCTCGTGCGGCTGCCGACCATTATCGGTTTGTGGCGGCACATGGTCCATTCTTGGAAGACGCCATTGTAGCCGGTGCGGAATTCTTTGCCGCTGCCGATGCCACTTCGTTGGAACCACTTTCAATACTGACCGAAGGCCTGTTGGCCAAGCCCGAGTCCATAAAAGTATTGAAAGCCTATACCCTGCAGGCGGCCCGGTTGGGGTATGCCGAGGAAGCGCAACAAACGCTGAATACGTTGGGGGAACTGCTGCCCGTGGCCGAGCTTCGGCAGTTTGTGCAAGCCCACCCCGCGCTATTGGGCGAATAAGTTCATCAAAACCAGAAAAAGCTATGGAAACAAAAAAAATCCCGCTCCACCACCTGCATGAAAAATTGGGCGGAAAAATGGTGCCGTTTGCCGGGTATTGGATGCCCGTGCGCTATTCGTCCGACATTGAAGAGCACATGACCGTGCGCAAGGCCGTGGGCGTTTTTGATGTTTCGCACATGGGTGAGTTCAAAATTGAAGGGCCGGCCGCCTTGGATTTGATCCAACGGGTCACCAGCAACGATGCCTCGAAATTGGTGAGTGGCCAAGCCCAATACAGTTGCTTGCCCAATGACGCGGGGGGAATCGTGGACGATTTGATCGTGTACAAAATCAAAGACGAAGACTACCTGTTGGTGGTCAATGCATCCAACATTGAGAAAGATTGGAATTGGATTGCGCAACACAACACAGCCGGTGCGGTGATGAAAAATATATCGGACGAGATTTGCCTGTTTGCCGTGCAGGGGCCCAACGCCAGAGACGTGGTTCAACAACTGACAACCGTGGCGTTATCGGCTATTCCGTATTATCACTTTGCCACGGGCACGGTGGCGGGGGTGCCGGATGCCATCGTCAGCAACACGGGGTATACCGGTGCGGGCGGGTTTGAATTGTACGTGAACAAGGCGTATGCCGAGCAGGTTTGGAAAGCGTTGTTTGACGCTGGCCAGGCCGAGGGAATCAAGCCGATTGGGCTGGGTGCGCGCGATACGCTGCGGCTTGAAATGGGCTTTTGTTTGTACGGCAATGATATTGATGATACCACTTCGCCTTTGGAAGCCGGCCTGGGGTGGATAACGAAGTTTACCAAGCCTTTTACCCATGCTGCCCAGTTGGCTGCGCAGAAGGAAGCGGGTGTGACACGCAAGCTGGTGGGCTTTAAGATGATTGACAAAGGAATCCCGCGACACGACTACCCGATTATCGATGCCGCTGGAAACGCCCTTGGCAAAGTCACCTCCGGAACCCAGTCGCCCGTGTTAGGCGTGGGCATTGGGCTAGGCTATGTGACTACGCCTTTCAGCAAAGTCGGCTCGGAAATCTTTATTTCGGTGCGCGGCAAAGCCCTCAAGGCTGTCGTGACCAAAACACCGTTTGTATAGCTTGGCCGAACGGCACGACCGGATGGTCTTCACCGGTGGCTGCTGCTGAGAACACAAAAAGTAGAATAAAATGAAAACCATTGACATTTGCCTGAGCCCGGAATTGATGCATCTGTATGATGTCAAAGACCGTACGGTGGTGGTGGTAGATATCTTGCGCGCTACTTCCTGCATGGTCACGGCATTCGCCCACGGGGTGCACAGCATCACACCCTTTGCCGATTTGGAACAGTGCCGTGTCATGCACGAGAAAGGCTACATTACGTCCGGTGAGCGCAATGGCGAGAAGGTACCGGGGTTTGACAAAGGCAACAGCCCCTTTGAATACATGAACGATGAAATCAAAGGTCAGCGACTTGCTTTTACGACCACCAACGGTACGCAGGCGATTGAGAAAGCCAAAGGCGCGCGCGAGGTGATCATCGGCTCGTTTCTCAATTTGTCCACCGTGGTCAAGTATTTGTTGTTGGGCGAAAACAGTGTACTGGTGGTGTGTGCCGGCTGGAAAGGGCGTGTTAACTTAGAAGATACCCTGTTTGCCGGAGCCGTGGTTGAAAAGCTCAAAGACTACCTGGGCCCGGATTGTGATGCACCGCTGGCAGCCCGGCATTTATACACGTTGGCCAAAGACAACCTGGCGGCTTTTTTGGGCGAGTCTTCGCACGTCAAGCGATTGAACCGACTAAACATCTACCGCGATTTTGAATTTTGCTTGAAGCACAATGAGTATGCCGTGCTTCCCAGATTACGAAATGGGGTGCTGGTGGTGTGACGCTTGCTCCGCGTTGCGGGTTGCCGCCACCACCCGGTCATAGTTTAGGATTTTGCTTGTGCCGCTGCCCATCGCGCTGCGTTTTTTTATCCATGTTTTTCTGGAAGGCGTCCGTCAGGTTGATACCCGTTTGGTTAGCCAGGCAAATCAACACCCAAAGCACATCGGCCATTTCATCGCCCAGGTCTTTGTTTTTGTCCGACTCTTTTTCGGACTGCTCGCCATACCTGCGCGCCATGATGCGCGCCAATTCGCCCACTTCTTCGGTAAGAATGGCCATGTTGGTCAGTTCATTAAAATAGCGGACGCCATGGTTTTTTATCCAAACATCTACCTGTTGCTGGACTTGGTCAAGGGTCATATTATTTGTCGGTTCCATAATTTTCCAGTTCCTCAAAACTTACATTCAACACATCGTACTGACGGTAGCCTATAAAGTCGAAGTGCCACCACTCGGATGCATTTACGCGAAAGCCATATTTCTCCATCACGCGAATGAGCATGTCACGGTTTTTTCTAATCACAGGGTCCGCCACGGGTGTGCTCGGCCAAGCGGCTTTTTCAAAGGAGTCAAAGGCCGTGGGCATGGTCAGTTCTTTTCCGGTTGCCAGGTCGATCAGTGTCAGATCCAGTGCGCACCCGCGGTTGTGGCGCGAGCCCCGATACGGTGATGCCACGTAAGTCGTATCCCGATACGACTCGTAAAAGGCAACCGTTACAGAATAGGGGCGGTAGGCATCAAAAATCTTCAGACCCAGACCCTCGGTTTTTAGTTCGGCTTGCACCCGTGCCAGCGCCTGCGCCACCGGCTTGCGTGCGTAGGCTTTCGCCAACGTGTACATGCGTTTCCTCATGAAGTTGTTTTCGGTGGCATAGCGGATGTCCAGCACAAGGCCGGGCACCACTTTCTCCAGGTCTAACAATTCCATGTTTGGATTCCGGACGACAGACGCTTGGTAGGCGGCCAATCGCGTAGTGCGCAGCCCGTACGGAGAGACGGTCTGGGCGATGAGTACACTCGTGGAGAGTACCGCAGCGATCGAGATCAAAATCGATTTCATGGATAAAATGATGGTCAAGGTAGTTATTTCATATCTATCCTCACGCACCGGCTCCCGCGCGATAGCCCTCAGGGGCAACGCGCGTGTGTTATCTAATTCTTATCTTTCAACGGTCATTGATGTTTTTACACCGCATGAAAATTTTCAAACGAATCGTGTTGGGGTTGCTGCTCCTCGTCCTGCTGGCAGTGGCGGGTATCGCCATTTATTTGCCAACCACCAAGCCCACCTATCAGGGCACCTTGGCGGTAGAGGGGTTAAAAGCAGAGGTGACCGTTCGGTATGACGCGTATGGTGTGCCGCACATCGAGGCACAAAACGAGGAAGACGCCTACCTGGCCCTCGGCTACGTGCACGCGCAAGACCGGCTGTTTCAAATGGAAATGTTGCGCAGGGCGGCCAGCGGCCGTCTGTCCGAGGTGCTGGGCCCCGCCACCCTGAAAGTCGACAAGCTCTTTCGCACCTTAGGGATCAACGAGTTTGCGCGCCAGCATGCACAGAAATTTTTATCGGCCTCGTCTGACCCGTATCAGCGGGCCGCCCTTGCCTATCAGCGCGGCATCAATGAATACATCCGCACGGGCAAAACACCCATAGAGTTTACCATCATCGGTATTCCAAAGACACCCTTTACGCCCGAGGACATGTATCACGCCATTGGCTTTATGTCGTTTGGCTTTGCCGAAGGACTGCGCACCGATCCGGTATTGGAGAAGATACGTCAGGAACTGGGCCCCGACTACCTGCGCGATATGAACGCGCTGTCGGTGGCAGATGCCGAGATGATCAAAAGCCATTCGGGCCTACCCAAGCCGCACACCGATTCCTTGATTGCTTTTGTACACGAGGCGTTAACGCAACTGCCCGTAGCCCTGTGGTCGGGCAGCAATGGCTGGGCCATCAGTGGCGATCGCACGCTGTCGGGTAAGCCCATTTTGGCCAACGACACTCACATTGGATTTGCCCAACCGGCCGTATGGTACGAGGCATACCTCGAATATCCGGGGTATAAATTCTACGGCCATCACCTGGCAGGTATACCGTTTGGGCTGCTGGGGCAAAACGAGTTTTGTGCCTGGGGTCTTACCATGTTTGAAAATGACGACACCGATTTTTACTACGAAACACCCGAGGCGATACGTACCGCCCGCACCCGCGAAGAGGTGATCAGAATCAAAGGACACGAGGACACGGTCATGCAGGTGCTGCATACCCCCCGCGGCCCCTTGGTAAATCGCGTAATTGACTTGACAGGACAGCGGCCCGTGTCATTGTGGTGGTCGCTCATGCACAACGACAACGAATCGTTACAAGCGGCCTACTTCCTGAATCACGCCCAAAACTTTCAGCAGGTGGAGAAAGCCGCATCTTTGTTTTCGGCCCCCGGCCTCAATTTGATGTATGCCGACCGCGATGGAAACATAGCCTGGTGGGCGGTAGCCAAATTACCCAAGCGGCCGGTAGGTCAGAACCCTAAATTATTTTTAGATGCCGCAACGGATACCCAGCCAGCGGACTATTTTTCGTTTTCGGAGAATCCGCACGCAGTGAATCCGCCCTGGGGGTTTGTGTACTCGGCCAATAACCAGCCCGACACCATCAACGGACAACTGTATCCCGGCTACTATTTCCCCAAGAGCCGTGCCGGCCGTATTGTTGAGCTGCTCTCGGAAGATAAAAAGTGGACCGTGGAGGAAGTAAAGAAAACGATGTTGGATGTAGTGTCAAATGAACACCGCGCCATTGCCCATGAGATGGCCCGCACGCTGACGACCAGTACGTTTGACGATGCCCACACGGTAGCCTCTATTTTGAAACAATGGAATGGCGATCATCGCCAAGCGCAAATGGAGCCATCGGTCTACTACCACATGCTTACCCATGCGTTGAAATTTGCGCTGGAGGATGAACTGGGCCGCGAAGCCTATGCTGTGTTTCGCACCACCAGCGAAATCAAAAATGTACTAAAGCCTTTTTTTCAAAACGATTCGTCCAAGTGGTGGGACAACGTGCACACGCGTGACATCGAAACGCGAAAGGATATTTTGGAGAAAGCCGCGCACCGGACGGTCGAGCGCCTGAAGCAGACAAGTGGGCCGCAGCCGGTGGATTGGTCCTGGAAGAAAATCCACACGCTTACACATGCCCATCCGCTGGCGGCCGTCAAGCCGCTGGACAGATTTTTTAATGTGGGCCCCTTTGCCGTGGACGGTGGCAGTGAAGTAATCAACAACCTACAGTTTGCGCTGGACACCACCGGCTACTATCCCGTCACGGGCGGGCCGGCCTTGCGGAAAATTGTGGATTGGGCTGACCCTGCGCGCGGAGTTACCGTGTCGCCCACCGGCCAGTCAGGAAATGTCATGAGTGCGTTCTACGATGATCAGGCCGTGCTGTTTGCCGAAGGCAAGTTTCGAACCATGTACTGGAACAAGGCCGACTTTGCCCAGTCGGCAGCCGGGGTGTTGGTGCTGCAACCAACAGCCAACCGGCCGTAATGCGCCTTGGGTCAGTTCAATCCCTTTAAAAACTCCAGTAGCTTTCTTTCGTTTCGCAAAATGCGGACGAGAAAGATGGCAAAAAGCAGCAGGAAGCTGTAACCACTGATGACGCAATAGAGGTACATACCCGGTGATAGATTCGCTTTTAGCGTGGGCAGCAACCCGGTAAACCCCAAGACATAGAGCACGTAGATCGTGGGAATAAAAACGGTATGAACTCGTTTCCGCCAGGTGTAGTAAGCTTGCATTTGGGCGCTGAACTCCGCCAGCGTGAGATCCGGCCGTATCCTTCTAAACCGGGTGGCGCTGATCCCCTCCAGCCATACCCGGGCAATCATCACGCTAATCATGAGCGTCAATCCGATCGTCAACCCGTTCATTTGATAAGCCTTCATGGCCACAAAATAGCCGATCAACACGATGATGAGAGCGGAAATAATGGCGATGGTACCCCGGTGGCCGGCCCGTATTTTTTGCAAATGCGCTTCGCCTTTTTTCATGAGATCGGCAGCCGATGCCGGATGGCTCACCGCGAGCTGTTTATTCCAAAGAGTTTGCAGGGCATCAAATGTTTCCATGGGATACGCATTGAGTTAGGTTTTTTTTGATGCGATGGATTCGCACGCGAAGCGTTTCTTCGGTCATGCCCACCACGTCCGAAATTTCGGGGTAGCTGATCCCTTCCAACATCATCAGGGTGATCAACCGGTCTTTTTCCGGAAGCTTTTGGATGCAGGCATACATGCGCTGCAATCGCTCTTCTTCTCCGGTATCCTCGGCCTCCGCGGCCACGTGGGGGAGGGATGTGGTGATTTTTTCTTTTTTTGTGGATTGCTTGCGCAGGTGGAGCAGACAGGTATTTACCGCAATACGATAGATCCACGTGCGGATACTCGACTCCCCGCGAAAGGTGTCCAGCGACTCCCATACCTTGATAAAAACTTCCTGTGCCGAGTCGGAGGCCAGCGCCTCGTTTCCGTTGAAGTACCCCCTACAAAGCTTAAAGAGGCTTGCGTAGTGGGTATTGTACAATTCGGTGAAGCGTATTTTTTTGTCCACTGTACAGCCGCGTTATCGTACCTGTTCCGTCAGTTTTTGCAGCAGCCATTGAGGCTGGTCGTACATCACAAAGTGAGCGGAATTTTCGGCATAATGGAAAATGGTAGCGGGCAATTTTTCGTATTGAGCGCGGTACGTTTTTTCTACCGTGTCGCGGTCGGGATTGGCCGCCCCCAGCACCACCACGGGGATGGTGATTTGGGCGATGGCCGCGCGTAAATCCAGGTTGAGCATGTCAATGTATCCGTGCACGTAGGTTTTCCGGTCGGCCTGATTCATCCAACGCAACAGGAGCTTTTGCTTTTCGGTGTTGCGGCACAGGTAGGGCATAGACTGGGCGTTCGTGGAATTAAATGCAGCGCTGTCCATCTGCATCATCGTATTGCTCTGCGGATTGTCGTAGGCAATGGGCTCGCCCCGGTAATTGGGGATCATCAGCGCGGCCGAACACGGGAGCGCATCTACTGCAATCACGCGGGCAAACAGGCCCGGCTCAGTGGAGGCAAGCCACAAACTCAGGGTGCCGCCCAGGCTATGTCCCAACAAGGTTGCCCTGGCCAGCCTATTTTCTTTCACATAGGCTAATACACCGTTTTTTATTTTTTCCAGCCACGGGCCCTCAATGGGAGGCACGTTTCCAAATCCCGCAAAGGTAAAGACATGACATTGGTGCGTTTTGGAGAGTTCGGCTACAGCCTCATCCCATACTTCGCCCGGGCAACCAAACCCCGGGAACAACAAAATGGGTTGGCCTTTGCCCTTCACCGCCACGTGAAAGGGCGATTGCGCCCGCACCAGTGCGATCGAACATAGCAGTAGCAGAGTGAATAGTGTTTTTGTTTTCATGGTGCGCAAATGCTTGGTTTTTTATCCTTGGATACACGGTGTTCGGATTTGTTACCGGTTTTTTTGGTTTTTTGTCCCACCGTGTCCCACGCATTTTCAGGCCCGGTGCGACCAAGGGCCAAACCTTTGCCGGGGATGGTTGTTATTTTCTCATAAAGTCATTGACCATGGAGCGATCAACTTTTTTGAAAATCATGGGTACGGGTGCGGTATTGGCCTGTGCGGGGTGTGGTTTGGTGGGCTGTTCGGGCGAAGACGAGCCCTCGCCCGTGGGCAATGCCGGGCCGGTCGATTTCACGCTGGATTTGACAGTGGCGCCCAATGGCCCTCTCAACAATGTAGGCGGGTCGCTTACGACCAATGGTATCATTATTGCCCGGTTAAGCACCACCGAGGTCGTGGCGTTAAGTCAAGCCTGCACGCACCAGGGCACCACCATACAATTTCGGCCTTCATCCGGTGATTTCCGGTGTCCCAATCACGGCAGTCAGTTTTCAAGCACCGGCACCGTCACGCAAGGGCCCGCCACCCGCCCGCTGCGCAGGTACAACACCGAGCTGACCGGCACCTCGCTGCGGGTGTTTTCGTAACGGTGGCTACCGTTCTCAGACCAAACATTTGCCCGGACTAACCCCGGCTTCTTGCGCCTTTTGGCCCACGCCTTGGGCCCTTTGCGACAGCCAACCGCTATCCGCGGCCAGCGGCTTTTGATGTCATTTTATATTTTTTCCACGAGATCAACCGGCCGCTCCGGCTGAGGCGGAGCCTTGAAAAAGCGCGGCCGGGCCTATTTTTTTGATCAAAAAGGAATGAAAATGGCATAAAATGTAAAAAAGTGGCATAAAGTGGTTGAAAGTGGGATAAATTTCCCTACGTTTGTTTTGGAGAACCTGCCTGACGGCAGGCAGGAAAGACAACCACTACGTCATGACTTTCTTCACCAGTCAATACGAATGTAAACTCGATGCCAAGGGGCGGATGGTGCTGCCTGCGCGGATCAAATCCCAGCTTCCCGAAGGGGAGGGTCAGGAGCTGATCATCCGCAGGGGGTTCGAGCCGTGCCTGATCGTGTACCCGCTGGTGGAGTTCAAAAAGGTCTTCTCAAAAATTTCCGGGCTGAATGAGTTCAACGAAGAGTACCGTACGCTGCAGCGCAATTTTTTGTCGGGCGTGGTCACGGTAGAGTTGGATGCGAACGGCCGGTTCCTCATCCCCAAAAACATGCTCACGTATGCGCAGATTGACAAAGACGCTACGCTGGTGGGTATGGGCAACAAAGTGGAGATATGGAACCCGACCACTTACGAGAAGCACCTGATCCAAGACCCGAGTGAGTTGTCAAAGTTGGCGCAGAAGCATTTGGAGCAATGACCGGTGGTGTTGATGAGCGGGATTTTTTTGCGAGCGAAAATCCGGCTTCATCGGTAGGTAAGGCAAACGGCTTCAAAGCCGCGGCCGGTACGTAAACCAAACGATGAGCACACCCTATCACAAACCGGTTATGCTTCGCGAGTGCGTAGATGGGCTGCGCGTGCAGGAGGAGGGAATTTACGTGGACGCCACCTTTGGCGGTGGGGGCCACAGTTTGGGGATACTGGAGTCGTTGAAGGGCGGACGGCTGATCGCGTTTGATCAGGATGAAGACGCCCGGAAACAGGCAGAACTGATACAGAGTCGTTCTTTTACATTTTGTCAGGCCAACTTTCGGTATTTGAAAAAATACCTGAAGCTGAACGGAGTAACACAGGTACACGGCATACTGGCCGACCTGGGTATCTCCTCCCATCAGATCGATTCGCCCGCGCGCGGTTTTTCCACCCGCTTTGACGGCCCGTTAGACATGCGCATGAGCGCGCAAAACCCGATCACGGCTGCGCACATCCTCAACACCTATGACGAACGCGAACTGCATAAGGTGTTGGGCATGTATGGCGAAATCAAAAACGCCAAAACGGTGGCACAAGCCCTGGTGCAGCATCGGGCTACGCGCCCCTTTGCGCGCAGCAGCGAATTGATCGACATGCTACAGACCAGAGCTCCTCGTGGCAAGGAGTACAAATATTTCGCCCAGGTGTTTCAGGCGCTGCGCATCGAAGTAAACCAAGAGATGCAGGCACTTGAAGATTTTTTGCACCAATGTGGCGAAGTGCTGCGGCCGGGGGGGCGCCTGGTGGTGATGAGCTACCACTCGCTGGAAGACCGAATGGTGAAAAACTACATCAACACCGGGAAAGTGTTTGGCGAAGTGGATAAGGATTTTTTCGGAAACCCGCTCAGGCCCCTGCAAGCGGTCAACCGGAAACCGATTGAGGCCTCGGCAGAAGAAATAGAACAGAATAGCCGCGCGCGCAGCGCCAAGTTGCGGGTGGCGGAAAAAATAGGGGAAACAGTGCCCCGCGAAAAGGACAGAGATCATGGCAGACAATAAATTCAAAATTGAACCCGAGCGCGGCAACGAAGCGCGCATCAAGCCTACGCAAGGTAATGGCACCAGTGCGTTCTCACAGTTGGAAAAACGACTGAAACTGGAAAGCTATTTTGAGGAAGGATTTCCCGTACAGTACTTGCCCAAGATACTTTTCGTATTGGTGCTGAGTCTGCTGTACATCAGCAACACGCACCATGCCGAACGCACCACGCGCGCCATCAACCGCGCGCAAAGCGAAGTGGAAGACCTGCGGGCCGATTATACCACGCTCAAGGCGGATGTGATGTTTGCCAGCAAGCAAAGTGAAGTTGCCAGACGCGTAAAGGAATTGGGGCTCAAAGAAAGTTTGCGGCCGCCCTATAAAATTGTTGTTGAAGACTAACCCCCCCCAACCCCCGCATACCTTCCCCATGAACATCAAAAAATCCATACTGATTCGGGTACGCATCGCGTTTTTGGGCGTGGTGCTGTTCGCTATTTGTGTGGCTGCCAAAATCGGGCATGTGCAAGTAGTGGAGGGCGACAAATGGGCAAAGATGGCCGAAGAAATCATGTTTGATTTCAAGACCGTAAAGGCTACCCGCGGCAACATCTATTCAGACAATGGCAGTTTGCTCGCCACTTCGCTGCCGTTTTACAAAGTGGCCATGGACCCTACCTTACCCAAAAAGGAAGTTTTTGACAAAGGCGTGGATTCATTGGCGCTCATGCTCGCGCGCCATTACCAAGACCGCTCCAAGCAAGACTATAAGGAAATGCTGATCGATGCCCGCGCCACGGGCAAGCAGTATCTGATTATCAACCGCAAACAGATCAACTACCAAACAAAAAAAGAGATGTCTTCGTGGCCTATCTTCCGCGAAGGCCGCTACAAAGGAGGTGTCATCTTCGAAAAAATGGATGTGCGTTACCGCCCCTTTTCAAACCTGAGCCGCAGAACGGTAGGCTTTGTCAACGAAGACGAAAAAGGAGCCGGGCTGGAGTACAGCTTTAACGAGGCCCTGGGTGGGCAGAACGGAGAAGCCTTGTTTCAAAAAATTGCCGGAGGTACCTGGAAACCCGTTTTCGATGCCAACAGCATAAAGGCTGTTAACGGCATGGACATTCAAACCACCATTGACATTAACCTGCAAGACGTGGCCGAGACATCGCTTCATCGGCACATGCAGCAGCACGATGCAGACGAGGGCACCGTGGTGGTGATGGAAGTAAAAACCGGGCATGTTAAAGCCATCTCCAACCTGACGCGCGATGGCAAAGGCAACTACAGCGAAAAATTTAACCATGCCGTGGGCGGCTCCATGGAACCCGGCTCCACGCTCAAGTTGGTCACCCTCATGGCGCTTTTAGAGGATACGAATATTGAGTTGGGCGACAGCATTAAGACCGGCAACGGGGAGTACACCTTCTACAATCGCAAAGTAAAAGATCACCACGAGGGCGGCTTTGGTACGGTCACCATCCAGCAGTCATTTGAATTGTCTTCCAACGTGGCCATGGCCAAGTTGGTGGATAAGCACTTTGGCTTGAAACCAGACAAGTTCATGAACCACCTGGACCGGTTAAAGCTGACCAAGCCCCTGGGTTTACAAATCACAGGCGAGGTATTCCCCAAAATCCCCCGCCCGGGCGAGAAGTCCTGGAGTGGTATTTCACTTCCGTGGATGTCATACGGCTACGGTCTGGAGATGTCACCCTTGCACACGCTTACACTCTACAATGCGGTGGCCAATGGAGGTGAAATGATCAAGCCCATTTTTGTCACGTCCATCATGAAGGCCGACAAGCCGGTGCAGACTTTTGAGACCGAGACGATCAATGGCAGAATCTGCTCAACCAAAACACTCAACAAATTGCGCCTGCTGTTGGAAGGGGTGGTTGACCATGGGACGGCCAAGAACCTGAAGGATGCGCATTACCGCATTGCCGGCAAAACGGGTACGGCCCAAATACTGGAAGACGGGCGCTACACCAAGAAATACATCACTTCGTTTGTGGGCTACTTTCCCGCACACGCGCCCAAGTACAGTGCCATCGTGGTGGTGAAAAATCCCAAAGGTTGGCAGCAATACGGCAACAATGTGGCCGGGCCGGTATTCAAAGAAATTGCCGATAACATTTACGCGCGCGACTTGCAACTACACACCGCCATGGAGAAGAAGACGGTGCTGGAGTCTGGCGTGTTTCCGACCATCCGTGCAGGCAAGCAAGATGAACTGACCCTGCTCACCAATGAGTTGGGGGTGTCCACGCATTCCACTACCGAGGAGGAGTGGGTGCGCGCGGTGAAAACAGGCAATGCGGTAACATGGAAGAAGAATGAAATCATTCGCGGGCTGGTGCCCGATGTAAACGGCATGACCTTTCGCGATGCGCTGTATTTGCTGGAGAAGGCCGGCTTGCGGGTCGTATACCAAGGCAAGGGCCGGGTGGCGGAGCAGTCGCTGACGCCCGGCACCCGTTTTTCAAAAGGAAGTACCATTTACGTGAAACTAAGTTGATGGCCACGCTGCGCGACATATTATATAGAGTTCACATCACGTCCACCTCGGGCGACATGGCCAGCGAAGTCACTTCCGTTCAATTTGACTCGCGCCACGTAACACCCGGTGCGTTGTTTGTAGCCATCAAAGGCACACAGAGTGACGGCCATGACTTTATCGGCAAAGCGGTGTCGTCAGGCGCCTCCGTGGTGGTGTGCGAGAAGATGCCCGAACTGCTGACCGAAAAGGTCACCTATGTTACGGTGAAGAATAGTGCCCACGCGCTGGGTGTTATGGCCGGTAACTTTTATGGTAATCCATCGGCACGCCTGAAGTTGGTAGGGGTCACGGGCACCAACGGCAAAACCACCGTGACTACACTGCTCTTCAAGCTGTACACCGCCATGGGCTTCACCTGTGGCATGTTATCCACAGTTGTGAATAAAATTGTGGACAAGGAAATCGCGGCCACGCACACCACCCCTGATCCACTTCGGATCAACGAATTGCTGGTTGAGATGGTGAAGGCGGGATGCACGCATTGCTTTATGGAAGTAAGCTCACATGCAGTTGACCAGGGCAGAATAGAAGGACTGCAGTTTGCGGGTGCCTTGTTTACCAACATCACCCACGATCACCTGGACTATCACCGCACGTTTGAAAGCTACATCCGGGCCAAGAAAGGATTTTTTGACGGATTGTCGCCCGAGGCGTTTGCCCTGGTAAATGTGGACGACAAGCGCGGCATGGTGATGCTTCAAAACACCAAAGCCCAAAAGCTGACCTATGGATTGAAGAAGGTGGCGGACTTCAAAGGCAAAATCATCACCAATTCCATTGAGGGATTGGAACTGGAAATTGCCGACCGGCCCGTGTGGTTTAAATTGATCGGTGACTTCAATGCGTACAACTTGCTGGCGGTATACGGAGCTGCCTGTTTGTTGGGCGAAGACCCCGAGACAGTCTTGTTGAAATTATCTTCACTCACGGGTGCGTCTGGCAGGTTTGAGCTCGTTTTGCCGGGTTCGCGTTTTACCGCCATTGTTGACTATGCCCATACGCCCGATGCACTCAAGAACGTGCTGGAAACAATCGAGCACTTCCGCACCGGAAGCGAGCAAGTCATCTCGGTGGTTGGCTGCGGAGGCAATCGCGACAAGACCAAGCGCCCGTTGATGGCTGCCATTGCCTGCAAGTACTCCACTAAAGTGATTTTCACTTCGGACAATCCGCGCGATGAAGACCCGGTACAGATCATCAAAGACATGCAAACCGGGGTGAGCCCTTCGGATGCCCGCAAAACATTAGTGATGGTAGACCGCGAAGAGGCCATCAAAACCGCGTGCATGTTGGCCAAAGACAAAGACATCATCTTGGTGGCGGGCAAAGGACATGAAACCTATCAGGAAATAAAAGGCGTGAAACACCCTTTTGATGACCATGAAGTGCTGGAGCGAATGATGAAAATGTTTGCCAACTGATGGATTGATGCTGTACTATTTATTCGACTATATCGAACAGAACTTTGACTTTCCCGGGGCCGGATTGTTTCAATACATCTCGTTCCGGGCGGGTATGGCCGCGCTGTTTTCGCTCATTATCACGATCACGTTCGGAAAAAACCTGATCAACTTTTTGCGCAAAAAGCAGGTGGGCGAAGACATCCGCGATTTGGGGCTGGAGGGGCAAATCCAAAAGAAAGGAACACCCACCATGGGCGGCCTGATTATCATCGCAGCCATTTTAATTCCGACCTTACTTTTTGCACGGGTCGACAACGTTTATGTGCTGCTGCTGGTGGTCACCACGCTATGGCTGGGGTTGGTGGGTTTCTTGGATGACTACATCAAAGTGTTTCGGAAAAACAAAGAAGGCCTTGCCGGGCGATTCAAGATTATCGGGCAGGTCACCATCGGGCTGATCGTGGGGCTGACCCTGTCGTTTAACGACCATGTGGTCGTGCGTCAACCCAAGGCCATTGCCACGGATAACGGCACGGTGGCCGTGGCCCAATACGAGGATGTTCACTCCACCAAAACCACGGTGCCCTTTTTCAAAAATAACGAGTTTGACTACAGTGCCTTATGGCCGTTTTTAGACCGCAACTACACGTGGATTGTGTACACGCTTTTTGTGATTGTAATCATCACCGCTGTTTCAAACGGAGCCAATATTACGGATGGAATCGATGGACTGGCCGCGGGCACATCGGCCATCATTGGCCTTACGTTGGCCATTTTTGCTTACCTGTCCGGCCGGGTTGACTTTAGCGATTACCTCAATATCATGTACATACCCAACCTGAGTGAGTTGGTGATCTTCTGCACCGCCTTTGTGGGGGCGTGTTTGGGCTTCTTGTGGTACAATGCTTACCCCGCACAGGTATTTATGGGCGATACCGGTTCGCTATCCTTGGGGGGTATCATTGCAGTACTGGCCCTGGCAGTCCGAAAGGAATTGATGATTCCGCTGTTGTGCGGCATTTTCCTCATCGAGAACCTGTCCGTGATTGTGCAAGTATCGTATTTCAAGTACACCAAGAAAAAATATGGCGAGGGCCGCAGGATATTTTTGATGTCGCCTTTGCATCACCACTATCAAAAGAAAAACATTCACGAAGCCAAGATCGTGACACGGTTTTGGATTGTCGGGATTCTTTTGGCGATTTTAAGTTTGGCTACCCTGAAGCTGCGATGAGCAAGACGATAACCATATTGGGGGCAGGCGAGAGCGGAACAGGCGCAGCCTTGTTGGCGAAAGCCCATGGCTGGGATGTGTTTGTGTCGGACCAAGGGCTGATCAAAGAAAAATACAAAGCCGAGCTGGTGCGCGAGTCCCTTGCCTTTGAGGAAGGCGCGCATTCGCTGGATCGTATTTTGCAGTCCGAGTTGATCATCAAAAGCCCCGGCATCCCCGGGAAGGCAGAGGTTATCCAGAAGGCAAAAGCCAGGGGAATCGAAATGATTGACGAACTGGAGTTTGCTTTTCGGTATCTGACGGGCAACGTGATCGCCATTACCGGCACCAACGGTAAAACCACTACCACATTGCTCACGCACCACCTCCTGAAATCGGCCGGCTACCGGGTGGCGTTGGCCGGCAACGTAGGCGAGAGCCTGGCCCGTAAAGTGGCCTTCGAAAAACACGATTGGTACGTGGTGGAGATCAGCAGTTTTCAGTTGGATGGCACCCAGGCATTTCATCCCTTCATCGGCATTCTGCTGAACATCACACCCGATCACCTGGATCGCTATGAGTACCGGATGGAGAACTACGTGGCCTCCAAGTTTCAATTGGTGCGCAACATGACGCCCGCGGATCATTTCATTTTTTACCAGGATGACGCCATCACCTCCCACGAGGTAAAAACCCGATCCATTGCGGCTGGCAAAACCACGGTATCGCTGATCGATTCGAAGGCAACGGCCCATGCCCACGGCACCACCATGTTCTTTCGCAGCGGCAGCCAGCCTTTTTCAATTGACCAGCGCGAAACCACACTCAAGGGCCCGCATAATTTGATCAATACGATGTCGGCTGTCTCGGCTGCACTGCACGCGGGCGTGTCCGAAAAGGTCATCCGGCAGGCCTTGAAAACATTTAAGAATGCCCCACACCGCCTCGAGTCGGTGGCCACCGTCAAAGGTGTGGAGTTTGTCAATGACAGCAAGGCCACCAACGTTGACTCGGTGGTATACGCGCTGGGCAGTTACGAGCAGCCGTTGATTTGGATTGCCGGTGGCATTGACAAAGGCAATGATTACTCGTTGCTTCAGGAAGCAGTACGCAAGAAAGTGAAGGCCCTGATCTGCTTGGGAGCGGATAATACCAAGCTTCGCGATTTTTTCCTCGACCTGGTGCCGGTGGTGCACGAGACACACTCGGTGAAAGAGGCGGTGTGGCTGGCGCTGCGCGAAGGACGGGCGGGCGATGTCGCCCTGCTGTCACCCGCGTGTGCCAGTTTTGACTTATTCAAAAACTACGAAGACCGCGGTACGCAATTTCGCGAAGCCGTGCAGGCACTCAAACAAGAAACGGAAAAGACCACAGCATGATCGCAAAAATCAAGTCATGGGCTGACAAGCATCTACAGGGCGACCCGGTCATTTGGGCCGTTGTCTTTGCCCTTTCTATGGTGAGCATACTGGTCGTGTACAGCTCCATTGGCACGTTGGCATTTAAACGCACAACCAGCCCTGAGTCGTATTTGTTCAAACACACGGGCATGATCCTGTTGGGGTTGGGCGCCATGTGGGTAGCCCATAAGATCGACTATCGCTACTACTCCAAACTGTCGCGGCTTGCCCTTTGGGTCAGCGTGCCGCTGTTGCTTTACACCTTCAAGTTTGGTGACACGATCAACGATGCTTCCCGATGGATTACACTGCCCCTCATCAACACCTCCTTTCAACCTTCTGACTTCGCGAGCTTGGCGCTCATCATCAACCTCGCCAGCATGCTTTCGAAGAAACAACAGAACATTGATGACATCAAAGAGTCATTGATACCCATGCTCATCTGGTGCGGTGTTATTTGTGCCCTCATCGGCCTGTCCAACGTATCCACCGCCATCCTGTTGTTCGCCACCTGCATGCTCATCATGTTTATCGGCCGTGTGCCGCTCAAGTATTTGGCCATGTTGGTGTTGGTGGGAGCGTTGGCCGGTGCTGCGGCTGTTCACTTTGGCAATCGCTGGGAAACCGTGAAGAGCCGCTGGGAAGCGTTTGTCAGCGGCAAGCATTCGTTTCAGGCACAGCATGGGCTGATTGCCGTTTCCACGGGAGGCTTATTGGGCAAGGGCCCGGGCAACAGTGAGCAGCGAAACATCCTTCCCCATCCTTATTCCGATTTCATCTATGCCATCGTCATCGAGGAATATGGCCTTATTGGAGGCGTGGTGGTGTTGATCTTGTATTTGATTCTGTTGCATCGGGGAATGAAGGCGGCCTATAACAGCGAGCGTGCCTTTGGCGGATTGCTATCGGCCGGGCTTAGCTTTGATTTGGTTTGCCAAGCCATGGTAAACATGGGGGTGGTAGTAGGGCTGGGGCCCATCACGGGGCAGCCATTGCCGCTGATCAGCATGGGGGGTACGGCTATGGTATTCACCGGCCTCTCGGTGGGGATCATCCTAAGCGTCAGTCGCGGAGAGCGTGATCAGGCCTGGGATCAGCAAGCCAGCGAATTGAAAGAACAAAAAACCGTAACGGCCAAAGCAGCGTGACCGCGCCTCAATCATATCGTTTGATCATCAGCGGTGGCGGCACGGGCGGGCATATTTTTCCTGCCGTGGCTATCGCCAATGCGTTCAAAGAGCGTCACCCACAGTCAGAGATTCTGTTTGTAGGAGCCCAGGGCCGCATGGAAATGACACGCGTGCCGGAAGCAGGCTATCGTATTATTGGTCTTTGGATCAGTGGCCTTCAGCGAAAGCTCACGTGGTCAAATCTCCTGTTTCCCGTTAAGTTAGTGTCCAGTTATTTGGCGGCCCGTAGAATTGTACGTCAGTTCAAACCCCATGTCGTCATCGGTACGGGCGGCTATGCCAGCGGGCCGATGATGTTGGCGGCCAATGCCGCAGGAATCGCCACCCTGATACAGGAGCAAAACTCGTATGCCGGCCTTACCAACAAGCGAGTGGCCGCGAAGGCTTCGCGCATTTGCGTGGCGTATCAGGGGATGGAAAAGTATTTCCCAAAAGACAAAATCGTGGTTACCGGCAACCCCGTGCGAAAAGACATTGACCACTTGGCTGAGAAGCGCGGCAAAGCACTCGGGCAATTTGGATTTTCGGAAGGGAAACATACGCTGCTGGTATTGGGTGGCAGTTTGGGCGCGCGCACCATCAATGAAAGTCTGGCGCAAGGCCTCGACAAACTCATCGATGCCAACGTTCAGGTCATCTGGCAAACCGGTAAAACGTATTTTGAGAGCGTGAAGGCGCAGGTGAAAGACAAAGACTTACGGCAGGTGCGGATCCATGATTTTTTGAAGCAGATGGATTTGGCGTATGCCGCAGCCGATGTGGTGATATCGCGTGCGGGAGCCTTGTCTATTTCTGAGTTATGCGTGGCGGCCAAGCCCGCCATTCTGGTGCCTTCGCCCAACGTGGCGGAAGATCATCAAACCAAAAACGCGATGGCCTTGGCCCACGAGAACGCTGCCCGCGTGGTGCCCGATGCGGAGGCCCGTGGCCGGTTGGTACACGAAGCCCTCACGCTGTTGTACGATCGGGTGGCGTGCCAGCACCTGGGCGAGAACATCGGCAAGCTGGGAAAGCCGCAGGCCACCCAAGCCATTGTAGACGAAATTGAAACACTGATACGCATCCGGTAAACGTGAACTTGAAGCAATACGATAGCATCTATTTTTTGGGCATTGGCGGCATTGGCATGAGTGCGCTGGCGCGTTGGTTTAAGCATAAAGGCTGGCGCGTGGCGGGCTATGACCGCACGGCTACCCCGCTCACGCATGAACTCATCGAAGAGGGAATGGAAATTCACTTTGACGATCGCGTGGCGCTCATCCCGGGTTATGTATCAAGCGAAAAAACGTTGGTAGTCTATACCCCTGCCATTCCCAAAGATCACGCAGAGCATGCCTACCTGAAAGCCAACGGATTCACCATCGTGAAGCGCTCCGAAGTGTTGGGGATACTCACCCAAAACTACCGCACCATTGCGGTCGCGGGCACGCACGGCAAAACCACTACTTCGTCATTGATTGCACACGTGTTGAAGGAGGCCGGCACCAGCATGGTGGCGTTTCTGGGCGGCATCACCACCAACTACGAGAGCAACTTGGTCATGCATGGCGAGGTAACGGCCCACACGTGGGTAGTGGCGGAAGCCGATGAGTTTGACCGCTCTTTTTTGCGGTTGTTTCCGGAGGTGGCCGTGATTACCTCAGCCGATGCGGATCACTTGGACATCTATGGCGATCACGCAGCCATGATTACCTCTTTCAAGGACTTTGTCGGGCAGATACAAACGCAGGGCAAATTGATTATACACGAGTCGGTGGCGGCTTTGGGCAGCGGCAGCGCAGTGGCGCAGGAAACGTATGGTAAAGACCGGGGGCAATTTTTTGCCAGCAATATTACCGCGAAGGGCGGATTTTTTGAATTCGATTTGACAGGCCCCGCCTGGACGATTGAGAAAATTCAGCTCGGTGTCCCCGGTTTTCACAATATGGAAAACGCCATGGCGGCCGCTCTGGTGGCCAAGCACCTCGGTATTGCAGACGAGACGATCAAGCAGGCATTGCATTCGTTTCGCGGGGTGAAGCGCAGGTTTGAATTTGTCGTGAAGTCGCCACGCGTTACCTACATTGACGACTACGCCCACCATCCGGCCGAGATCGAAGCGTTTTTGAAATCGCTGAGGTCTATGTATGCCGGGCGTAAAATTACGGTGGTCTTTCAGCCGCACCTCTTTACGCGCACCCGCGATTTTGCAGACGGCTTTTCGAAAAGCCTGAGCCTGGCGGACCAAGTATTGCTCATGGACATCTATCCTGCGCGCGAGGAGCCGATACCGGGGGTAACATCGGATATGCTCTTCCCCGCCATCACCAGCCCGGTCAAGATTCGCTGCGGAAAGAAAGACGTACTCCACCGCCTGGAAGATTTAGAGTTGGAGGTTGTGGCCACGGTGGGCGCGGGGGATATTGACACGTTCGTCAACCCCATCAAAGAAATGGTCATTAAGCGATACGTATGAAGTGGAAGCTAACCATACGCAAGGAAGTGAAAGTGGTAAGCGCATTGCTGGCGTTGTCGCTACTCATTGCCTTTAGCGAACGCAAGCAGGGTGGCACGGTGTGTCAAGACGTGTTGGTCGAATTGGACAACGTACACGAAAACCACTTTTTAGACGAGGCGGACATCCTTCGGCTGATTGAGCGCAGCGGACAGGCGATCAAAGGCGTGGGTCTTCACCGCATTGACCTGAAAGCACTGGAGGCCAAGATCATGTACGACAAACATATTTTGGACGCAGAGCTCTATGGCGATTTAAAGGGCAACCTGGTCGTTCAGGTAGAGCTGCGAAGGCCCATGGCAAGAATCATTCAAGAAGATGCCCCGGATGCCTACATCGCAGAAGATGGCACGGTGATGGGCGTGTCGGAGAAATACACTTCGCGGGTGGTGTTGGTGAGCGGGCCGTTTGTCAAGCGCTTGTTGCAGGCAGAAGACCTGACCCGACTGGATGAGGGGCAACAACTGTTAGCGATGATTCGCTACATCAACGAAGATCGGTTTTGGAAGGCGCAGATAGCCCAACTGGACATTGACGCGAAAGGCCGGGTGACGCTCTATCCTCAAGTGACCGGGCAGAAGGTGGAGTTTGGTACGCCCGACAACATGGAGGAAAAATTTGATAAGCTCCGCGTCTTTTACAAAGAAATATTGCCGCAGCGTGGCTGGACGCGCTACGACCGGGTGAACCTGGAGTACGAAGGACAAGTAATCGCAGAATGAAAGAGAAACAACCACTAAACACATACGAGTCATGGAGAACGAGAAAATAGTAGTCGGACTGGACATTGGCACTACGAAAATATGCGCCATTGTGGGCCGCAAAAACGAATTCGGCAAACTGGAAGTGCTTGGCATGGGCAAGGCCGAGTCCGAAGGAGTCATCAAAGGGATTGTTGTTAACATCGACAAAACCGTGCTGGCCATTGAAAAAGCCATCAAAGAAGCCAGCGATATGTCGGGCATTGACATTGGTGTGGTAAACGTGGGTATTGCCGGCCAGCATATCCGCAGCTCCATCCACCACAACAGCATGTTGCGCGATTCCAAAGAAGGGGAAATCACGATCGAAGACGTGAGCCGCCTCACCGATGACATGTACCGGATGGTAGTGCCTTCGGGCAGTGAGATCATCCACGTGATGCCGCAGGACTACACAGTAGATTATGAGGAAGGCATCAAAGATCCGGTTGGGATGAGCGGGGTGAAACTCGAAGCCGATTTCCATGTGATTACTGCGCAAACCAGCGCCATCAACAACATCAACAAATGTGTTCGCAGAAGCAGCATCGAGATTGACGATTTGATTTTAGAGCCGCTGGCCTCCAGCCTGGCCGTGCTGAGCGAAGAAGAAAAAGAAGCAGGTGTTTGTCTGATCGACATTGGTGGCGGCACGACTGACATCGCCATTTTTTATGATAACATCATCCGCCACACAGCCGTCATTCCGTTTGGTGGCGAAATCCTGACAAAAGACATTCAAAACGGATTGCAAGTAATGGGCAAGCAGGCCGAGCAGTTGAAGACGCGGTTTGGCAAGGCCATATCCGAAGAGGCGAGCCCCAACGAAGTGGTGTCCATACCGGGCATCCGCAACCGCACAGCTAAGGAAATCTCCGTGAAAAACCTGGCGAACATCATCCAGGCACGCATGGAGGAGATCATTGAAATGGCGCACACCGAAATCATCAGCTCGGGGTTTGAAAATCGATTGGCGGGCGGCATCGTGATCACGGGTGGCGGTTCGCAACTCGCCAACTTAAAACAGTTGGTCGAGTACATGACCGGCATGGACACGCGCATAGGGTATCCTAACGAGCACCTGGGCAAGAGCAAACTCGAGGCGGTGAAAAGCCCCATGTATGCCACTGCCGTGGGATTGGTGCTGGCGGGTTTCCGCTCGCTGGACGAACGCGAGGAACGGTACCGCGAAGCCAAAACCGTGGTGAAGCCACCCGTGAAAACCAAAAAGGCCGCGCTCACCAGCGACTTCTTCACCAACATCCTGAACAAGACCAAAGGACTGTTGATTGACGACTTGGATGGCAAAAACGAATACTAAAAAACATTGAACGAATACAACCACTAAAACACAATCGTCATGTTTGAAACAGGATCATACAAATTTGAGCTTCCCAAGCACCACAAGTCGATCATTAAAGTGATCGGTGTGGGGGGCGGAGGAAGCAATGCGGTGAACCACATGTACAAGCAAGGCATCAAGGATGTCGAGTTTGTGGTGGCCAACACGGACTTACAGGCGCTCAACAGCAGCCCGGTGCCCAACAAACTTCAACTGGGCGTTAACCTCACCGAAGGATTGGGCTGCGGAGCAAACCCCGAAGTGGGGCGCGCAGCCGCCATTGAAAGTAAGGAGCAAGTACGCGAAATGCTGATGGGCACCAAGATGGTGTTTGTCACGGCCGGGATGGGCGGAGGCACGGGCACGGGGGCCGCACCCGTCATTGCGAAGATCGCCAAAGATATGGACATCCTCACCGTGGGTATCGTAACCGTTCCGTTTGCGTTTGAGGGAAAGAAGAAAACAGCTCAAGCGCAGGTGGGTATCGAAGCCATGCGCGCTTCGTGCGATACGGTGCTGGTCATCTTAAACGACAAACTTCGCGAGATTTACGGAAACCTGGGGGTAGGGCAAGCGTGGGCCGAGGCCGACAATGTGTTGACCACCGCGGCCAAAGGGATTGCAGAGATCATCACCCAGGCCGGCTATGTAAATGTTGACTTCCAGGACGTGCGCACGGTGATGCTGAATGCGGGCGCAGCCGTTATGGGCTCGGCCGAGACCCGGGGCGAAAACCGCGCGTTGCTGGCCGCGCAAAATGCCTTGGCCTCTCCGCTGCTCGACAACCACGACATCATGGGCGCCAAGAAAATCCTCTTGTCGATCATCTCGGGCGAAGAAGCCGAATTGCAGATGGATGAGCTGAGCACCATTACTGAGTACATTCAACAGCAGGCTGGGGAAGAGGCGGAAGTGATTTTTGGCCATGGCGTGGATACCAACCTGGGCGACTGCATTCGCGTAACCGTTATCGCCACGGGTTTCCAAACCGAGGCGCGCACCGCGAAGAAAACCGAGGACAAAAAAGTACACGAACTGGACAAAACTCAAATCTCGCTTTTTGATGCCCCCATCGATAACTCGGTCAATCAACGCACGCAGGAAATCCAGTTGAAGGCGCCCGTGTTGTCGGATAAAGATAAACCGGTGCTCAACACACCCGATCTTTCGCTGCCACCGGACGAAACAAAGCTGCCGCTGGAGGAAAAGAAAACCGAGGAGCGCACGTACACCTTTGAACTGTTTCATAAAGCCGAAACCCACGAAGACGAGGGCGAGGAAGGGCTCTTTGCAGAGGAGGATGACGAGTTTACAGTGGGTAAGGGCGTCAGCGCAGATCAGATCATCAACGAAGACGGCATGATGGAGTACCGCAAGACGAAAGAACGGTTAGAACAGCAGGCTAAAGAAAGACGCGAGAAGCTAAAGGCAAAAATGGCCAAGCCGGAAATGACCAAGGATGAGTTCAACGAAAAATGGACACTGCCGGCTTACCTGCGCAGGGGCGTGAAGATGGATAACGGGGTGCCGCATTCGTCCGAGTCGTTTATCTCGCGGTACAACTTGAATGATGATAATACCCTGCTGGGAAACAATAAGTTCTTGCATGACAATGTAGATTGATAGAAATTCAAAATTCAAGATGTAAGATTCAACATTCGTGATAGAAGTTTTAGATGTTGAATTTGAAATTTTGAATTTGGTAAAGCATGGCATTTCCGGTACGACTGGTTATTTACTCCATTCGTAGTGGTTGTTGGTGGTAAATATTTTTTGCCGGTACCGGAATGCCTTTTTTCTTTACACCCCGAAGCTCCGCCAGGAGCGTAGGGGTGTTTACATTTCGAGGCTTTGCCAGAAACGTAGGGGTGTTTGTATTTCGAAGTTCAAAAAAGGAACGAAGTGTTTCTACTACGGAGTTCAAAAAGGGAAGTAGTGTTTATACTACGAAGTTCCAGAAAGAACGAAGTGATGTTCGAACTACGAAGTTCCAAACGGAAGGAAGTGGCCGTATTGGAAACCTGAGTTGGGGCAACGGCACGAAACCGGGCGCGATCCTCGCCCGGTTTTTTTGTTCGCGATAGGTTGCCGCCATAAATTGGCTCCACAGGGCCGCAGGCGCCCGCGGGTGCAAACGTTGCCAGCGAAACGTTTTTATGCCGATGCTTTTTTTGCGGCAATTTGAAGTGATGGGATAGTCTATTTTTTTAGTAGGCAAAACCCAAACACTGCAAACGTTTTTTTACGGTAAAAATCAAGTTTACTTACAAGACACGGCCTTGCCTTCGCTACGCCCGTACATTTGTATCGAAAACAAAAAGGAAAAAACTATGAAAACGAAAAATGTTGTAGCGATCGCCTTGGCCATGATCGTATCCCTGACGGCATGGGCTAAGCCGGGCAAGCCGCAGATGGTGGTCATCAGCCAGAAAGCGGGTGTATTCAAGGTGATTTACGAGCGGGGCGTTTCTTCGCTGATCACCCTGCGTGTGTTCAATGCAGCCGGGAAGCAGGTTTTTGCAGAAGACATCAACAGTAAGAATGGCTTCAGCCGTCCGTTGAATTTTGTAGGCATGCCGGCTGGCACGTACAAAATTCAGATCGAGGACAACGCCATCGTGCAGACTGAGTATGTGAAGGTGGTGTCGGGTAACGTGGTAGCCCAGGGTAAAAACGCGGTGAATATCCACGTGGCGAAAACGACCGATCGCACCAAGTACCTGGTGGCGAAAGGAAGTGGTGAAGCAGAGGAGTTGGCGGTGCGCATCTACGATGGCGACTTTCAACTGGTGTTGGAAGACAGCCGGATGTTTGCTCCGAATTCAGCGTTGGTGTATGACCTGCGCAACGTGCGCGGCACACCTACGTTCGAAATCGCTGACCTTAAAGGCAACGTGAAGAAAGTGAAGTATTAGGATCCAGTCAATAACCGGACCAAGCAAAGGATCCCGCACGAGCGGGATCCTTTGCTTTTTTGGGTGTGGACAAAAAGCGGTTACTTCGCACCATGAGGTATAGTTCCCTGGCCGAGTTTTTTGTCCGACTCCACACGTTGGCCCTTCGGTATGCGTTACTCTTGGCACTGCTGGTGGGCAGCTCCGTTGCCTTGCCGCTGTTTTGGCCTAGGTACTTTTATCGCATTCCCCCGCTGTCAGAAATCGAGGCAGCCGCTTTCACGGTGGCACTCATCCTCGCGGGTTTTGTTGGCCATACGTGGTGGCTGCGCCAATCGCGACCCGTTTTTGGCGCGACCGCCTCTTTGGGTGACCGGCTGGAGCACTATCGCAAAACCGTAGGCCGTCAGCTCAGCCTGGTGTTGTGGGTATCGCTGCCCGGCTTGTTGCTGAATCTTTTTTTCTTGTTTCAGTGGATTGCCATCACGTTTGTGCTGCCGGTTTTTCTGTTGGCCATCTACTGGCCTTCGCGCCACCGGGCGGTGGCGTGGCTCCAACTCAAAGGGGCTGAGCGCGAAATGGTGCTAAAGGGCTAAACCCCTTCAAACAAAACGGCCGTTTCCAGGTAGTCGGGTACGGTGGCATGCCAGCCGAGCTCCTCCTCCATCACGGTGCGAAAGGCCTCAGCCGCTTTTTCTTCGCCATGGGTGATAAACACGCGCTTGGGGTTTTCCGAAAAGTTATGAAGCCAGCGCAGCAGGTCTTCCTGGTCGCCATGGGCCGACAAGCCGTTGATTTGACGCACCTGACAGCGGACAGCCACTTCTTCTCCAAAAATGCGCACGGTAGGCTCTCCCTCTAAGATGTCGCGGCCGCGCGTGCCCTCGCCTTGGTAGCCCGCAAAGAGTACGGTGTCTTCTTCGCGACCCAGGCGATGGTAGAGGTGGTGTAAAATGCGTCCCCCGGTGGCCATGCCACTGGCCGAGATGATGATGGCCGGTTTGCGCATGCTGTTCAGCGCCTGCGACTCGCGCTTGGTGTTGCAAAAATGGATGTTACGCGAATCAAACAGGCTCATCAGCTCGTTGCCCTCGGGTGTTACCTTGATCTTGTGATGGCTGCTGTGGCGCTCGTACAAATCCGTCACGTTGATGGCCATAGGGCTGTCGATGTAGATCGGCAGCAGCGGGATTTGCCGCGCGTTCATCAACTTGATCAAATAGAAAATAAGCGTTTGCGTGCGTCCCACGGCAAATGCCGGGATGAGGATGGCGCCTTGTCGGTCATACGCCTCGTTTACGATGTTGGCCAAGTTACCTTCCACATCGCCCATCGGGTTGTTGCGGTCGCCATAGGTGGACTCAACCACCAACACATCGGCCTGCCGCAGCGCGTGCGGTTCGTACATGATCGGATCATCGTAGCGGCCTAAATCACCCGAGAAGACAATCTTCTTTTCTTGTGTTTGGCCCGTCAGCGTCACCTCTACGATGGCCGATCCTAAAATATGACCGGAGTTGAAAAACCGAACGCTGACCGTGGGCGACAAGGCGACCGCTTTTTCCATACCACAACTTCGCACCAGCGTCATCACGTGGTCGGCATCGACTTCGGTAAACAATGGTTCGGGCTTGCTGTGTTTGGAGTATCCCTGTTTAAGTGCAAACAGTGCTTCTTCCTCTTGCAGCTTGGCCGCATCTTTGAGCATGATTTTCATCAGGTCTTTGGTGGCGTGGGTGCAGTGGATGAGGCCATGGAAGCCATCGCGCACCAGTCGCGGCAAGTAGCCGATGTGGTCGATGTGGGCGTGCGTCACGATGATTTGGTCAATAGTTTCGGGGTCTACAGGCAGCTTCTGCCAGTTGCGCAGCCGCAGTTCTTTGCGGCCTTGAAACAGTCCTCCATCCACGAGGATGCGTTGGTGGTCGATTTCCAGCAGGTATTTGGATCCGGTCACACTTTTGGCGGCCCCCAGGAAGCGGAGAGAGACGTTCATGCAGTAGTAGGTTGTGCGGGGCAAGATAGGGATAAAACCGCGCGGATCGGTTGCGCTTATGGGCCCGACCGAGTCAGGGGTATCGAGCGAACCACAAAACCCTGTTGCCGAAACTGCTCCAACAACCCACACGCGCACATGAGATGCAGAAGACCCACCGCGACAAAACAGTTTTTTTGGGAAAGAAGAGGTGTGAGTAGCGGCATCCAGGCACGGTTGCGTTCGCGGATGAGCACATCTTCGGGGCAGTCTCCGTTGAGTTGATAGTCGATGCGAAAATCCCGATAGGCATCGGCAAATTCACAGGCTTGTGGGTATGCCCGGGTGTTGTGTAAGGCATCGATAAAAAAAATAATTTCCGGGCGGAGGCTTTTCCAATTCGCGGTGGCGTATTCTTGTTGGATCAAACCCAGTTGCATGCTGTCCGTTTCCAGGCCGAGCAATTCCACGGGATGGCTTTTTGCCAGGTGGATGAGGTAATTGTCAAAATGGTCCCACGCATCGCCCGGGGCCACCGTCCGGCATTTGGTTCGCATTATTGGGACGGGTGCCGTTCCGCGGTGTTTTTAAATCACCATGTTTGCGCAGCCTAGTACGCCCGCACCAGTTTGCCGTCCATGTAGTTGATGTAGGCCTTGTGGGCCACGCGCGTGCCGCCACCGGTGGGGTAGTTGCCCGTAAAATACCAGTCGCCCACGTGGTGGGGGATGGCCTTGTGCAAGTTGTCCACCGTTTGAAACACGACTTGTAAGTCGGCTTTCATGTCTGAAGGCCGTACGATGTCCGAGATCTTTTCGGATATCTCTTCGTAGGTAAACTGATCGTACAGCGTTTGAACGTAGTTGGTCGGGTTCTCGTCTTCGTTGGCCAGGCGGCAGCGCTCATAGATTTCGCCTAGTAAATAGTCTTTGCCGTGTTCTTTGATCAACTGAATCATGGCGCGGAACGCCACAAAGTCGCCCATGCGGCTCATGTCAATGCCGTAGCAGTCGGGGAATCGTATTTGGGGCGCGGAGGATACCACCACAATCTTTTTTGGCTGCAGGCGATCCAGCATCTTCAAAATGCTTTTCTCGAGCGTAGTGCCTCGCACGATGGAGTCGTCAATCACCACCAGCGTGTCCTTGCCTTTGGTCACTACTTCGTAGGTGGTATCGTACACCTGGGCCACCATCTCATCGCGGTGGTCGTCATCGGTGATGAACGTGCGCAGCTTCACGTCTTTGATCACGATCTTCTCAATGCGCGGCCGGAACGATAAAATATCATCCAATGAATCCACCGAGGGTTTGCCGTCTACGATGATGTCTTTTTGTTTGCTGATGAGGTAGTTTTCGATGCCTTCCATCATGCCCAGAAAGGCCGTCTCGGCTGTGTTGGGGATGTAGGAGAAGATGGTGTTCTTCAGGTCGAAGTTGATGCTCTTGAGCACCTGTGGCACCAGCAGCTTGCCGAGTTTTTTGCGCTCCTGGTAAATCTCCGGGTCGGTGCCGCGCGAAAAGTAAATGCGCTCAAAACTGCACGATTTCTTTTCCAACGCGGGCAACACCATATGCTGTTCTACCTCGCCACCCTTCGTGATGATCAGCGCATGCCCGGGGGTGATCTCTTCGATCTGGTTATAGTCGATGTTGAAGGCCGATTTGATGGCGGGTTTTTCAGAAGCCACCACCACCACTTCCTCGTCTGCATAGAAGTACGCAGGGCGGATGCCGGAGGGATCGCGCATGACAAAGGCTGACCCTGAGCCCGTGAGCCCGGCCATCGTGTAACCTCCGTCAAAGTCCTTGCACGCGCGCTTCAACACGCGCTGCAGATCAATTTCGTTTTCGATGATATCGGAGATTTCCTTGTTGGAATACTGGTCTTTGTACTTGTCAAATTGGCTTTGGACTTCTTCGTCCAGGAAGTGGCCGATCTTTTCCATAACGGTCACCGTATCCACTTTCTCTTTCGGGTGCTGGCCCAGGTCCACCAGGATGTTGAACAGCTCATCCACGTTGGTCATGTTGAAGTTGCCGGCCATGACTAAGTTGCGGCTGCGCCAGTTGTTTTGGCGCAAGAAGGGATGCACATTTTCGATGCTATTGAAGCCGTGGGTGCCGTACCGCAGATGGCCCAACCACAACTCGCCCGTAAAGGGCACGTGTGTCTTTAGCCACGATTCGTCTTTGAATTTTTCTTTGCCTTCCTTTTGGGCCTTTTTATAGCGTTTGCCGATTTTGCGGAACAGGTGTGCTACGGGCTGTGTCTTCATGGAGCGGTAGCGGCTGATGTAGCGATGCCCCGGCTCCTGGTTGATTTTGATGTTGGCGATACCGGCCCCGTCTTGCCCCCGGTTGCTCTGCTTCTCCATCAAGATGTACATCTTGGTCATCCCGTACGAAGTGCCATACTTTTCGATGTAGTACGAAAGAGGCTTTCGCAATCGAATGAGGGCTATGCCACACTCGTGGTGAAGGGTATCGCTCATAAAACGGGGGCTGTGTCTACCAGGCAAAGGTAACCCGATTAATCCAACCCGTCAAAGCATCGGGTTTCAGGAAAAGGGCTATCAGTGCCACGCCCACAACAGCCAGCACCCAATCCACGCGCCCATGGGTGGCGCCCGCGGGTTGTTGGGGCGCAGTGCGGAAGAAAAGAAGATAGGGCAGTCTCAAATAGAAAAACAACGATACCACCGTGTTGGCCAGCCCCACAAAAAACAGCAGTTGGTACAGGGGTTGGCCGGTGCCATCAAACGTGCCCCACAGCGTAGTGAAGAGAAACAACTTGGCGGTGAAGCCCCCCGTGGGTGGCAGTCCGGTCAGCGACAGAAGGCCCACGGTCATGATCAGGGCCAGACCTACCCGGTGGCGACCGAGCCCGGCAAAGGAGGCGATGTCGACACATCCGTCACTTTTCTCGAAGCGATCCAGGGCGATAAACACCGCGAAGTTGGCCACGGCAAAAACCACCGCGTAAAACAAGAGCGCGTCCACACTTTCCGGGTTCAGGCACGCCACGGCTGCCAGCATAAAGCCGCTTTGCGCGATGGAGGAGTATGCCAGCAGGCGTTTGGGCATCCGCTGTGCCAGGGCACCCAGGTTGCCCACAACCATCGAGGCCAGCGCGGCCAACCCGATGATGAACTGCCAGGGCACTGCGTGCTGGCCTCCGGCATACAGGGCCCAACTCACGCGAACCAACACGGCTAAGCCCGCCAGTTTGGGTACCACGGAAAAGAAGGCCACTACGGGGGTGGGGGCTGCCTCGTAGGTGTCGGGTGCCCAAAAGTGAAACGGCACCGAAGCGATTTTGAGCAGCAAGCCGCCCACCACAAACAGGCCGCCCACCAGGACGAGCGCGGTGGGTGCCCGCAGCAGAGCTTGTGTGAATGCGGCCTCGGAAAAATTCAACGACCCCGTAGCGCCATAAAGCAACGACATCCCATAGATCATCACCGCGGTGAGTGCCGAGCCCATGATGAAATACTTCAGGCTGCCTTCAGCCCCGGATTTGGTAAAGGCAAAGCCGGCCAGCGCATAGCCGGCCAGCGCCACCATCTCCAAGGCGAGCACCACGATGAGCCAGTGTGTGCTCATCACCGCCCATTGGCTGCCAAACACTGCGGCCAGCAGCAGCAGAAAATACTCGTGCGGATTTTTTTGTTGATTGGCTGACACGAGCGTGGTGAGCCCGCCCGCCACACAAAAAACGATCTTGAAAAACGAGCCGAAAGCATCGCGCTGGATCAATCCCGCGAACAGCGGCATGCTGTCTGTGGGCCAATCCCATGCCGTCCAACCCGCAGCCGCCACCAAGGTGGTGAGCGTGAGGGCGCGCAGCATGCCCACCGTAGCAAACGACCGAATCAACCCGGCTACCAATACCACCACGAAGCCGCCCAGCAAGATACCCTCGGCACCCACGTGCGCGAGGCTATCGAGGTTGGCGTGCAGGGAAGTGCCTATTTCCATCCGGTGTGGTCAATCAGTCAATGAGGAGAAGGACACCAAAAATGCCTGTACAAAGGGGTTAATGTAGTGCAGCAGCAACTGCGGAAAAACACCCAATAGGATCGTTGCCACGGCCAACGGCAGCAGCATTACGTACTCGCGCGTGGTCAGCGGCACCAGGTTGTGCTCGCCTGCGCGGGAATGAAAGGGCCCAAAGAACATGCGCTGGATGGTCCATAGGTAATAGGCGGCCCCCAGCAGCAACCCTGTGGTGGCGGTGATGGCGATCCACAAGCCAAATATTCCCAACTCAGCGGCCCGAAACGCGCCCAAAAAAATCATGACTTCGCCAATAAACCCCGAAAACCCCGGGATGCCCATGGACGCAAAAAAGGCGATGAGCACAAAAGCCGTAAAGGGCTTCATGCGCTCGGCCAAACCGGAGTAGTGGCTGATTTGCCGGTCGTGCGTGCGGTCATACAACACGCCCACCAGCAAAAACAGCATGGCCGAAATGAGGCCGTGGCTGATCATTTGATAAACGGCTCCGCCCACGCCCTCGCTGGTGCCGCTGGCCAACCCAAGCAGCACAAAACCCATGTGCGATACGGAGGAGTAGGCGACCAGCCGCTTAAGGTCTTTGGACGCCAGCGCATTCATGGCTCCATAAATGATGGACAGCAGCCCGACCCCGGCCACCCACGGGCTGAAATGCTGTGCGGCATCGGGCAGCACGGGATAGACAAACCGAAGCAGCCCATAGCCTCCGATTTTCAAAAGCAACGCGGCCAGAATCACGGAGATGGCCGTGGGGGCTTCCACGTGCGCATCGGGCAGCCACGTGTGCAACGGCACAGCGGGCAGCTTGATGGCAAATCCCAAAAAGAAAAGCAGGAATGTCCACCCCCGGTAGCTGCCCAAGGTGGCGTCCGCTGTGTAGAGCGGGCTGTCGATCAGCAACTGCAAGGGGTTGGTGATGTGCAAGATGTTAAACGTATGCGCCACCGCGGGTTGGGTGGGATCTTGATAGGACAGGTACACGAGGATGATGCCCATCAGAATGAAGATCGATCCCGCCAAGGTGTACAAAAAGAATTTGATGGAAGCATACTCGCGCCTGGGCCCGCCCCAAATGCCGATGAGGAAATACATCGGGATGAGCATAAACTCAAAAAACACATAGAACAGGAGCAGGTCCAGCGCACAGAAGGAGCCGATGATGCTGCCGTTCAAGATCAGCAACAGCGACCAGTATCCTTTGATGTTTTCCTGTACGTGCCAAGACGAGACCACCGCGAGGAGCAAAACCAAAACGGACAACCCCACCAGCCCCACGCTCAGCCCGTCCACGGCAACCAGATACGAGGCCTGTAGTTTTCCCCACGTGCCCAAGTCGATCGAAAACCACGCGGCCTGTTCCAGGCCGTGCCACGGTTGGGAGGCATCAAACGAAGCGAGCAGCAAGGCGAAGAGAATCAGTTGCGCCACGCCCACCACCAGCGCAGCCATGCGAAACACCGACTGAAACCGCACGGGCACGACCAACAGCAGCAGCCCCATGGCCACAGGAATAAAAATGAGCAGCGAGATCAACGGTGAGCCAATTGGTACAACATCCAAACCATAAAACTAAGCAACGCCAGCATACCCCACGCCAGGTACGATTGTATTTTTCCGTTTACCAATGACCGAAAGAGCTTGCCTCCCCCTTTGGCCGCGTGGGTCACGGTCGTCACCCATCCGTCAATCAACACGCGGTCAACCCAACCGATCACAAACGAACACGTGACATAGCCATACGAGGCTGCATGAAGGACGCCATCGAGCCAGCGCCTGTCGGCATGGTGGGTCAGGCGGCTCGCCTGCAAGGCAGGCGTTACCGCGATGTGTTTTTGCGCGGCATCCAACCAGGTTTGTGGTACCCACCGTGCGTGTAGCGTTGCCGTGGGACGATGACGATACAACCTCCACGCTACGCCTACGCCCACCACCAACACGGCCAGCGAAACCACCATGACCCACGGGGCACTTTCGATCGCATCAAACACCGGCCACCACGATTGGATGGATAACGGAGATGCCGAAAGGCCGATAAAAAGCGAGCCCACAGACAGAACGAAGAGCGGCAGTTGCATGATGGCGGGCACCGGGTGGGTGGCTGCTGCCTGGGGTGTGGGCGACAGCAAATAGAAAACCATGCGCGCACTATACAACGTGGTGACAAACGAGGCCGTGGCCATCACGCCAAAATAAAAGCTGTGATGACGCACGTGTAGCAACAGGCCTTCTTTGGACAGGAAACCGCTGGTGAGTGGCATGCCTGCCAGCGAGGCGGCACACACCGCAAAGCACACGAGCACCAGCCTGTGCGACTGCCATAGCCCGCCCATGTGCCGAATGTCTTGTTGGGGTGCGTGCCCGTGCCGGCTTACTGCGTGGATGAGGGCGCCAGCGCCCAGAAACAACCCGGCTTTGAAAAACGCATGCGTGAACAAGTGCGCAAAGCCCGCCTCGGGCGAGGCCAATGCCACCCCTGCCACCATCAACCCCAATTGGGAAATGGTGGAGTACGCCAGAATTTTTTTTACGTCAAACTGTGTGAGGGCACCCCAGCCGCCCACAAACAACGTGAGCAAGCCCACCACGGCCGCGACCGCGAGGGCATCGGCCGAAAACAAAAAATGCAACTGCACAAACAAGTAAACGCCCGCGGCCACCATGGTGGCGGCATGAATCAATGCAGAGACGGGCGTAGGTCCCGCCATCGCATCGGGCAGCCAATGCAGCAATGGGAACTGAGCCGACTTTCCCGCCAGGGCCAACAACACACAGAGGCCCACGGCCGTTTTTGTTTCTTCGCTCAGGGCCATGGCGGTAAGTGCGGGCATATCCAACGTGCCTGCGCGTGACCACAGCAGCATGAGCGCCACCAGCAAACCGATGTCGCCCAGGCGGTTGACTAAAAATGCCTTGGTGGCAGCCGCACCGGCCGCGGGCTGCTGGTGCCAATGGCCAATCAACCGATAGGAGCTCAACCCGACCAGCTCCCAGCAGCAAAACGTGACCAGTAAATTTGAACTGACCACCAGCCCGCCCATGGCAAACGTAAAAAAGCCGAGCCACGCGAAGTAGCGGGCGATGCCCCCTTCGCCTGCCATGTAGCCAATGGAATACACGTGTACCAACAGCGAAATGGTGTACACCACCCACAGCATGGTCACGGACCGTGGCGACAGCCACCAGCCGATGGGAATGACGTCCGTGCCGAGGGAGAACCACGGTACGGCAAAATGGCTCGTGCCTGCCGAATGGTCAACGAGTATGACGGTGGTGCAAACCCAGCCTGCCAGCAACAGCGCAGTGGCCATCAGTGGCACCAGCCAGCCGTACCGCGGCCCCATCCAAAAACTGACGACAAACGAAACGAGCGGCAGGGCCAACGCAATCGGCACCCAAGCATTCCAGTCGGTGGAGGCCACGTTCACGCAGGATCTTTTAGTTCACTGATTTGATCGGGCACCGCGGTGGCATAATGCCGATAGGCCTGTAAGATAATGGCAACACCTACGGCCGCCTCGCATACGGCAAGCACGATCACAAATACGGCCATGGCCTCGCCCGCAAGGGCATCGGCATATCGTTGGTTAAAGGCGATCAGGTTCAGGTTGGCCGCGTTGAGGATCAACTCCAACCCCATCAGGATCAGGATAGCGTTGCGCTTGGTGAGCAGCATGAAAACACCCACCGACAACAGCAAGGCACTCAGGATAAAGATATGGTGTGTGGCAATCATGATTGGCGCGAAGAAGCGATGACCGCCCCCGCGATCAATGAAATCAGCAACAAGACGCCCGCCAGTTCGAATGCGAGGGTGTACTCCGAAAACAGCGCCAGGCTGAGCGTGCGCAGCGAGCCCGGGCTGCCCGTGGAAGTAACGGACAAAAAGGCGGGGCCCACAAAAACGATCAGCGTGATGAACAACCCGGCAGCAATCACCGATCCGACTGCCACGTTGCGCGATTCAATACGCATGGGTTTGTCGGACAGCCGTCCGGTGAGCATGATGCCAAACAAAATCAACACCAACACGCCCCCCGCATACACCATCAACTGGATGACCGCCAATAGTTCGGCCGAGAGCAGGGCGTAAATGCCGGCTAACGCCACCAAACAACTCAACAACCCCAGGGCTGCGTGGATGAGTTTTTTTGAGACCGCCATGGCCCAAAGGCCTGCCACCATCACCAGGCACCATCCGTAGAAAAAGTAATCGGCTGCGCTCATTGCGATTTCGTGGGGGGAATCCGCGGTTTGAATACAGGCTTTGCGCCCGCGGCAGGCGTTGAAAGCGGTGGGGCGGGGGTGGTGGTGGTGGCCGCTTTGTTCTTGTGGTGCTCCTCCCACGCACTTTTCTTGGCGGCAATGTCGGCCAGGGTCATGTTGCCAAAGGCAAAATTATGATCGGTGATATCAAACGTGCTGAAATCGTAGTGGGGCGTCATGGTCAGGCATTCGGTGGGGCACACCGTAGTGCACAGCCCACAGAAGCAGCATTTGGCCATGTCAATGTTAAACTTGGCGGCATAAATGCGCTTGGGCGTACCGTCTGAGGTCTTGCCAAATTCTTCGGCCGATTTGATCGGCTCGATGTCGATACAATCCACCGGACAGATTTTCGCGCACTTGTCGCACACAATGCAGTCGTCAATTTCGTTGTGCAGTTGGTAGCGGCCCTGGTCGGGTACGGGTATCTGCTCGTGGGGGTACTGCACGGTGGCAATGCCGTGTTGCCCGGCAAAATAACCTGCTTCGCGAATGTTTACCGAGGTGCGCGGGTGGCGGGCGGCCGCCAAGTGTTTCCACGTGAGCCGCAGCCCACCGGCCAACGTGCGAAAGGCCACGGCCAAGTGGCCCCAATAGCTTTGTGCGGTCATGCTCAAAGGTACACCGTTTGCCCGAAAAAAAGGACGCTCGTCATGTCTTGTTTGCCCCGCCCGCCCGTGGGCATTGAACAAACCGGCCGCGCTACGCCTTGCGCAGGGTAAAGTAGAACGTGCTGCCTTTGCCCAGTTCGCTTTCGAGCCAGATTTTGCCCCCGTTGCGCTCAATGAACTCGCGGCATAGAATCAAGCCCAGGCCGGTTCCTTTTTCGTTGGCGGTGCCGCGCGTGGTGTAGCCCGTGGTTTTTTCAAACAACAGTTTTTGCACCTCGGGGGCAATGCCCACGCCATTGTCGGCAATGGCAATGCGGTAGTAGTGGCCATCGTCCTGGCTGTCGATGGTGATTTTGCCGCCCGCCTCGGTAAACTTGAGTCCGTTCATGATCAGGTTGCGGAACACGAGGTTGACCATGTTCAGATCGCCCAGCGCAAGGGTGCCTTTGGGTACGCGGTTTTCGATGGTGATTTCCTTGGTCTGCATGGACGCCAGCAGCGTAATGGTATCGTCCACCACGGGCTTCAGGTCAATGCGTTGCAGTTGTATCTTCAGGTTGTCCATCTGCAGCAGGGCCCAATCCAGCAAGTTGTTGATGAGCGTGCGCGTATGGTTCACCCGCATCTTGAGCTCTTTCATGATGTTTTCCAACTCGGTGCCGCTCATCTGCTTGCGGTCAATCAGGTCCACAATGCTGTACAAGGCATTGATGGGCGAACGCAGATCGTGTGAAATGATGGAGAAAAACTTGTCTTTTACCTTGTTCAACTGTTCCAGCTCAAAGCTCCGCTTTTTGATTTCCTCCTGGTGTTCGAGCAACAGGCGGTTGATGCGCTTTCTGCGCTGCCCGCTGCGGTATACGGTGAACAGCAAAATCACGGTAAGGGCTACCACCACCACCAGGATGTTGCGCACAAAGGATTGCTGTTGCACCAACTCTTTTTGTTCGCTGAGCTCTTTTTCGCGCTGGGTCTTGATTTTGTTCAGTTCGGCAATCTCTTCGTCTTTGTTGGCGGTGGCGTAGCGCACCTGTTCGCGGAACAGTTTTTCCATCATGCCCGAGTTGTAGATGCTGTCGCGCATGGCATAGTAGCGTTGCAGGTGGTTGAGCGCAGCGGGGAAATTCTTCTTTTTCTCCTCGGCTTCAGAAAGTGTTTTCAGGCAATCGATGTACAGCTTCATCGCCTTGAGCGACCGGGCCGTGGTCATGCTGCCGGTCAGCAATTGGGTGGCTTCGGTAAAGTTGTTTTGGGCGATGAAAATCTTGGCTTTTCCAAAGGCAATTTCCGCCAGGCCCAATTCATTTTGGGTGTTCTCTTGTAAGATTTGGGCAGAGTCATAATAGGCGAGGGCCACCGCAAACTGCTTTTGTTCCGAATACAGATCGCCCAGGCGCGTCAACACGCGCGGTTCAATGACGGTGAGTTTCCGCTCGCGCAGCGTGGCCAAGGCTTGATCGAAATTGAATTTGGCTTGCGCAAAATCCCGCTTTTGAGCGTACACCGCCCCGATCGATTCATAAGAATAGGGAATCCCGTCAAGGTCTTTAATCTCTTGGCTGATGCGCATGCTCCGCTGCAGGTAATTGAGGGCTACTTCAAACTGCTCCAGGTTTCGGAATACGTTGCCCAAATTGTGCAGCGCAATGGTCATGCGCATACGGTCGTTCACCAACTGACCCACGCGGTAGGATTGGGTGAAATAATAGTAGGCTTGATCGTATTGGCCCAGGTCGCTGTAGTCGTTGCCGAGAAAGTTGAGTGCTTCCGCGATGCCCACGCTGTCGTTTCGCTGCGTGGCCAACTCCAGCCCCAGGTTGTCGTATTTGATGGCACGGCTGTAGTCACCGCTGATGGTGGACAAAAAGCCGATGCGTTTGTACGTTTCGGCCAACGCCCAGCTCCAGTTGTTTTTTTCGGCAAGGGCCAAGGCCTCGGTGGTGAATGCCTCGGCCTTCTTGTACTCGGTGTATTGCAGCCCCTCGGCCAACTGCGTCAACACGCGGTGCCGCAGCGAGTCGTTGGTGAGGGAGGGCAGCGCGCGCTCCAGGCTGTCCAGCGAAGGCTGGGCATAACCGGCCCCGATTCCGGAAAAACACAGTAGCACTATGAACGTGTATCTCATCATAACAATTTCCAAACTGCGACCAACAAAAGACAAACCAACGAAAACGGAGTGAGGTATTTCCAGCATAACGATACCAACTGGTCAATGCGCACGCGTGGAAAAGTCCACCGCACCCAAATCTGAAAGCATACCATCAGCACGGCTTTGCCCATGAGCCAGAAGATGCCCCAGGCGGTGGCCGAGCCATGGCCTACGGTGCCGCTGGTCCAGTCGGCCAACCGCACCGGCCCCAGGTTGGGCAAAGGGGTAGTCCAGCTTCCAAAAAACAAGATCACGCCCACCAGGCTTACCAGTAGCATCATGGCATATTCCGCCAACATGATCACCGCCCAACGAAAACCCGAGTATTCGGTTTGAAAGCCCGCCACCAGTTCGGATTCCGCCTCGGGCAGGTCAAAGGGAGCGCGGTTGCTTTCGGCCAGCGAAGCGATGAAAAAAATCAGCCATGCCACCCACAGCACCGGCATCGTAAATACATTCCACACCAGAAAACCACCGGCTTGGCGGGCGTCCAGGCCGGGGATACCCAAAAAGTTTTTGGGCCCGGCCGGCTCGGCCCACGCGCTTTGTTGCCACGATATCTCTTGCAGATTTAACGTGCCGGCATACAGGCACACACAGGCTACGGCCAGCCCCAGGGGCACTTCATACGAAATGATTTGCGCAGCCGACCGCACGGTACCCATCATGCTATACTTGTTGTTGCTGGCCCAGCCCGCCAGCACGATGCCGATTACATCCAACGAAATGATGGCCAGCAGCAGGAAAATGCCGGACGGGAGCGAGGAGCCGGGCCAGGCAGGCGCGAGTGGCAACAGGGCAAAACCGGCAAAAACAGCCAAAAAGATGAGCAATGGGGCAGCCTTGAACAACCAGCGGTCTGCGCCCTGGGGGGTTAAATCCTCCTTTTGCAGGAGTTTGAGCAGATCGGCCACGGTTTGAAGAAGCCCGTAGTATCCCACTTCCATCGGCCCCAGCCGGTCCTGCATAAAGGCCGACAACTTGCGCTCGGCATATACTACCAGAATAGTGTACAGCACCAGAAACGGCAACAAGAAGAACAGCGTTGAGGCGATCACGGGCACTTTATCCTGCTTAATTAGGCAAAAATGCTCATTCAACTGCCACCGAAATGGAGAATTTCGATGAAAAACCTACATGTGTCCATGTATTCGGTCGGTGGCACGTTAAACAAAGCGGTCAGTCCCACAGCGCATGCCGCTGCAAGGGTACCTCGCGTTGAAAAAACAGGCGGGTGGAGGCGGCAAAGGCATCGGTATAGTCCGACACAAAAAACTGCTCGGTGGCCTGGCGGCTATCGTTCAGCAACCCCGTGGTGGTCAGGTATTCTTTTAACGCCTGGGCGGCAATCTCGGCCGAGTCCAACAACGTGACTGCCCCGCGGTAGTAGGCATCGATTTCTTTTTTGATGAGCGGGTAGTGTGTACACGCTAAAATCAACCGCTGGATGCCGCTCAGATGTGCATCGCCCAGGTATTGGGCAATGATGTCGTGGCTGATTTGATTGTTAAAGAACCCTTCCTCAATCATGGGGGCCAGCAGCGGTGTGGCCAATGAACGAAGCGAGACATCGGCACGCAGCTTGCGCGCATACACACCAGACTGCACCGTGCGCTTGGTACCGATGAGCCCTACCGTTTCACCGCTGTTTTCGCGGTTGATTTTCTCCACCATCGGATCAATCACGTTGATGATGTGTGCTTTTTTGTTGACATACTCTCGCAGCAGCTCATAGGCAGCCGAGCTGGCCGAGTGGCAAGCGATGACGATCACTTTGCATCCATGCCGCAGCAGGATGTCGGCTATTTTAATGGAGTACGCCTGGATGGCCGCCTCGGATTTATCGCCATAAGGCAGGTGGGCCGTGTCGCCAAAATAGAGGAGGTGCTCCTGCGGCAATTGCTGGCGGATGGCGTGGGCCACCGTCAGTCCGCCAATGCCGCTGTCAAAAATGCCAATGGGTTGGGATGCTGTGCTCATGGTATGCGCGGGCGCAAGCTACGACAGTTGCGGACGAGATAAAAAAAGGTGAGAGCGCAACGAGGGTAGCGGCTCCGCTCCGGTTGGCTATTTGCCTGCCGCATCATCAGTTTGTAATATTGTACCCAAACTCACCAACCAAACACATTCGCATGGCCTACAATCTGCTCAACGGAAAACGCGGTATCATTTTCGGTGCCCTGGACGAAAACTCCATCGCCTGGAAAACAGCCCTGAAAGTGAAGGAAGAAGGGGGCTCGTTTACGCTCACCAACGCGCCCATTGCCATGCGCATGGGCAAGATCAACGAGTTGGCCAAAGCCTGCGGAGCCGAGGTGATCGCGGCCGATGCAACTTCGGAAGCAGACCTGACCCAGCTCTTCTCAAAATCGGTGGACGTGCTGGGCGGCAAGCTCGACTTTGTGTTGCACTCCATTGGCATGAGCCCCAACATTCGCAAAGGCAAAGAGTATGGCGACATGAACTACGAATGGTTTTTGAAAACGCTGGATATCTCCGCGCTCTCGTTTCATAAAGTATTGCAAATCTCTGAAAAGCTGGATGCCATGAATGAGTGGGGTTCCATTGTGGCGCTCAGTTATATCGCGGCCCAGCGCGCCTACCCTGACTACACCGATATGGCGCAGGCCAAGGCGATGTTGGAGTCCATTGCGCGAAGCTATGGCCAGCGCTACGGAACCCAAAAGAAAGTGCGTGTAAACACCATTTCGCAATCGCCCACCAAAACCACGGCCGGGGCGGGCATCTCCGGCTTTGACGTGTTCTTCGATTTTGCCGATTTGATGTCGCCCTTGGGCAATGCCTCGGCTGAAGACTGCGCGAACTACATCACCGTCATGTTTTCTGATTACACGCGCATGGTCACCATGCAAAACCTGATGCACGATGGGGGCTTCTCGACCAGTGGCATCACGCAGCCGTTGATCGAGCGGTTGAGCAAGTAGGATTTTTTCTGCGGGATGATCGCTTTCCCTCCCTGTAAAATCAACCTGGGCCTGCACGTGCTGCGCAAGCGGCCCGATGGCTATCACGACCTGGACACGGTTTTTTATCCGGTGCCGTGGACGGACGTGTTGGAAATCATCCGGGCGGACCATTTTGCTTTCACCGCCAGTGGCGAAGCCATACCCGGAGCGGAACGCGACAACCTGTGTGTGCGCGCCTATCAGTTGTTGAGCGAAGATTATGACTTGCCACCCGTCCACATCCATCTGCACAAAATCATACCCACGGGTGCGGGTTTGGGCGGAGGCTCTTCGGATGCCGCCCATACGCTGCGCTTGCTGAACCGGTTGTTTGCGCTCACGTTGTCGGATGTGCAGTTGCAACGCTATGCGGCCGCACTCGGCAGCGACTGCGCATTTTTTATTGGCGATAGCCCCCAGCGCGGGCAGGGGCGTGGTGAAGTGCTGACGCCCACCGACTCGGTGTTAAAAGGCAAGTACCTGGTGCTGGTCAAGCCCGCCATCCATGTGTCCACCGCGGAGGCCTACCGCGGGGTGAAGCCGACCGAAGCGCGCCCTTCGGTGGCGGAGGTGTTGGCGCAGCCCTTAGCGCGTTGGCGCGAAACGTTGGTCAACGATTTTGAGCGCTCCGTTTTCGAAACACATCCCGCCATTGCCGCACTGAAACAGCAGATGTATGACGCGGGAGCCGTATATGCCGCCATGAGCGGCTCGGGGGCGAGTGTGTTTGGGGTGTTTGACGAGATGCCGCGCGCGGCTCGTTATGACCCGGAGGCACGCGTTTGGACCGGGAAGGTGTAGCGTGGGCCACGATCGCCCGCATGAAAAAACTGCCTACCCCGCCCACCGCGCGTCTTTTCTCCGCTTCGCCATCGGGTACACCGCCACAGCCGCCAGAATCACCAGCGTACCGGCATAAAAATTCCAGCCCATGATCTCTTGTTGTCCAAACACCAAAATCGCCATGAGGATGCCGTACACCGGCTCTAAGTTCAACGTTAGCTGAATGAAAAATACACTCATCTTTTTGGTCAGGTTGATGGCCACCGAATACGCATACACCGAACACGCCCAGGCCAGCACGGCAATGTAAAACCAATCCATGCCCACCGGCATCAACCGCAGTTGCCCATCGGTGGTGTAGTGGGTTTGATACAACGGCAGAAACAAGCACACGCTGACAAACGCCCCGATCATTTCGTGAAAAGTGATGGTGTGTGCCGGCACGCGCACGGCCAGCCGCGCATTGATTACCGCAAACAAAGCGGCCGTCAGCCCCGAAACGATGCCCAGCATCAAACCGGTTTGGTATTGGAAGTTGAACGAAAAGATCAACGCCAGCCCCAGCACCACGACAATCCCCAGCCCAATCTCCAGCCCATCTATTTTTTTGCGATTGGCCAACGGTTCAAACAAAGCTGCCCACAACGAGCACGTGGCAAAGCCCACCAGGCTGGTAGACGGGTTGGATACCTGACCTGACCGGAAAAACGTGAGCCAGTGGACGCCTACGATGAAGCCGG
The DNA here is from genome assembly GCA_025455015.1 of Cyclobacteriaceae bacterium. Lineage (GTDB taxonomy): Bacteria > Bacteroidota > Bacteroidia > Cytophagales > Cyclobacteriaceae > ELB16-189. The sequence goes on along the minus strand of JALONI010000002.1, from coordinate 18,770 downwards.
TAAAAAAAAGCTTGAGCCAATCGCCTGTACTCACCGCAACCGTGCCGCGGTTGTACAGAATCACTGCGCCCATGCCGATGGCCGCCAACAGCGTGCGGTAAAAAACCATCTCCACGGCCGGGATGCTGATGAGCTTACCGCCAATGGCGGTGAAGCCCCACAGCAAAACGATAAAATGAAGTTTGAGGTAGTCGGTGCGCGTGGCGGTGAGCGTCATCGGGGAACGTATTTATACATGACGGCCGCAATGACCGCGAAGGTTAACGTGGGCAGCCAGGCCGCCAGCACGGGAGGCATGTCGCCAGCTTCGCCAAAAGTGCGCGTCATGGTAAAAAACAAGATGAACACGAACGACAACAAAAAGCCGAGCGCAATTTGAAAACCTGTGCCGCCCCGGCTCTTGCGGGCCGAAACGATGACCCCCATGAACACCAGCACAAAGATGGTGAACGGGGCTGCGTAGCGGATGTGCTCCTCGGTTTGAAACACTTGCACGCCCGTACTGCCGCGGAACGTGAGTTTTTTGATATGTGCACGCAACTCCGGAATAGTCATGCCATCGTACGAGCGGCTGTTGTTTTCAAAATCCTTGGGTGTGATGGTCAGCGTAGTGTCTATCTCCGCGCCTGTGTCGCGGGTGGCCAAGCGCGGCACGTTTCGTCCGGAGGCTTTGCCGGAGGCGCTGTCGCGGAGCGCCCGCTGACGTTTGGCCGCGGTTTGCGTCAGCGTGTCGGCCGGGGTGGCCATGGCCGGTTCTTGAAGTGCCCCTGGCACGCGGTTTTCAGCCGGGGCGGTAAAGAGCGTATCGATCTTTTTGTGCTTCCAATATTTGAGCACCCATTTCTGTTTGGCGGTGTCCCACTGGATGTGGTCGGCCGTCAGTTTTTCGATCAGCCGGTTGTCCTCAAACCGCTCCAGCGTAAACTGGTAGCCCGTGTTGGAGATGTTGTTGTAGTTCTGCAAAAACAAATACACGTTGGGTTGCACCTGCATGTGTACGTTTCGCTCCTCAAAAAACTTTTTGTTTTGAAAATACGTGAGCTCAAAATCCAGCCTCTCGCGGTTGGATTTGGGAATCACCCAGCCATTCATGTAAAAGCTGACGATTGCCACCAGAAAAGCCGCCATAAAGTAGGGCAACAGCAATCTGCGGAAGCTAACCCCGCTGCTCAGGATGGCGATGATTTCCGTGTGCCCGGCCAGGCGCGAGGTGACGTACACAATCGCGATAAAGAACATGATGGGGGTGATGAGCCCGGCAATCCAGGGGATGAAGTCGAGGTAGTAACTGAGAATCTTGGCAGCGCCCAGGTTGTTGCGCGCAAACTTGTCGATCTTTTCGGTAACGTCAATGATGGCGATAATGGCCACAAAGAGCAGCACCACAAACAAAAAGGTGGTGAGTACTTTTTTGATGATGTACTTGTCCAGAATTTTCATAGCCGCTGCGAAACCGTTTTCACCATCGCTGTTTTCCATCCGGCAAAGGTGCCTGCCAGAATTTGCGCCCGGGCCTGCCGCACCAGCCACAGATAGAACGTGAGGTTATGAATAGAAGCAATTTGCGCGCCCAAAATCTCTTTGTTGATGATCAGGTGGCGCAAGTAAGCCTTGGAATAGAATGTGCTCACGTGCCCGCCCAGCGTTTCATTGATGGGCGAGAGGTCGGCTTTCCACTTTTCGTTGCGTATGTTAATGATGCCTTGCGTGGTGAACAACATGCCGTTGCGTGCGTTGCGCGTGGGCATCACACAGTCAAACATGTCAATGCCCAGGGCGATGCATTCCAGCATGTTCTCGGGTGTGCCCACGCCCATCAGGTAGCGCGGCTTGTGCGCGGGTAAAATGCCACACACGAGTTCGGTCATCTCATACATCAGTTCGTGGGGTTCGCCCACGCTCAGTCCCCCGATGGCGTTTCCCGGTTGCTGGTGGCTGGCAATGACTTCGGCCGATTGCTGGCGCAGGTCTTTGTACACGCTGCCCTGCACAATGGGAAACAGCGCTTGCTCATACCCGTAGTGGGGGTGCGTTTCCTTCACGCGGTTTACGCAGCGTTGCAGCCAGCGGTGCGTTAGCTCCATGGATTTTTTTGCATACCCATAGTCGCACGGATAGGGCGTACATTCGTCAAACGCCATGATGATATCCGCCCCAATGCCCCGTTCAATGTCCATTACGCCTTCCGGGCTGAAAAAATGGTTGGAACCATCGATGTGCGATTTGAACGTGACGCCCTCTTCTTTGATTTTTCGGTTGGCCGCCAGTGAGTACACCTGATAGCCGCCACTGTCGGTGAGGATGGGACGGCCCCACCCATTGAAGCGGTGCAAACCGCCTGCCTGCTGGAGCAGGTCCAGGCCGGGCCGCAGGTATAGATGGTAGGTGTTGCCCAAAATGATTTTGGCATCGATGTCATGTTCCAATTCGCGCTGATGCACCGCCTTGACGGAGCCGGCCGTGCCCACCGGCATAAAAATAGGGGTGGGGATAACGCCATGCCCCGTGTGGAGCGAGCCGGCCCGGGCCCTGCTGGCCACATCCGTTGCGTGCAACTCAAATTTCATTCGGGCGCAAAGGTAATACTCTGAGGCTTGATGCCCACTAAAACCCGATGGCTGCCACTCCTGTAAGCCCGCCCGCAGCCAAGTGGAAAATACCCGTACCTTTCGGGTGTTCAAAAAAACCCAAACCTTAAGTGAGAATGAGGAACTCCGCGTGTTGGACATGCCTTCTGTTGGCTCTGTCCTTGTCATTGTCAGCGCAAGACGACCTGCCGCCCGTTACGCGCACTTACGCCATCACCCACGTAAACATCGTTCAGGCGCCCGGCCGCAAGATTGATATGGGCACCGTGGTGCTGAAAGATGGCGTCATCACGGCTGTGGGCAAAGGCGTGGCCATTCCCCCCGAGGCCATCGTCATCAAGGCTGACTCCATGTACGTGTATGCGGGCTTCATCGATGGGCTGTCGCGCACCGGTGTTATTCGGCCCAAAGAAGAAACTAACCGCGAGCGTCCCAAAGATCCCGGCAACCCCACACCCGAACGGGCCGGCATCACGCCCCAAGTAGATGTGCGCTATGCCCTCAACCCGGCCGACAAGTCCATCGAAGACCTTCGGCAGGCGGGCTTTGCCATCTCGCAAGTGGTACCCTATGGCGGCATGCTGCCGGGCAGCGGAGCGTTGATTTTACTCAGCGGCAAGTCGGCCGATCAGTTGGTGATCCAAACCAAATCTGCCTTGTATGCCGAGCTCACGGGCGCCAGTGGGGTGTATCCCAACACAGTGATTGGCGTCATGGCCAAGTGGCGCGATCTGTATCGCAACGCGGTGCAAAGCAAAAACTATGAATCGCTGTATGCATCCAATCGGTCAGGCTTGGAGCGCCCCGTCACCGATCGCAACCTGGAGGCTTTTTACCCGGTCATCGACCAAAAGATTCCCGTGCTGTTCAAGGCGGAGAAACTATTGGAGGTACAGCGCGTGCTCACCCTCAAAAATGATCTGAAGTTTCCGCTTACGCTGGCAGAGGTGAAAGAAGGGTGGCATGCCATCCCCAAAATCAAAGCCAGTGGTGCCAGCGTGTTTTTGTCGTTGGATTTGCCCGAGGAAATGAAAAAGGACGAAAAGAAAGATGGCAAGAAAAAAGACGACAAACCCCGCACGGCAGCCGAAACCGAAAAGGAGCAACTGGAAAAGCGCAGGGCGGAAGCCATCAGCCACTACACAGCGCAGGCGGCCGCCTTTCAAAAAGCCGGTGTGCGGTTTGGTTTTTCCATGCTGAATGCCAAACCCAAAGACGTGCATGCCAACCTCCGCAGAATGATAGCCGCGGGGTTGAGCGAAGACGCAGCCCTGGCCGCCCTCACCACCTCGCCCGCACAACTGTTGGGCATCAGTGACCGGGCCGGCACGGTAGACCCCGGAAAGATGGCCAACCTGGTCATTTCCGATAAGCCTTTCTTTTCGGAGAAGGCAAAAATCCGATATGTGTTTGTGGATGGAGCCATGACCAAGTTGGAGATCAAAGAAACCAAGAAATCGGATCCTAATGCCAAAGTGGAAATCGAAGGCACGTGGAATACAACCACGCAAAGTCCGCAGGGCACCACCACGGGCAAGCTGGTATTCAAAAAAGACGGCAGCGGCTACACGGGTACGGCTTCCAGCAGTATGAGCCCCGATCCATTTCCGTTGAAAGACATCGTGCTGGAAGGTAACGCGCTGTCGTTCAAGTACACCATGTCGTTTGGCAGTCGCTCCATTGATGTCGAAATCAGCGTGACCGTGGAGGGAGACTCCTTCAAAGGAAATACCAGCGTGGGTTCCTTTGGCAGTTTTCCGGTAGAAGGCACAAAAAATCCAAAGTAACATGAAAGGGCCCTGCCTAACGCACTGTTGGGCAAGGGCTCTTGCGTGTGACCATCATAAAATAGTCAATAACACATGAAAAAAATCATCCTCCTGTTTTGCTTGCTGGGTGCCCTGCGCGGGCAGGCGCAAGATAAAGGCACTGTACTCATCAAAGGCGGAACGGTACTCACCGTCACCAAAGGCACGTTGGAAAATACCGATGTGCTCATCAAAGACGGAAAGATCACCCAAATCGCCAAAGGCATTGCCGCCCCCGCGGGCACACGCGTCATTGATGCCTCGGGGCTTTTTGTGATGCCGGGCATTATCGATGCACATTCGCACATTGCACTTGATGCCATCAACGAAGGCACCAACGCCATCACGCCCGAAGTGCACGTGGCCGATGCCATCAACCCGTTTGAAGTCGACATCTATCGCGCGCTGGCGGGGGGGTGCACCATCTCTCACGCCATGCACGGTTCGGCCAACTCCATCGGGGGCCAATGCCAAACCATCAAACATCGCTATGGGGTGTTGGATGGCGAGCAGCTAAAGATGGAAGGCGCAGCCCGCACCATCAAGTTCGCACTGGGCGAAAACCCCACCGGCCACGGTCGCAGAGACGGGGTGCAGCCACAAACGCGCATGGGCGTGGAGTTTGTCATTCGCCAAGCGTTTGCCGAGGGGAAAGAATACCTGGAGGCATGGGACAAATACAACAAAGCCAAATTGACCAAAGGCTTCCGGGGGGCACCTCCGGCCTATTCGCTGCGGTTGGAGACGATTGCCGATATTCTGAAAGGTAACATCATCATCCACTGCCATAGCTACCGGGCAGATGAAATCAACATGCTCATGAATGTGTGCCGCGACTTTGGCATCAAGCGGGTGGTGTTTCAACATACCAACGAAGGCTTCAAAGTGGCCCCCGAGTTAGCCAAGTTTGGCGCCATGGCTTCGGTGTTTGCCGATTGGTGGGCCTATAAGCTTGAAGTGTATTACTCCACGGCCTACAACGCAGCCATCCTGGCCAGGAATGGCGTGGTTACCTCCATCAATTCTGACTCGCCCGATTTGATTCGCCATTTGTATCACGAAGCAGGAAAAACCCAGAAGTATGGAAACCTGAGCGATGACGAAGCACTGGCCATGATCACGATTAACGCGGCCAAGCAGTTGGGCATTGAAAGCCGGGTGGGCTCGCTCGAAGTGGGTAAAGACGGTGACGTGGCTATTTTCAACGGACACCCCTTGTCCATTTATGGCATTCCACAAATCACGCTCGTGGATGGGCTCGTTCGCTTTGACCGCGAGAAAGACCCGGCCGACATGCGCCTGCTGGTAGACCCCAAGGAAACCATCGACATCCCCACCATCCATAAGGCCACCACGCACAACCACGAGAACTGCATGCAAAACATGGAATGGCTGTTGAATGTAAAAATGTTTGGACTGAACCGGTAATCACGAAACACATGAAAAAGATTTTATATGTGCTGATGGCGTTGCTGACCACGACCGTGGCGGCACAAAGCCCCAAAGCAAAGTCAGGCCTCTTTGCGCTCACCAACGCCACGCTCGAAACCGTGACCAACGGCACCATCGCTAACGGCACGCTCATCATCAACAAGGGAAAGATTGAGGCCCTGGGCTCCAACGTAGCCGTGCCCGCGGGCGCGCAGGTGATCGACTGCAAGGGCTTGCGCATCTACCCCGGCATGATTGATGGGGGCACCGGTATTGGCTTGCTCGAGATCGGACAGATTCCTCAAGCTACCGACCAGCGCGAAACGGGCGATGTCATCCCCCAGATGAAAGCCCTCACTGCCATCAATCCCAACTCGGTGGTCATACCCGTCACGCGGGTAAGCGGTGTGACCACCGTGATCACCCGCCCCGAAGGGGGGTTGCTGCCGGGCCAGGCCGCCTTGGTACACATGCACGGCTACACGCCCGATCAGATGTTCGCGGGGTTTGAAGGTGTGGTGCTTAATTTTCCCAACACTGGCAAGCGAGGTTTTTTTGACAGACGCACCGAAGATGAAATCAAGCGCGACTCAGACAAGGCATTGAAGCAACTAAACGAAGTATGGGACAAAGCCATCCAATACCATCGGTTGGATTCGGCCACCCGGGGCAAAGGCGTGTCGTATTATCCTGAGCTTCAAGCCCTGCTGCCCGTGGTGCGGGGCGAGAAGACGTTGATGGTTGAAGCCAATGCCGCCAAAGACATCCAAGCGGCACTTAAGTGGCTGGCCGAGCGCAAAATTAAAAAGGTGATCTTGACAGGTGTGGCCGAAGGGTGGCGCGTGGCGGGCGACATCGCGAAAGCCAACGTACCCGTGGTGACCGGCCCCGTCATTGCCATCCCCACGCGCGACTATGACCGCTACGACCAAGCCTACGCCAATGCCGGTGTCCTTCGGAAGGCGGGCGTAAAGGTGGCGTTGCGTACGTTGCAAACGGAAAATGTGCGCAACTTACCCTATCATGCCGGCTATGCCGCTGCGTATGGCATGGGCAAGGAGGAGGCGTTGAAGGCCATCACGATTGTTCCTGCAGAAATCTTTGGCGTGGCCAACATACTGGGTTCGCTGGAGGTGGGCAAGAATGCCACGCTGTTTGTGTGCGATGGCGATCCCTTTGAAACAAAAACACAAGTGAAGCATGTGTTTATCGAGGGTTGGCAGATACCGATGACCAGCCGCCAGACCGAACTGTACGATGAGTTTCTCCAGCGCGAGCCGGGCGTGAGCAAAAACTAGATCATTTTTTAAAGGCCGATCTCAAAATCTCTTGAGTTGCGGCACGATTGACAAAGCACAAAAAAGGTGTCTCGCCATTGGCGGGATACCTTTTTTGTTGCCCCCTTGGTGCCCTGCGCGGGTAGCCGGGGTAAACACTAATACTGCTCCAGCAGGTAGCGAATCACATCGGTGCTCGTGACGATGCCCACGATGGTGCCGTTTTCCACCACCGGCAACGAGTGAAAGTCCTGGGTGGCGAAAATCTCGGCTACCTCTTTGATGGACACCTCTGGGCTGATTACGGTGGGATGGGCCGTCATCACTTGGTCAATCGTGAGCATGTCCAGCACGCCTTCATCGGCATTGGCTTGGTTTTCGAACAGCGCGCCAAAGCTTAGCCGGTTGATGTCATTTTTGCTGACGATGCCGATCAGCTTTTTCTTCTCCAGAACAGGGATGTGCCGGATTTTTTCTTTGCGGAACAGGTCTCTTACATCGCGCAGGGTGTGCGTGTCTTTGTCAACCGTGATGACAGCCTTGGTCATGATGGTCGATACAGGTTCTCGTTTTTTCATCGGGTAACGTTACTTGGGTCGGGTGTTGTTTCCAGCAGCAAGTCAATCAAAATCCGGTGGGCGGGAAATGATCAAAGTCATGCGTGAGCCCTGTTTTCGTCATAGGTACAGGGCTGCCCGCTTCTGGACAGTGCTCGTCCACACGCACAGACGGCTACTATTTTCTGTCGGGCAAAACTTTCGAGCATCTTTTTTCATCTTCTTTCGTAACCAAGGAATATCCACGAATTACTTTCAACGCACATCCCTTTCGTATGCTCAAAAACCTTATCCTCATCGCCCTGCGCAACATCCGCAAAGACAAGACATACAGTGTGCTCCATGTGGCGGGGCTCACCATCGGCATTACGTGCAGCGTGTTTTTGCTGCTGTACATTCTGGATGAACAAAGTTTTGATCGCTACCATGCCAACGCGGATAACATCTACCGCGTGGTTTCCAACATCAAAGAACCCGACAACGCCTTTACCTGGGCCGTAGCGCAGGTGCCGTTAGCAGAGGAGCTGCGAGCGAACTATCCTGACGTAAAAAATGCCGTACGCTTTTTTAGCATGGGGCGCCAGTTGATCGTGCAGGGGGAAAAAGAGTTCTACGAAGAGGACTTTAGGCAAGTTGACTCCACTGTCTTTGACGTGTTCACCTATTCCTTTTTGCATGGCGATCCGGCCACTGCGTTGGACAAGCCCCATTCGATTGTGCTCACCGAAAAGATTGCTCGGAAATATTTTGGCACAGCCGATGCGGTAGGGCAGTCGCTGCAAACCAAAGAGGGCCAAAGTTTTTTGGTGACCGCAGTCATCGAAGATGTGCCGCTCAATTCGCATTTTCGGTTTGATGCGTTGGTCTCGCGTGTAGGGCAGCCTCCGGCCAACAGTTGGGGCGGTTTTGGCGTGTTCACGTATCTGCTGCTGCCCGCGGGCTATGACCCGGCCAACATGCAAACACACTTTGCCAAGATACTCAATGAAAAAGTAGAACCCATTTTTGCCCAATACGGCATCACCATTCAGTATGAGTTGCAGCCTATCACGTCCATTCACCTGCATTCCAAAATCCAGGACGAAGCCGAAGAAGGAGGCGACATAACAATCGTTTACATCTTTGGCGCCATTGCTGCGTTTATGCTCATCATCGCCAGCATTAACTACATGAACCTGGCCACCGCCCGCTCGGCCAATCGCGCCAAAGAGGTGGGCATCCGCAAGGTGATGGGCTCGCAACGCGCCCAGTTGATTGCGCAGTTCATTACTGAGTCGGTGGTGTTGGCACTCATGGCACTGGCTGTCAGTCTGGTGTTGATCTACGCGTTTTTGCCTTTATTCAACCAACTGGCCAGCAAAGCGCTCCCCTTCGGCTACGTGTCGCAAACACCGGTCATCCTCTCGTTGGTAGGCATTGTATTGTTGGTGGGCGTTGTCGGGGGCAGCTATCCTGCGTTTTATTTGTCGAGCTTCAATCCCGTAAGCGTGCTGAAGGGCAAGCTGGCCGCGCGCGGGGGCAGTGCCCTGTTTCGCAAGTCGCTGGTCGTGCTGCAGTTTGCCATTTCCATCTTCATGCTCATCAGCACGTTTATCGTGTACAACCAATTGCAGTTTATGCGTACCAAAGACCTGGGCTTTACCAAAGAACGGCTGGTGCGCCTCGACCTGTCCAACCAGGAGCTCATTCGCAAGTCGGGCACCTTGGCACAGCGCATGAAGCAGACCGAGGGCGTAGCCACCGCGGCTACTTCGTTTGCCGGGCCGGGCGAAAACATTGGCAAGCTCTTGTTGCAAGTGGAAGACAACGAAGGCAAACTGTCTGAGAGGGGCGTAGACCTCTTCAATGCCGATCATGATTTTGTCAAGACGATGGGCATGACCATTGTGCAGGGCCGCGACTTCTCGCGCGAGGTGGCGTCTGACACCACTTATGCCGCGCTGGTCAACGAGGCCATGGTGAAGCGGATGGGCTGGTCGAACCCCATCGGAAAAAAATTCATTGCACAGGGCGCAGGCCCCAACAACACCGATTTGGAAAAACGCGTGGTGGGCGTGGTGAAAGATTACCATCAAAACTCATTGTACGATGCCATTGAGCCGCTGATGATCATCTTGAGCGAAAACAACGGCAGCTTGTTTGTGCGCACAGCCGAGGGCGATGTGCGCAGCGCGTTGGCCGCCATGGAGCGCACCTGGCATGAGGTGAACCCCGGCTACCCGTTTATGTACACATTCCTCGACCAAGATTTCAACTCGCAATACCGCGCGGACGAAAAGCGCAGCCAGGTGTTTACGGCCTTCTCTGCGTTGACGATCTTTATTGCCTGTCTCGGCTTGTTGGGCTTGTCGGCTTTTACCACGCAGCAGCGAACCAAAGAGATAGGCGTACGAAAAGTCATCGGGGCTTCGCAGGGTGGATTGGTGTATTTGGTATCCAAAGAGTTTTTCCTGCTGGTGGCGATTGGCACGGCCGTGGCGTTTCCGCTGGCCTGGTATTTTACCAGCAACTGGCTGCAAGGCTTTGCCTATCGCATTGAGTTGGGCGGGCAGTGGCTCACGTTTTTGCTGGCAGCTTTTACGGCTTTTGTGATCACGTTGGTAACCGTAGGCTTCCATGTGCTCCGCGCTACCTCCGCCAACCCGGTGAAGGCGTTGCGGGATGAGTAGGTGAAAGTGAAATTCACGCCTGTATCCTTACCCCTTGGCTTCCCGGCAAGTCCGAAAATGTCAGTTCAAATTCTTTTTCAAACTATTCAACTGTCTTACGTTGTCCTTGAAGCAGGGTTCCGGTGGATACCGATCTAAAAAAACAGATAAAAAAAGGGACTTGTCAAATTGTACGTTAATTTCCGTACTTATGGGAACTTTGTACGGAATTTATCCGTATATTTGTATATGTCATTGAAAACTAAAACATTTGAAACTGCGCGCTTTGATACACGGCTTCCTAAAGAGCAAAAAGAGTTCCTTGAAGAAGCTGTTGTACTTGGTGGGTACAGATCGCTTTCTGATTTTGTAATCAGTAGTGCAATGGAAAAAGCAAAGATCATTGTTGAGGAACGGAAGAACTTATTGACGTCTAAAAAAGACCGTGAAACATTTTTTGATGCTTTACTCAATCCATCTAAGCCCAACGAGAAGCTGAAAGCTGCTGCTAAGCGATACAAACAGGCTTAACATGACGTTTAAGACTGTTAGGTTAGACACGTCTCATAATCGTGAGAATTTTTCGTGTGGCAAGGATCCGTTAGATTTCTATCTGAAAAAACAGGTTAACCAAGACATCAAAAGAAAGCTGTCGGCTTGTTTTGTACTGGAGGGAGACGGCCATTCGATTAAGGGGTATTATACTTTATCAAACGATAGTGTGCCGCTGGCTATCGTTCCAGAAGAGATCAAGAAGAAAATGCCCGCATCCTATATAAATCTTCCTACTACACTCATAGGAAGGCTTGCTGTAGATACGCGTTTTCGTGGTCAAAGATCTGGAGAATTGTTACTGATGGATGCACTACACAGATGTTACCTGTTATCGGAAGAAATTGACTCTATGGCGGTGATCGTTGATCCGTTGGATGATGGAGCCGCTGCTTTTTATGGGCAGTATGGCTTTATTCCTTTGGATAACGGACGAATGTTCCTGCCGATGAAAACTGTGGCTGGACTTTTTAAATCGTAAGCTTTTATGCTGTCTTTCTTTTTTATACTGTGTCAGTAGGAACAATATGATAAGAGAAGATCTATCACACGTTCAATTGTTCGATTTTCTTAACACTATCTCTTAACACCTCATAAAAAAAGGCAGTTGAGGGTCGCACAACTGCCTTTTAAATTTTTAGTGGGCCCTCCCGGGCACGATCCGGGGACCTATTGATTATGAGTCAATTGCTCTAACCAGCTGAGCTAAGGGCCCGATTAAAAGTTTACAATATTTCAAATACCCTCGACCCCCAACCCTGATTATGAGTCAGGTGCTTTAACCAGCTGAGCTATGGGTCCGAGAGATTCCTAGCCGACTCCTTGCCTGCGTGAAGCCGACAGGAAATCGTTATCTCAAGGTTTCCGAGCGGATTCCCTGCCTGCGTCACGCAGGCAGGGAATCGGCTGTATCGAGGTTCCGAGCGGATTCGAACCGCTGTAGGAGCTTTTGCAGAGCTCAGCCTAGCCACTCGGCCACGGAACCGGAAGGCACCAAGCCTTGGTGCACTCGGGAACAAAGCTACGCCTGTTTACGAGATGCCCAATGCCTGGGGCCCGATTTGTATTACTCCGCGGACTTATTGCCGCTCATCTTCTCCTTCAACGCAGTCAGCGCTTCCAAGTCGCCCAAAGTCGATTTCTCTGACTCTTGGTTGATCTTGTCGATGGTCTTGCCCTTGGGGGCAGCCTTCTTGTTGGCGGCCGGTTTCGCGGGCTTTTCTTCCTCTTCGGTGCTCCACGTAGCCTTGTGACTCAACACAATCCTGCGATCGTCCTTCGAGAACTCCAGCACTTTGAAGTCGAGGCTTTCTCCTGCCTCAACCTTACCATTGTCGGCCTTGGCCAAGTTCTTGGCGGAGCAAAATCCTTCAATGCCGTAGGGCAACTCCAGCACGGCACCCTTGTCGTTTTTGCTGATGAGGGTACACTTATGCACCGACCCGATGGTGAAGATCGTCTCGAACGTATCCCACGGATTTTCTTCCAGGTGTTTGTGGCTCAATGCCAGCCTGCGGTTGGTGGCGTCCAATTCCAGCACTTGCACCTCCAGCGTTTCGCCCACTTTGGTGAACTCCGAAGGGTGTTTGATTTTCTTGGTCCAGCTCAAATCTGACACGTGAACCAACCCATCGATGCCTTCTTCCAGCTCGATGAACAAGCCAAAGTTGGTGAGGTTGCGCACGATGCCTTTGTGGCGTGTGCCCACGGCATACTTGGCCAATATCGCCTGGCGTGTCCACGGGTCTTCGGTCAGTTGCTTAATGCCCAACGACATCTTGCGCTCCTCGCGGTCGATCGTGAGCACTACGGCCTCCAATTCATCGTGTACTTTCAGGAAATCTTGCGGGTTGCGCAAATGCTGGCTCCAGCTCATTTCACTTACGTGGATGAGCCCTTCTACGCCCGGCTGCAGTTCGAGGAACGCGCCATAGTCGGCTACGTTCACCACTTTGCCTTTTACTTTCGAGCCCACGGTAATGTCAGCCGAAAGGGCATCCCACGGGTGAGGCGTGAGTTGCTTCATGCCCAGCGAAATACGCTTCTTGTCTTCGTCAAAATCCAACACGACAATCTTCACTACCTGGTCAAGCTTCAGCAGCTCTTCCGGATGGCTGATGCGGCCCCACGAAATGTCGGTGATGTGCAGCAAGCCGTCTACCCCGCCCAAATCGATGAACACGCCAAAGTTGGTCATGTTCTTGATGACGCCTTCCAACACCTGGCCTTTTTCGAGGTTGGTGAGGATGGCCGCCTTCTGTTGTTCGAGGTCTTTTTCGATGAGTACCTTGTGCGATACCACCACGTTGTCGTTGGTGTAGTTGATTTTCACCACCTTCACCTCAATGTTTTTGTTCACGTAGATGTCAAAGTCGCGGATCGGCTTCACGTCAATTTGCGAGCCGGGCAAGAATGCTTCGATACCAAAAACATCCACGATCAAGCCACCCTTGGTTCTGCGCTTCACAAAGCCTTCGATCACCTCGTCTTTATCCAGCGCTTGCTGTACGTATTCCCATCCTTTGACCAACTTGGCCTTTCTGCGGCTCAGGATCAACTGGCCCATGGTGTTTTCGCGCTCTTCGATGAAGAGGTCCACCACATCGCCAATTTTCAGGTTGGTCATGTCTTTGAACTCGGCCAACGGCACCAGGCCATCGGACTTGAAGCCGATGTTCAGGATCACATCGCGGTCATTGATGCCCACGACTGTGCCTTTGACCACTTCGCTCTCGTTCACGGTGGTAACCGTGCCCGAATATTGCTTCAACAGGGCTTCGCGTTCATGGGAGGTGTACCCTTCGCCAAAGCCCTTGGTGTCGTAGGTATCCCAGCTAAAGTTGTCCACCGATACGTTGGAGGCGGTGGCGGCCTTGCGCGCGGTCACGTCTTTGATCATGCGCGAGATGCCTTCTTCTTCCTCGGCTTTTTTCGCTGCGCGAAACTTGGCCAACTCATCGTTTTCGTCCAGTTCGGCTGCGCTTTTGGTGGTTTTTCCGGTGGCTTTGGGAGCTTTGGGTTCGGCCCCCTTGGTTACTTTTGCCATAAAAATGTAAAGATGCCCTGGTGAATACATGCGGCAAACGGGCGTTTTTGCAGCAAATTGGTTTGACATTCAGCTACTTAGCAAGTAACGGCCCATTCACCCGAATGGGGCTGCAAAGGTAGGAGAAATTTTGAGATTCTCGGGCCGGCCCCCGCGCGAATTTGGGGCCGCCCGTGCCCGTGTTTCCTAGCGCCCGGACGGGACATCTTCGGCCTTCAACGTGCCCAGGGCAAAATTGATCAGCAGGCGCTGGAACATGAGGGTGTACCGCGCGTTGGCGTAATCGGATTGTGCCCGCACAAAGGCCTGGTTGGCGGTGGTGAGCTGTACGATGTTGGAGACCCCCAGATCATACCGCTCTTTTTCCATCTGGTAGGCTAGTTCGGCCGAGCGCAATTGCGCCTGTGACGATTGCTGGCTCGTGATGGCATCCTTGTAGTTTTGGTAAGCCAACAGCACATCGGTTTTTACCTGTAACTCAGTGCGCAAGTAGCCAAGTTTGGCGTTTTCATAGGTGACGCGTGCCTGCGCCACACGGGCGCGCTGTTGCAGGCCGTCAAAAATCGGGATGCTCAGTTGGAGGCCGTAGTTCACCTGGCGGTTGTCCTGGCGAAACTGTTCTTCAAAGCTGCGGTTGTCCGGAAAGTCAAAGATGTAGTTATACCGCGAACTGAGCGAAGCGAAAGCCGATACCTGCGGCAGGTATCTTCCGCGAGCCGTGGCCATGCCAAACTGGGCCGCCTTGGCGGATAGGTCAGCGCGGGTCAGATCGCCCCGGTTGGCCATGGCGATGTTATTCAGTTCGTCCAGGCTGCGGTCGGCAAAATCGCTCGTCAAATCCCATTCTGGATCGATCAACTCATATTTTACCGAAGGATCCAACACCAATGTTTGGGCAAGAATGGCCATGTCGTTGCGAAGCCGGTTTTCGGAGCGCACAGCCAGCAACTCGGCATTGCGCACCTGAAATTCCTGGTTGTACAAGTCGGCCTCCGCCCGCGCTCCCAATTCCACCTGCGCCTTGATTTGGCTGTATTGCTTTTGTTGGGTCTCAATGTTTTCGCGGTCGATGCGCAAAAGCTGTTGATCCAGCAGCACGTTAAGGTACTGTGAGGCAATGTTGCGAATGATGTCTTGTTCGGTGCGTTGCACCCACTCAAGCTGGGCTTCGTTGGCATTTTTTGCCTGCCGGTAGGTGTTCACCCGGCTTAAGCCATTGAAAACAGGCATCGAGGCCGAGATGTTGCCATTGACAAAATCGGTCTTGCCATTGACCACTTTTCCCAACTGCTGGTTGAACGAATTGCCATCAAACCGCCCCGCCACCGCATCAATGGAAACGCTGGGTGCCATCTGCAACAGGCTGGAAGTGGCATTGACGGTGGTAAAGCCGAGTTGATTGCGTTGCTCCTGCAGGGCCAGGTTGCGCCTGAGCCCTACTTCCACCGCTTCTTGAATCGTCATTTTTACCGGGTCTTGTGCCTCCGCAAGGACCGCCCGCACGCTTAGTGACAACACCAAAAACCAAGATCTCATATCGTTTATTGATTGACTTTTTCGTCCGACTGGATGGCACCGTCTACCACGCGCACGATGCGCTTGCCGCGCTGGGCGTTTTCTTCTGAGTGGGTGACCTGTATGATGGTGATGCCTTCTTCGTTTAGCTTTTGGAAGATGTCCATGATCTGTTTGCCCTGATCCGAATGCAAGTTGCCCGTGGGCTCATCGGCCAAAAGCAATTTCGGCTGGCCTACAATGGCGCGCGCAATGCCGACCAACTGCTGCTGCCCACCGCTCAGTTGCTCGGGGAATAAATCTTTTTTGGCCACCATGTTGAAGCGGTCAAGCATTTCAGCCACCATGCTTTTGCGCTGGCTGCCGTTTACCCCTTTGTACAGCAGGGGCGTTTCGATGTTTTCATATACGGTCAACTCGTCAATGAGGTGGTAGGCCTGAAAGATGAAGCCGATGTAGTTTTTGTGCATCTCGCTTTTTTGCTTCTCCTTCATTTTGTGAACGGGCTCGTCAAAAAAGTAATATTCCCCGGCCGAGGGTTCGTCCAGCATGCCGATGATGTTCATGAGGGTGGATTTGCCCGCTCCGCTGGGGCCCATGAGCGTGACAAACTCGCCCTGCTGCACCTCCAGGTCGATGCCTTTGAGAATGAACGTGCGCTGAAAGCGCGAGTCGATGTACTTGTCGATGTTTTGGAGTTTGATCATGCGCTGGGAGGATTACAACACCCCCGGTGGGTGCTGGATAGCCAACAATGGTGCCAACGGGCTTTTTCAGGTATTAGACGCTGATTTTGCGCGCAAGTTGCACGGGAATTGTCCGAAAGCGGCAAAAGGTGTCCGAAAGCGGGCGGCTGTGAGGGCGTTGCCCGTCTTTATGGCCAGGGCACTCTCCGGCCTTGAGGCGCTTTTCATCCGAGCCCTAAAACACCACCGGGTGCAGCACCACATCCACCCTGCGGTTCAGCCGCATGCCGCGGTACGATTGATTGGAATACACCGGGTTTTCCAGGCCCCAGTCTTTCACGGAAATCAGCCGCTCAGGTATGTCTTTGGATAGCAGCAAATCGAATACGGCCTGACTGCGCATCTGCGAAAGCCAGGCGTTAAACTCTTTGCCACCGATCGGATCGGTATGACTGATGAGTTGGATTTCGTATTTCTCCAACAGGTTGGGGATGGAGTCGAGCCAATCGGAGAGTTCCTTGGCTTGCCACTCGTCCACTTCATACCGGCCTCCCCCAAAATAGATGCTTCGTTGTAATTCGGTTTGCGCCAGGGCTGGCGTGCATACCGCCAAGATCATCGCACAAAGGAACGCTGTTTTCATTTATTCATCACACGTGTCGCATGGTTCAATGCTCGCCCCGCGCTTTCGCCAACAGTCATCGTACACCGAGCAAAAACAAACTTCCATTTCCACGCGGTGACCTTTGAGCGCGGAGTCCAGTTTTTTGAGCGTGCGCGGATCCGTGAACTTTAGAAAACTCACGGTCTCGCCTGGTTTTAACACCCGGTTGATGACGTTGGTATAATCGTAAGAAGCATTTTCACCAATGAACGAGGTGAGCAGTGAATCCAACTTTTCTTTTTCATCGCGATGAGGAACACCATCCAAGATGACGTAGAACTGCCTGACCTTGGCAGGACCAATGCCTTTGTTTTCCACGGAAAGTTCGACCCCTTGTTCTCCTTCTGAATAGTTGGTTTCGAGATAGGGCCACACCGAGGCATGCAGTTGCTTGCTCATGATACGCGCCTGATAGATATACACAAACATGGTACACAAACCGATAATGACGGCCAGCAAGGCCACCATAAAATCGGGGCGAAAGAAACGTGATTTTGCCATAGATCAATATTCGGGCGGGGCCGGGCGGTTATGAAGAATGGTTTCTATCTTTTCCATCACGTCAGGGGTTAACAGCCTCAGCGCATCCAGCGCACCGAAATTTTCGCTGAGTTGCTCGCTTTTGGAGGCGCCCAAAATGACCGTGCTCACGTTCGGGTTTTTCAAACACCAGGCAATGGCCAACACCGGCAGCGACAGGCCTAACTCCTTGGCGAAGGCCGCAAGCGCTTGGGCACGTTGAATGTTTTCTTTTTGCAGGGCCGATTCTTTGAGCCAATCCATGCCCAAGATGCTCAGGCGAGTGTCTTCCACAAAACCTTGGTTGTATTTGCCCGTAAGCACACCGCTGGCCAGCGGTGACCAGATGGTGGTGCCCAGCCCCACGGTGCTGTAAACCTGCGCATACTCCACTTCCACCTTTTGGCGCACCAGCATGTTGTATTGAGGCTGCTCCATGGTGGGGCCGATCAGGTGGTTGGCCCTGGCCACCAGGTGCGCTTCCATGATTTCCTGCGCGCTCCATTCGCTCGTACCCCAGTACAAAATTTTTCCCTGTTGGATCAGGTTGTGCATCGTCCACACGGTTTCTTCAATGGGCACTGACTTATCGGGCCGATGGCAGAAATACAAGTCCAAGTAGTCCAGTTGCAGTCGCTTCAGGGCCTGCTCACACGCTTCCACCACGTGTTTGCGGCTCAGCCCCTTTTGGGTGGGCTTGGCGTCTTTGCCGAGATAGCCAAAGAAGACTTTGCTGGAAACGATGTAACTGTCGCGGTCCCACTTTTTCTTTTTCAGGATGTCGCCCATCACGGTCTCGGAGCGGCCCCGCGCATAGATTTCGGCATTGTCAAAAAAATTGACGCCCTGGTCATACGCGATGGACATCAGCTCCTCGGCAACACCGTTATCAATTTGCTTTCCAAACGTAAGCCATGAGCCTAGCGACAAGGCGCTGACTGGCAATCCGGATTTTCCCAGGTTTCGATACAACATCTTTTTTTGGTCAGACTCGTTTTTGTGTTCTTACAAGATCAATTTTCGCAACCCCGGATGCATTTTCCCGGTCGTCACTCCGTTCAGTAAACACCCGTAGTATCCGTTGGTTCGTTTCGTACTCGGATCATTCACAGTGGGGGAGATGGCTCCGCCATTACGTCACATATCCTGTATCGGCAAGGTACAAAAACGCATAAGATGTCAAAAACTGAACGTCAGCGACAGCTTGGCCGCCAGATTGTTCGATGCCTTGGCGAATTGATACGGACCGTAGCGATAGAAGAGTCCTCCGCCAAAGCCAATATAGGCGACATCGGCATAGTTCATCCGCAACAAATTGTGGACGCCAATGCCCGACTCCAGATAGCCCTCGTCAAACCCGCGTGCCTGGCCGATCTCGTGGGCAGCGCGTTGTTGAAAACGCCCCACGGCCATCGCGTGCGAGAGGATCAGTTCGGGTTTGCTCCAGCGCGAGTCGTAGAAGATACTGCCCACGTTTTG